>JAPOUS010000081.1:0-3073 GCA_026708525.1 Cellvibrionales bacterium
CTTGCTAATAAAGCATTTTGGAATCCGGCTGATATCATTTGGACTTAATCAGAGGCTCCCTAGATCATAAGGCCTTTTTAATGTGCAATAGCATGAATTTCTAGAGAGGCTTTTTTCTGCCCGGCACACGGCTAGAATTTTTAGCCTGTTACCCTAATCTAAGTCAAATTATTCAAAGACCTTTTCGAAAAGTTAAGGATGTCTCTATTAATTAATGGGTTATGGGGCCCTGCGTTTAATTTAAAGACCTTCAGCTAGGCGGAGGTTACCATTTTGACACCTTAAAAACCTACGGCAAGGCGTAGGTTGCCGTTAATGTTCAACACCTTAACAAAAACCTACAACACTGATGAAAGCCTTGAAATTAGTGCCCGAAGGGTTTGCGGTAAAGTATTTTTATCGTTCATTTATTTGATTACTATCATGCTAGTAGAAACAGACATGTCAATAAAACAGAAGCCGGAAGCAATCATTAGAGGTGCTCTATAGTTAATATTAATAGATGCCTAAGTAATCATAGCTTTAACGACTTTGCCCCCGCGCAGGCGCATTGCTTTTGTGGCTTTCTTTTCTGGCTTTCTAAGGGAGCATAGTAATGGTGGGCAATTGAAGAGTTTTTAAGTTTTATAGGTATTAAAATACTATTAGTTAAAAAGTATATATAAAGTATGTTGTTATTGTATTGTTTTTTTTTATGAGGGTTAAAATTTATACTGCTAGGAGTGGCTGGTGGTAGATTGGTGCATGTGTGTCTAATAGTTATATTGTGTAATGTAAATATGAATGTTATTTACGAAAATAGGCATTATTTCATTAATACGTATTTTGTTAAAAAATAATCATGTTCGATTAAGTTTGATTGAACTTAAGTGTTTTTTTTGAATCTATTTTTTGCAATGGTCGTATTCCTATTTTTATTTAAAAGAAACTTGATACTAAGGTGGTATTCGTGAAATATAAGTTCAAGAAATTAATGTTAGTGCAGTTGATGTGTGTCGCTTTCGTTTTTTTGCAGTCTAGTTTGCTTTCTGCTGGTATAGCTCCAGTGACAAAAGATGCTAAGAAAAAAGGTGATGACATCCATATAAGGCTCTTAGCTACCATGTTTGTGGCTAGTACAGCACTAGTTGTTGGCGTTGGTTCAGTGAGCTGGCTGATCTACAACAGAAAAAAAACTCAGGATACGGATAAGGCCATCAACCATTTAACAGGTTTATGTCAATCAAATAAATCAGTCCTAAAAGAGCTAAGAGATCGTACTCAGGAGATTGAAAGTAGTGGTCAAGAATTATCAGGTAAGGCACGCGCCCAATTTGGCAAATTGGTAGATGAACTTAAAGCCGTTAAAGCACAAAGTTTAGGAGCTAAATCAACTGCAGAAAAAGCTCAGGCAGAAGTTAACAGTATAAATGCTAAAATGAAGCTTCCGCGTCCTGTGGCTCTGCATGATCTTACTCGAGCGATACAGAATCAACGAGATAATTTTAATAACTTACTTCCTGGAGACACGGCTTTTGATCTTTTTAATGATCCAGGAAGAGGCCTTATAACCAAAATAGGTGTGTCAGATAACTTATTTGAGGTGCTGAATAATCAAGCCTTGCTTAATGCTTTCGGAGTGCACAATGGGAGCTATAAGATATAAATACTAACCCCACCCACTAAAATGCTCCTTCGGGAGCATTTTTTTCCTGAATAATAATCTAGATCTATAACCGTTTCCTTTCTTTGGAAGATTATGTTGTTGAATTTATGAAGGATTTTCTAGTTAGTAATTAAAATACGCCATTACTTTTTATTGGCTCAGACTATATTTCTTAAGGCAGTAAGTAATCATTTAATGCCTTTCCGGCTTTAAAGCATTTACCTTTGGTTATATGGTGGGCTGTAAGGCAATTCTGAGACATTTCTTTGATTAAATTACTTTAGTCGCCAATCGATGGTTTTTTTTACCCAGCGGTTAATCTGATCTGCGCTCATTCGTTTGGACGCTTCAATTTTCTCTTTGATCTTTTGTATATTAAGAAACCAAAAAAAGTCACTGCACGTTCTCATAGGTTTACCGCCGATGGCTCGTTTGGATGGCGTCTGAGCAAGGAAAATAAAATCAATGCGCTTTGGATTTAGTGCGTGTCTATTGGCAGCAATTTGCTCAAAGGCAATGCGTGGAAAAATTTCTCCGATAGAATTTTTATGAACGGTATAGAGGATTGACTGGGGAGAATATTTCTTAGGGGTATGTTTCAAGCGCCCCCTAGGGTAGTAAGGGGCTTGTGTTTGCTGTGTGTCAGGATTATGCTTGCCAACAAATCCCACAGAATTTAGTGCAACCCAAGTAGTGGTGCAGCAATTGTGTGTAGGTCCCACAGGATCATTGGAAGACCGCATGTAATGGAGTGCTTCACCAAAAACAGTTCGCATTTTATCGATTTTTTCTGTGTTGATACCATAAAGAACTAAACAATAATTCGGTCGGTAATTAAGTTGCCCAATGGTTAGTCCCCCAAAAAAATCTATCAGATGAGTATGTGCTGGAATTATTCCCTTTTCACCGAGTCGAGGATAAAAATTGGAGATCTGTGTGTCAATTGTGAGTGATTCGCTCACTTGCCCAAACCCAAGAGATAAATGGCCTCCAACAGCTTCGAAATCATCGCCTGTTCTTCCACCTAATATGATCATTAATACCGAGTCTCCCGGTTTGATATCGGAAGTTTTTTCTAGGTTCACCATAAAAGATTCGTTAGATTTTGCTTTAGGGTGGTTGTAGACCTCTTGAGTTAAAAATAGTAATGGGTTCTGTTGAATGGTGCGTGCTGCTTCGCCGAGAAGCATGAAAGGATTGTTAGATGTTGAAAAGAGAGAGTGTTCTAGGATTGATAGAATAACTGCTGGCTGTGTTGATTGATTAATGAGGGCGGTAACAGGCTTGTTTAGATAAAAAGATTTTGATTGGTCGTCAAAGGCTGTGTTAAAACAATCTGTGCTCTCATTAAATCTAACGGGGAGGTTGTTTATTTCATACCCTTTTTGTGTCTGAGTTAAGATGCCTTCAATGAGCTGCCCACTTTGT
>JAPOUS010000081.1:3083-3473 GCA_026708525.1 Cellvibrionales bacterium
CCACTTTGTATTGAGGGTGTTTGGGTGATGTATAGAGTGTCTTTTTTTATCTCGGCATTTTTAAAGTGCAGAAGAGGGTTGAATTTAAGATGAGACTTTGTTTCCCGAATTATTTTTTTGGGAGCCTCGATGCGAAATCTTTGGGTGTCGTTTTGAGCAAATAACTGCCCTTTTTGAATGTCGGCATAACCTAAAAATGTTTCTGCATGGAGGTTTATTGAGGCCATAATGGCCAGTGGATAAATAATGTTCATCGATACAAATTGTTTTTGAAGTAAAAAAACATTCGATGAAAAGGTATGAAGTCAGTTCCTTAATTAGAAAATAGATTAGAGGCTTAAGGGCATCTCTAATAATTGATTTTGAGGTTCTGCGCTAAATTTCAAGGTT
>JAPOUS010000261.1 GCA_026708525.1 Cellvibrionales bacterium
GACAAGTCACCATTCGATACATGATTCTTTCAGATAACGGTCAGTAAATGACATGGGCAATGATGCCATTGCCCGATTTTAAACATAATAAAAAAATATAGAGTCGTTTGTATGCGTAAAGTTTTTCTCTTTTTAGCTGTTCTATTGAGTAGTTTCTCTTTTGCGGTTGAGCGTTTAGTGAGTATCGACGGCTCATTAACCGAAGTCGTCTACGCCCTTGATGCGCAAAGTTTATTGGTTGCTCGTGACGATACCAGTGTGCATCCTAAGGCAGTTTTTCGTTTACCAAGTGTTGGGTATATGCGTGCGCTATCCACCGAAGGGGTATTATCTGTTAAGCCGACGAAAGTGCTAGTCACTGATGCTGCTGGCCCTCCGAATGTTATCAAGCAGTTGCAAGCATCGAACGTTGATATTGTTACCGTTAAATCTGAGCCAACACTTGCTGGTGTTCGCAACAAAATTGAACAAGTGGGTAAGGCGTTAGATAAGCCTGAGGAAACCAAAACCTTTTTGCAGGAATACGATGCTACAACACAAAGCTTTTTAGCCAAGCGTGAGACCATTGGGCAAGCTATTAAAGGTAAGCGTGCATTATTGTTCTTGGGTATGCAGGCAAATGCCTTGAATGCAGCAGGTACGAAAACCAAAGCGCAGTCTATTTTAGATATGTTAGGGCTGGTTAATGCCGCAAATCATGCCGCTTATATGCCACTGTCTACCGAGGCAATGATTAGCTTAAACCCAGAAGTTATTATTATTGCCACACATGGCCCGATTGATAAAGCACAAATCGCCAAGCAGTTTAGTTTTACGCCAGCCTTTAAACATAATCGCATTATATTTAAAGGCAGTGCCGAGCTATTAAGCTTTGGCCCACGCCTACCTTCAAGTCTTACCGATGTGCTTGAGCAATTAACATCAGGCGATTCACCAAAAGAAACAACCCTCGCAAATAAATAACATGACATGATCGGGAGGGAATCCGCAGAGAATTTTTAATACTCATGATGATTGCCTACCGAACTTGGTTTTATCCGTTATTAACGCTAGTTAGCCTTGCGTTATGTATTGCCTCTTTAGGATTAGGGGCAATGTCTATTCACCCCTCTGATATTTTTTCTTCCTTGATGGTGTTGTTTGGTCATCTATCAAGCGTTGAAAATGCTGATGTTATTCAATTTTTGATTCTTGAGGTACGTTTACCGAGAACCGTCACCGCGATATTGGTGGGCGCATCCCTGGCAGCTTCTGGTGTTGTCTTGCAAGGCCTGTTTAGGAATCCATTGGCGGATCCCACCTTAATTGGTGTCTCGGCGGGTGCATCTTTTGGTGCAGTTAGCGTTATTGTCCTCTTAAGTAGTTTAGGGGCTGTGTTGGTCAGTTATCTTCTACCGATTGGCGCATTTGCCGGTGGCATGTTGGCGACCTTTTTGGTGTATCGTGTTGCCACACGTTTTGGGCAAACTGAAACCTCTTTACTCTTATTGGGCGGTATTGCGGTAGGTGCCTTGGGCAGTGCAGGTATTGGCATCTTAAGCTACTTTGCTAATGATGCTGAATTGCGTGACCTAACGCTTTGGTCTATGGGTAGCGTCTCCAAAACTGAGTGGTTAAATATTGCATTGGCAAGCCCCATTTTGCTTGTTGGTTTGTTTATTATTTTTCGATATCGCGCCATTCTCAATGCCATGTCGATGGGTGAGCACGTCGCTTATCAAATGGGTCATGATGTTAAGCGAATTAAAAAAATATTATTGGTACTCACGGCTTTGCTGGTGAGTGTCTCTGTGTCGATTAGCGGCATTATTTTATTTATTGGTTTAGTTGTGCCTCATTTGTTACGTATGCTGGTCGGTGCCGACCATAAGCACCTATTGCCACTGTCGATGCTTGGAGGTGCTGCGTTATTGTTAATTGCTGATATTATTTCACGATTTGTTGTTGCGCCTGCTGAATTGCCTGTTGGGCTTGTTATGTCGCTACTTGGCTCCCCATTTTTTATTTTATTGCTGGTGCAACAAAAGCGAGCGGTGTCATGAGTATTTCTGTTGCAAAACTTACTGTCAGTTATCGCAATCAAGCCATTTTGGATAAGTTGGATTTCACCGCTGAAGCGGGCGAGCTTGTGGCCTTGTGTGGGCCCAATGGTGCCGGTAAATCCACACTGCTTAAAGCGATGAGTGGCGAGCTGCCTTATGATGGCGTCATTCGAATGAATGATCAGGATATATCCCATTTGTCTGTGCAGCAGTTAGCGCAAAAAAGAGCCGTGATGCCACAGCAAGTGGATATGCAGGTGAGTTTCTCGGCAAGAGAAATTATCGAGATGGGTATGCACCTCATTGAATCACCCGAGCAAAAGCAGCAGGTGTTTGATAAAGCGGTTTCGCTTTTATCACTGGAATCGTTATTGCCTCGATCTTATCTGGCGCTCTCAGGCGGTCAACGGCAACGTGTGCAGTTAGCTCGTGTATTGGTACAGGTGTTACACGATGAAGTGAAAGAGCCAAGATATTTATTGTTGGATGAATGCACTTCAGCAATGGATATGGCAAAAATTACACAGGTTTTTGGTGTGCTTAAGCAACTTGCTCAAGATACATCCTGCCCGCTAGGGGTGGTGGCTGTTGTTCATGATTTAAATACGGCGGCATTGTTTGCTGACCGAATTGCCCTGATACATAATCAGGTGATTTCTCACATGGGTACACCTGCTGAAGTGCTCACTTCGGGCGTGTTGGAGAACGTTTATCAGCACCCAGTTGATGTGATTGCGCATCCTTCAACAGGTACGCCTTTTGTCCTGCCTAAAGTGGCGTAAGTATCCTTTCTATGTGCGTTTTTGCGGTTATTCGTCGACTTTGTTAACCGGGCGAAGGGTGCTACTTGAGCTAATCACTTTCCAATGGCCTTGTTGTAACTGCCAAATTTGCGTGTAGCCGCCAAAAAATGCCAGTGGTTGATTGGTGATGGTGGTTATTTCGACGCGTACCTGTGCAAGCACTAGGACGATGGTGTTGGATAGAGGTTTAGTCACTATGCGATCAAATTCAAACAGCTCGTAGCTATCAATGACTTTTTTATTTTGAATAAATTGCTGCTTTAGTACTTTGGTTGTTTCTATAATCTGACCAAAGTCATCCATGCCAATGTAGTTGTCGTTATCAATAAACGAAAAGTAAATTTCTTCATTTTGTTCAAATGCAGCATTCATCATTTTTTTAAAGCTGCCTTCTATCGAGAGCTTTATATCAATTGGTGAGGGTGCAGTTGCGCTGTGAGTTGACGCTCTTTTAGTTTTGTCGCATGCAGTGAGTAGTATGCTTGATATTAAAAGAAGTGTAATGCCCAGTATTTTCATATTGGTTTTTTCTTCTATACTGATAAGTTAATAATAGACTATTTTTTAATTAAAAAATATTTATAAATAATATTATAAAAGTTTTTTATAAATGA
>JAPOUS010000191.1:0-1258 GCA_026708525.1 Cellvibrionales bacterium
CAAAGTGTCGGTGGGCACGCAATCATGGAGGCTATCGATCACCATCAGGAAGCGATAGGTATCATGCTGATTTCCTCTCCTGCATTTTCACTAAAGTCATTATCAGAAGCATTTAGTCCAGACCCAACCGATGGTTTACTATTTAAGGGCGCGCTTGATGAAGAAGAAATCAATCGATTCTCACTGGCTTTTGTCCATGATAAAGAATCAAGTAGTACAAATGCTATTAAATCGCATATTCGACAAACCGATGGACGTTTTAGAGAAGCGCTTGGTGAAAGTATTCAGCGTGGCGATTTAATCAATGAGTTAGAAATGCTCAAATTAAGCAAAGTGCCTACGGCTGTATTACGAGGTGTTAACGACGATCTTCTTAATTATGATTATTACGATAGGCTTGATGCGAAGAAATTCTGGCAAGAGAGGGTTATCGACTTTGATAACTGTGGTCATTCTATTCCCCTGGAAAACCCAAATGCATTTGTAGCAATGGCTGGAGAGTTCTTCGCGCATGTTTTCGAGAGCATAGCCAAAGAAAAAAAAGAGGCGCTTTCCGTATGAGTAAAGTAGAAGAAAAGGCTGCATTTTTTGATGTTGATAACACCTTGATCAATACAAAAAGTTTGCTTAGTTTTCTCGATTTTATGATTGAGAAGGATCATAAAAATATAAATAAATATGAAGCATTTAAAATAAATTTAAAGCAAATGTTTATAAACAATCAACCCAGAGAATTAATAAATAGACACTATTTCTCTGTTCTTCGAGGTCATAACGTAGAATATATTAAGCAACTTGCTGAATTATGGGTTAACGAACAGATAGAAAATAAATATTTTTTTAATTATGAACTTTTAGGAAGAGTTGAACGCTTCAAAAAAGACAATTTACGCATCGTGTTGGTGACAGGTTCTTTCGAGGCAATTTTGGAACCACTCAATCGTTACTTGAAAGCCGATGACATACTCTGCTCTGAACCAGAAATAATTGACGGTATTTATTCTGGGGAGTTGACAGGCGCAGCTTGTATTGGTGAAGGGAAGAGGCAAGCTGTATTGAAATATGCCTTAATGCATAATATTTGTATTGAGGAAAGCTGGGCATTTGGTGATGACGATACAGATATTCCTATGCTGGAAACGGTTGGACATGGTGTACGCGTTGAGCCATCAAGCTTGGCAGTTGCATAGTGAATCACGGAATATCTCGCTTAAGATTAATCGTTGCGTAAGTCATCGCAGCGTTAACGACTGTGCAC
>JAPOUS010000191.1:1268-3443 GCA_026708525.1 Cellvibrionales bacterium
GCTGGCGCATGGGGGCAAGGCCGGTAACTGCGATATCTTTTAGGAAGATTACTAACGATTTACAGGGTATCACTATTCACAGTGTTTTCGATTGGTCGATAGTTTAAGAAATTACTCGATAAACATACCTATTTTAACAAAATAGTTGTTAGGGTGATTAACAGCAAAAAGCAGAGTCAATCTATCGCACATGCCATACATGTTATAAATAGAATCCATCGTGAATAGACAGCATGACAACATATATTTTAGAAAAAAAATTTTACGAAAAGATAGCCAATAGACTATACATAACGAGGAGCTATTATGTTTTCATTGAAAGGTAAAACGGTATTAATCACAGGCGCTAATAGAGGGATAGGCGAGGGTTTTGTTAGAGCATTTGCAGAGCAAGGTGCAAAAAAAATCTATGTTTGTGCACGAGACCTTAGTAATTTAGATGAGTTAGTTAATACGTTTGGAAATATTCTTCAGCCCCTTCATCTTGTTTTAGAAGATTACAGTACGATAGATTCCGTCGTATCCAAAGTAGATGAGTTAGACGTATTAATAAATAACGCTGGCATTATCAGCATGACAACCTGCAGCAGCCCCGATGCTCTAGAGCTACTAGAATCTGAAATGCGCGTAAACCTCTATGGGCCAGTCAAACTAACAAATGCGTTAATGCCAACACTTAAGCAGTCACAAGAAGCCGCTATTATCAATGTATCTTCCATTGCTGGAATGGCTAACTTTCCGAGTATTGGTACTTACTCAATGACCAAAGCGGCTATGAACTCCTACTCTCAAGGATTAAGAGCGGACTTATTAAATACATCTGTTCGTGTCATCAACGTCTCACCAGGCCCACACGATACACGCCTAGCAGAAGGAAATCCGATGGATAAACCCGCCCCGATTAACGTTGCCAGTAAGACCATTAAGGCATTAGAGTCAGGGGCTAATCATGTTTTTCCTGATGCATTTTCAGAGCAAATGTTCCAAATTTTCTTAGATCACCCAGAGCATCTTGAAAAGACCTTTATTGAAGCCGCTAATGCTTAGTCGAGTTTTATGTCCATAAATGTGCATGAATCTGGCAGGCAATATATTTTGCGCTGATATTTTTTTCTAGGCGCCACATGGAGCCAGCTGTCATTGACCATGATGCGCTAGCTTCTTAGGTGGAGATTGCTGTGCTTTAACATTAAGCTTTACATGCTTACTGTGTCTCTCCCATTATTTTTAGTTTTTTTTCTATTTATGGGTATAAATAAAATAACTCAATAACTTTTAAAATATTTCTCGTTGAGTTTATATTTTTCTTATTCGTATGATAATAATATAAACAATTGAATTAGGCCTTAAACCCCTTAATAAAAAGGTTTTTATGGTAATTAAATTGTTTTTATTATTCTCATCTGTGTGTGCATTAAATTTATATAAAAAATATTTATCTATTTATCTATTTATATAATTGGTAAATTATAAAAAATTATTTTAATAATATTTTAATATTGTCGATCAAGTTCACATTTATAATGACAAGATTCATTTTTATCATAAATACTAATTCAAAAATTGAATAAATAGATTAAAGTAAGGTTTTCGCATAGCAGCTAGTTAAATTATTAAATAATAAATTTTTCTCTATGTGAAATATGCGTCTGTAATACGTCTATCACTTATGAATAACTAGTAGTTCAGTGCACAGCATTTGTCGGGTGGGGTAAGCTATAAAGAGCTCACTCCTCGTTCCCATGCTCTGCGTGGGAACGCCTAGAGCTTAAGCGATTATTTACCCAATATGCATTCCCACGCAGGAGCGTGGGAACGAGTTTTGCAACAAGACAATCGCTGTGCATCGAACTACTAGTTAATGATAAGACAGATTACTAGATTGTTGATTTACTATTTATAAGCGTTAACACAGGAATTAGTATGAGCTTAAACCCCTCGATAAAAGATTGTCTAGAAACCGTAAATTATACGTTAGATATACCCAATCACCCTTTTTTTGTAGCCTTGAAGAAAGGTGAAATATCAAAAGAAGCATTCTTGAAAACCCAAGTTGAGTTTTCTCATCTCGTTAAATTCTTTAACAGACCCATGGCGCAAGTCGTTGCCAATATCCCTAATGTTAACCATCGTATGGCGATTGTTGATAACCTGTGGGAAGAGCATGGTAAGGGT
>JAPOUS010000058.1 GCA_026708525.1 Cellvibrionales bacterium
CACCAGCCAACAAGCGAAGCGCGTTAGTTATGCATAAATTAACCGCACAAATTTTAGTGTCCGGGTTTACTTGACCAGAACAAAACTCTGCTGTAATTGAAAACTGTCATTTTGTCCTCAATTTGTGTCCTAAACCTCTAGAGGTAATGAGAATGCAGTGTTCGAAATTAAAATCAACACTTTCGAACGCATGTTTTTAGCATGTTCGAAACGTATACCTTTTGGACGCTCGATTCTTTAGATATTCGACACTTTGGAAATGCAAGTTTCTGAATTAGTTATGTTATTCTGTTGTTAAGATCGATTACGTTAATTACAAGTATAAAATAAGCAGGGACGGGTATGACTGATCAAGCAAATTTGAATCTAGATGGTTTTCAAGGGTTTCTAAAGCCCGGCACATCTATTTGGCAACCCTTAGACGAGGCATCATTTTGTAAATTGAACAGCCTTCCTGTCGATGAAGGCGGCTTAAAAGTGCTTAGTCCAGATCAGCAGAAAATCCTGTCTGACAGTAAGCAGTATCTTAGTGAAGTTCTCAGTAATGCTTTGCAATTACCTAATTTGTCTTTTTTCGCAGGTAGTGGGACTTCATTGGCGGAGGTTGCCGGGCCAAGTATGTGGGATTTGTGGTGTAAGTCTATGTGGAAAAGTCCTCAATCAATACCCGGTGCTGATGATTATCAGAAATTATCCGAAGAGGCTAAAGCAGTTTGCGATAAAGTAAATTACTCTGAATTTGAAAACCCTAATATTGAGCACTTTCTATCTCAGTGCGATGCATATCAATTGTTTAATGAAGATCCACAAGTAAACACTTTTGTCACTAAGGTTAAAAAAACTATTCTTGAAGCTTGCACTTCGTTTATCGGATCTCCAAGTAGTGATTTGAGCTCTTACTTAGGCTTGTTGCAAAAACTAGCTCGCAGAAGGGTAAGAGACCCAAGGCTTAAAGTTTTTACTACTAATTATGATATGTGTTTTGAAACTGCAGCTTCTGAATTAGGCATGATGGTTGTTGATGGTTTTTCATACACAAGAAAGCGTCGTTTCGATGGGCGTTTTTTTAATTTTGATGTGGTAAGACGCGATAGTGATACCCATGAATTTGTTGAAGGTGTTTTTCAATTATTTAAATTACATGGTTCAGTAAGCTGGGAAAGAGTTAAGGATGAGATCTATGAGTGTGTGAATCCATCACCAGAGCACGCTGCATTGATCTATCCAGCGAAAGGCAAGTATCAGCAAGCTTTTATTCAACCTCATCTAGAATTGCTATCTCGTTTTATAGAGTCCTTAAGAACCCCAAATAATTGTCTTCTAGTATCAGGTTTTGGTTTTAATGATGATCATTTGTCTGAGCCTATAGTTTCAGCGATAAAATCTAACCCGAGTTTGAAATTAATAATTACAGATTTTAAATCTGCTTCCCATGTTAGTAATAAAGGAAATAACGGTTCAAGCCTATATTGGTCTGAATTAACTGAGCTTTCTGCTAATGGGTATGATATTCATTTCATAAACTCCTCATTCAGCGAATTAGTAAAATTAATTCCTCATTTACGTGCTCTTAGTCCGGCTGAACAGCTTGCTAAAGCTGTAAAGCAAGCTGGGAGATAATATGAGTCTAGAGCAAATGTTTGCAGAAACAGGTGTTTTGCGTAATGAACTCAGAGTTGGTGTTGTATCGACTGTAACTGCTCAATATGTAAAAGTTAATTTAGCTCATGCTGGAGATGTTAGTGGTAGTTACATTGATGGAGCTCGTTATGGTAGAGGTGAGGTAGGAGAATTAGTACTAGTTGAGGGGCAGCAAAGTATTGCATTGGGAAGGCTAACAGAAATTAGGCTGCCTGATAGAGATAGATCAGAGTTGACTCAAGAATTTCATGGTACTAATCATTTAGATGCAATTGGATTTGTTCAGTTGTTAGGTTCCATTGATATCGAAAGCTTGAAGGTGCAAGCAGGAATTTTTTCATATCCTCGCTTAGGTGATAGAGTTTTTTCTGCACCATCTAAATTTCTGTCAGTTTTACCTGAATTGATGAATGGTGGTGTTCATAATCATAAGACTGCACCTATTAGTATTGATTTAGGAATGATTTCTGGAGAAACAGGAAGCAGTATTAAAGTCACACCAGAAAAACTATTTGGAAGGCACTGTGCTATTTTAGGAGCAACAGGTGGTGGTAAAAGTTGGACCACGGCAAAAGTTATTGAGGAGTGTTCTAAGTTTCAACGATCCAAGGTTATTGTGATTGATGCTACTAGCGAATATCGTTCATTAGAAAGCGACGTTATAGTGCATTTTCATATTGGCAGTCCTATTCATACGCATGAAAATTCAACTGAAATTAGAATACCTCCTACTGACTTCATGGAGTCTGATTTTCTAGCGATGTTTGACCCTTCCGGAAAGGTACAGGGTCCTAAACTTAAAGAAGCTATCAAAAGTCTTCGCTTGGCGAAGTTGGCTCCAGATATTTTTACTTCAGGATATGTTCCTAAAATCAACCAATCTAAAAAGTTGTATAGACGGGCCTTAAACACTGGAGACAATTCTAAATTGGTCGATGATCCGGCAAGGCCCTTTGATATCTCTCTCTTAATAAAACAGATCGTTGAAGAATGTTGCTGGGACAATGGAGACAAATGGGGAGATAAAAATAATGACTTAGGTTATTGCTCATCGTTATTGACAAGAATTCAAGCGGTTACCTATACACAATCGCTAAAAACAGTATTTCAGGCTGATGAAAGTCTAAGTACTTTAACTCAAGTATTGGACAGGTTTTTTCAAGATGAAAAAAGAGCATTGAGGCTATGTCTGAGTGATGTGAGTTATGAGTTTTATGCTAGGGAAGTGTTGGCAAACGTGATAGGTAGGAAGTTGTTAAAATTTGCGAGAGAAGAAAAGTTCAGATCTAGACCGCTATTAACTGTTGTAGACGAAGCTCATAATTTTCTAGGTAAAAGAGTAGGTTCAGAGGATCACTCTACAAAACTTGATGCATTTGAGATGATCGCAAAAGAAGGTCGTAAATATGGTTTAAATATCTGCTTAACAACCCAGAGGCCTAGGGATATCACTGAGGGTGTTCTTAGTCAAATGGGTACATTGCTAGTCCATCGGTTAACTAACGACCGAGACAGAGAGGTTGTTGAGAGAGCTTGTGGAGAAATTGATAGGTCAGCAGCTTCATTCTTACCAAACCTAAAGCAAGGGGAGGTTGCTCTTATAGGAGTAGATTTTCCAATTCCAATGACTATCCAAATTGATAAGCCCATTAGGCCACCTCTTTCTGATGGGCCAAATTTTCAAACCGTATGGTTGCATGAATAAATAAAGGTGCTACTAAAAAATGCTAATATAGCTGTAAGCGTCCAGCCAACGACACCTAGCTTTAAATCTTCACATTCCAAGGCAGTAA
>JAPOUS010000202.1:0-9408 GCA_026708525.1 Cellvibrionales bacterium
TGAATGGTGCCCAGTCGCGGAATCGAACCACGGACACAGGGATTTTCAATCCCTTGCTCTACCGACTGAGCTAACTGGGCATGCTCAAACAAGTGGCGCGTATTTAACCCTGTAATCTTTTTTGAGTCAAGCCTAATACGCTATTTTTCCTAAAAAAATTATTGGGTTAAATTTATACAGCACGTTCCCTCTTACGATTTGCCTTCAGGCACATACCCTTCGGCTTGGTCAAAGTCTTTACCTGAGAGAAACAAATCCTGCTGTTCTTGTAAATATTTTCGAGCGGTTGGCTCCATCATGTTGAGTTGTTTTTCGTTGATTAGTCGCGTTTGATGGGCTTGCCATTCTTCCCACGCCTTTCGAGAAACATTCTCAAAAATTTCTTGCCCTTTAGGGCCAGGGTAAGGTGGCGTTGCCATGCCTTCTAATTCTTGTTGATATTTTCGACAAAAAACCATACGTGCCATGAGAAAGCCCCTTAACTCAAAATCATTAAATGCCGCAGAGAGTAAAGGCCTAGACCGCTAATTGCAACTGTTGCAGAACTTTTGCCACAGGCGCAGCAAAACCTATAGATTTTGGACTGCATGGATCAAACCATTCACCATTCAGGTCAGATAAGTGTTTAGGCTCATCCAAGCATTGCATTAGATTCACTGAAATATCTAGATGGTAATGACTAAAGGTATGCCGAAATTCAGGGTAAGCTGATAATTCCCCGTCATCCAAGTCCCTATCGTGGCAAAACGACCGCAAAGCATCTTTGTCATCAAAATCAATAAAACCAAACAGCCCCGGCCAAATACCCTCTAGCGGGCGTTGCCGAATAAAAAATTGCCCCTCAAAAGCCAACACCAACCAATGCACTTGCTTGATGGGCAAGGTTTTTTTAGGCTTCTTCTCGGGATACTTTACGATTGATTGCGTGCTGTAAGCCTTACAATCATTAACAAAAGGACAAATTGAGCAATTGGGCTGGCTACGTGTACAAAGCGTAGCCCCCAAATCCATAATAGCTTGAGAAAATGCATCAACACGCTTGCTTGGCGTATGGGCTTCAGCCACTTCCCAAAATTTTTTAAGCACGGAAGCTTTACCAACCCAGCCGTCAAGCGCATAAAGCCTTGCGATAACCCGCTTAACATTGCCATCCAGGATCGCTGCCCGCTTTTTATGGCCAATAGAAAGAATTGCTCCAGCCGTTGATCGCCCCACACCCGGCAACTGCTCCATCTGCTCCTGCGTTTTTGGAAATTCGCCATCAAACTCATCCACAACCATTTTGGCCGCTTTGTGCAAGTTTTTTGCCCGACTGTAGTAACCCAGACCAGACCAGTGGTGCAATACGCTATCCAACTCACTTTTGGCAAGACACCCAACCGTAGGAAAGCTCGCCATAAATTTCTCATAATAAGGGATAACCGTGGCAACCTGTGTTTGCTGCAACATAATCTCTGAAATCCAGACACGGTAAGGGGTTTTATTGACCTGCCAAGGCAAGGTTTTGCGTCCATGCCGGTCATACCATGCTAATAACCGCGATGAAAAATTAGGAATAATATCAGTCATTCGTGGTGTTCTTTACCTTGTATACCCAGCTCTCTTCAACTTGTTTGAAACCCAGCTGGCTCAATAATCGATGTAAGGCTTGCTGTGAATCAATGCCTTTTGGCTCCATCAAATGACAATCAACAGTAAGCCCTTTCAAAAACTGCCTTAACATATCTCGTGCGACATGCCGATGCCTATGCTCCTTGCGCACACATAAATAGATCAACACGACATGACTGCCTTTATCCGCCACCTCAAATGCACCGAGCAACTGATCATTCATCCGTCCTGCATAAATATCGCCTCGCGCCTTATTCAACGAAAAAGGCTGACCTTCATGCAATGGAAAGTCCGCATAGATTTTTTTAAGGTCTAGTTCATCCTGCTCGGAGGGATGGGATACCTGCTCAAGAATCACCGCCATATAAATAGCCTTAAACTTTAGTCACCCTTTAGGTGAAAGCACCCATTAAATAGGTGAAAGCACCCATTAAAAAAATCACAATCATAAAAAAAATCCACTGATTTGTCGCGATTCAAAAGCGTATCGATGGAAATTTTTTGGGGTATTGGTACAATGGCCGGTCAGAAAATCTAAGCACTTGATAATCCAAGCATGTCTATGACAAACAGAACCGCTACCATTACTAGAGACACCCTAGAAACCCAAATTACTGCAAGCATCGATCTAGATGGCACAGGTGCAGCCAAATTTGACACAGGGGTTCCTTTTCTTGAACACATGCTCGATCAAATCGCTCGCCACGGGTTAATTGACCTAGACATTAAAGCCAATGGTGATACACATATCGATGACCACCATACAGTGGAAGACATTGGCATCACACTGGGCCAAGCCTTTGATAAGGCCATTGGCGACAAAAAAGGCATTACTCGTTATGGTCACGCCTATGTTCCACTGGATGAAGCCCTCTCTCGCGTGGTTATCGATTTCTCTGGCAGACCGGGCTTAGAATTCCACTGCGATTTTACCCGTGCCACTGTCGGCGGATTTGATGTGGACTTATTTATCGAATTTTTTCAAGGCTTTGTTAATCATGCCAAGGTCAGCCTGCACATTGACAATATTCGAGGCAAAAACACACATCACCAAATTGAAACGATTTTTAAAGCCTTTGGTCGCGCGCTAAGAATGGCCATTACCATGGATGAGCGTGCACAAGGTCAAATGCCTTCAACCAAAGGCTGCCTGTAACCTATGTCAAAACAACATATCGCCATTATTGATTATGGGATGGGTAATTTGCATTCCGTTGCCTCTGCGATTAACCATGTCGCAGATGACGCCCATGTAACGATTAGCTGCACAAAAGAAGATATTATCAATGCTGATCGGGTGATACTCCCAGGGGTTGGCGCTATTCGCGATTGCATGCAAAGCATTATCGACAATGGCATCCCAGAGCTTGTCGATACCGTTATCCAACAAAAACAGCCTTTGCTTGGCATATGCGTTGGTATGCAAGTTCTTTTATCGCACAGCGAAGAAAATAACGGCGTGGATTGCCTGAACCATTTTCAAGGCAAAGTAAAACGCTTCCCTAAAGATGCAACGGACAACGACGAACCCATCAAAGTGCCGCACATGGGCTGGAACCATGTGCAAAAATGCCAAGAGCACCCACTGTGGGACGGCATTGCATCAGACACCCGCTTTTATTTTGTCCATAGTTACTATGCCGACGTACTAGAAACACACTGCATTGGCGAAAGCCATTATGGTGTTCCCTTTGCGGCCATGCTCGCCAAAGAGAATCTGGCTGCCGTGCAATTTCACCCGGAAAAAAGCCATGTTGCAGGCCTTCGCTTGCTGCGAAATTTTGCTAACTGGAGGGTGTAACTATGGCACTGGCCAAACGTATTATTCCTTGTCTTGATGTTGATAACGGGCGCGTAGTTAAAGGCGTACAATTTGTTGATATTAAAGATGCCGGCAACCCTGTTGAAGTCGCCAAGCGCTACAACGAAGAAGGCGCAGATGAAATTACCTTTTTGGATATTTCTGCAACCCATGAAGGCCGAAACACAACCATTCATATGGTTGAGCAAATTGCCGATGAAATCTTCATCCCGTTAACGGTTGGAGGTGGCATTCGCACCACCTATGATATTCGCAATATGCTTAATGCCGGTGCCGATAAAGTGGGCATCAACAGTGCCGCAGTTAAAGAACCTGAATTTGTCAAAGCCGCAGCCGACCGCTTCGGCTCCCAGTGTATCGTTGTCGCCATTGATGCAAAAAAAGTCTCTCAGGAAGGCGAAGCCGATCGCTGGGAAATATTCACCCATGGCGGACGACAACCTACCGGCATTGATGCCATCGGCTGGGCAGAAAAAATGGTAAGCTATGGCGCTGGTGAAATCCTCTTAACCAGCATGGATCGAGATGGCACCAAAAATGGCTTTGATCTCGCACTCACCCGCGCTATTAGTGAAAGTGTCAGCGTCCCTGTCATTGCTTCCGGCGGCGTCGGGAACTTGGATCATCTTGTTAATGGCGTCAAACAAGGCAAAGCAGATGCCGTGCTTGCAGCCAGCATTTTTCACTTTGCCGAATACAGTATCCCGCAAGCAAAAGCCTACATGGCCGAACGCGGCATTGAAGTCAGGTTTTAAATCAAAAGCGCATTCTGCGAACCTTATTAGCATTACTCTCTCTAACGTAAAGTTCTCGATAAACGACGCTTAATTAGAGAGAAGCTCATGCAACTTGAGTATATTCATTTACAGTGCATTGTATTAACGCTCATTCTAGCTATCTATCATAGCCACAGCCAAAAGTTTGAAAACCTTTCTGAGGCTTGCTTTCTTAACAACTGCTCTTGGTATACCAAATATCCTCCTCACAGCACCACAGTCGTCCTTCTAAACAACCAATACCCATCCATCGATTTTATTAACAGCCTAAATAACTTGAACATTCATGGAAATTTCATGAATAAACATCATATTATCGAATTTGATAAACATAGCCATAACATCAAAATTAATGGTGAGACTTACTGCCCGAACAAACATGACTTAAACGAAATTTTTTCATGTAAATTTATCAGTTGTTTTGGAAATCAAGAAACTGAATACATCCAAAAAACACTTTCCGATCACTACGGCATTGATCTTGAATTGATTGTTAACGCAAAAACAAACCAGTTGTTAGAATCAAAAACCAACACGCAAGAAGCCATCAATGTGCTCAAAAAAAAATATGCTGACAATAAAGAAATGACACATTATTTGGATTTATTTCTTGTCAAAGGCGGCATCATTGAAAACGAATGTGAGCTCATTTCTGCACTACAAGAAAATCAAGACCATGGCATCGTTCTCAAAACCCCCGGAGCTAATGGAGGATCTGGTGTACTTATCTTAACAGCCAACGACGTCCAATCCATCCTTAATAGCTACTATCAAGGAAAACCGTCTGACGAATACCTCACCTTAATAAAACAAAATCCAGCCATAATTAACCATTTAATCCATCAACAAAAAATTGCCTGGCAAAAATATATAGCACCAGAGTGCACCATTGCTGACAGAGCGTTGCAGTTCAACATCAATAACGAAATCACGCCATTTTTTACTGTCTCAGGATTTATGATCCCGCCTTTTTATCTTGGTGATAAATACCGAGGTGAAACAATCGATCAAGTATTAAACGATTTAACCGAAGAAGAAAAAAATGCTTTTTATCAAATCATCCGCGAGCTAATGGATGAGAAAGCAAAACTCGGCGGCGAAAATATTTCAGGAATTTTCGACGAACAATTGCAACTAAAAAGCTTTGATAGCAGTGCCTTATTGATCAAAGAAAGTGGTAGGGTGTTACCAAAAATCTATGAAATTAATGCACGACTACCCGCCTCTGCATCCATACTTGAAGCCATTCAGCATGACGTTAAAAATACCATGGATAATACTGGCTATCTATGGGTGTTAACTCCTGACGTTTATTTACCGGAAAATATGCTTCCCGAACGCGCCGCGCAATTATTCGTAAAAACGCTTGATGAATTCAGAGCACTCAACCCCGACTACCACATTGATTTTGGCCGTATACTCTGCCCCAACGATCTTAAAACCATCAAAGCCTACTTAATTATTCGACCCGTGGCTGAAGTTGACAATGGTTTTTGGCATGGTCGGGCTGCTCAGTTTTCAGCGCTTTTAACAGAAAATTTTTCAACTAACTAATAGGAGAGAATGAATCTCCCCATAAGCTTTCGAAAAACTTACCAGGCCCCTACCCATTCGGATGCAAGCCTGACTGAGCCAGTAAGAAGGTGCGGTCAATTTGTCAAAACGTGAGAAAATAGGTCAGCGACTAGTTAGCTATTTCATCATTCTTATTGAACGAAGGGGACATCTCATACCATTTTGACTTAAGGAACCTCTGATTAAGTCAAGATGTTCCTTAACCAGAGATTACCAAGACTCCCAGATGAAACTTATGAAACATCTTCCCTCTAATATACAATAATTTTCAACGAGGCAGACTGTGCAACAATTTTTATCCCATTTTTTTCTTTTTTGCTTATTGATTGCTCAAATTGGCTTCGCCACCGAAAAAAGAAAAGACTTTACCGACCTATCACAAGTTTGCTTTCTTAATAATACCCAAGATTTTGGTTTTTATTCTCTCCATACGAGCACAGTCTTTATCATCAATGATGGATCACCCTCCATTGACTTTATTTATGCCATTCAAAAACAAACCGATCGATCAAATTTTTTAAACACTCACACTATTGTGGAATTTGACAATCAAAGCGCCGCTATAAAAATCAATAACGAAGCCTACTCCCCCAAGCGTCACGATTTAAATAAAATCATTTCATGCGACTTTATCAGCAGCATGGGTAAAAAAGGAGGGGAATACACACAACAGATTCTTGCAAAGCACTACGGTATTGATTTGGAACTCATCACCGATGAAAAGACCAATGCATTACTGGAATCAAAAACCAACACACAATCTGCCATCGACAATTTATATAAGAAATACGCAAACAACCAAAATATGCTTGCATCTTTAAATAAATACTTAACTCATGGTGGTTTAATTGAGAATGAAGGGGACTTAATTTCTGCTTTAAAAAAAATGCAACATCAAGGCATCGTCATAAAATTACCGGACAGTATTGCAGGATCAGCAGTCTTTATTATTTCACCTAAAGAGATAACAGACATTCTTCAGATGCATAACGCAAAGATGCCTATTGAACACTGCTTATCATCTATAAAGTCTTCGTACAAAATAATTAAACACCTTAAAGCGCAAGTTAACATCGCCTGGCAAGAATATATCCCTCGCCATCTATATACGGCCGAGATCGGACTGCAATATAACCTTAATCAAGATTTAACCCCTTTTTATGCGACATACAGTGTCGTGACTCCGCCTTTTGAGCTAATCGATCATTACAATCAAGGAACGACTGAGTCTTCTCTGAAAGCACTATCGAGTAAAGAACAAGCCCTATTTCATCAAATTCTTGGCGAACTGTTGGATGAAAAAGCAAAACTAATGACAGGGGAAATCTACGGTATTTTTGATAAAAATCTTCGAATAAGAAGCTTTGATGCGAGTAGTTTTATGATGAGAGATACAAAAACAACCCACCCTAAAGTCTACGAGCTTAACATGCGCTTATCTTCAACGGCCTCATTAATTGAAGCTGCTCATAATGACAAACATATATTGAATAACCAAGAAGGTCATCTCTGGCCAATGACACCTTACATTAAAATCCCCAAAGGAGTCAGCAACAATAAACTTACTGAGGCGATAACAACGACATTAAAACATTTCAGGCAATTACATCCTAAAATCTTTATAGATATTGGGCGAATTATCTACTCAAACAATCTAACTCATCTAAGGGTATACCTTATGGTGCGCCCAGTTCCTCAAGGTCAAAATGATTTCTGGCAAAAGGAAAGTGAACGCTTTGCTTTCTTACTGGATCAAACAATCCATCAAGCTAGCCCTTAAAAAAGCGATAATACTGATCGCAGCTAGCGATCAGTTTATCTTTAAGAGCAATCGGGTAAGCCTGCCACAATTTAACTAGTAGCTCAGGTGTTAAATGCGCTAACAATGCATCAGCCTCTGCTTGAAAACTTAAATGCCACCGCTCGGGGGCAATGGTTACACTACCCTCCTTAAACGGTCGAACAAAGCCACAGGCTTGGCCTTGTTCGATTTGCTCATCCAGCCATTCATGCATAGGGGCGAATGGGCCACCCGTTTCGACTTCAAATGGCTCTAACATTACTTGGTTTTTAGACATCACATTGGCATCAAAAATATCGATATCCGTACCCAGGTGATGGCGAGACAAGCCGGGAATAGCCGAAAACCGAATAATCGCCGCAATTTTTTCCTCATCACCCAGGTGTGATAAATCTATGGTTACCCCATTGTCATCATGTACTTTGCGTGTCCCATCGAGCTTACCCTCCCAAATTATTCGCTGTCGATCATACCCCCGATAGGCACTAATTAAGGCGAGATTAAAGCCTGCATTAGCGGCAGCGCTTTTTAATTGCTTAAAGGCCGAAAGCGTTTGCGGTGTCAGAAGAAACTGTGAACCCGCTTCATCATAGTGCGCTAAATGCTCAGTAGTTAGACCAAGCACACGTTTTTGGATATCGCTGAACTCACTCACAATCTGTACCTGTTTTCATGTCGATGGTATAGTTTCCTCATTAAAGGGAATAAAAATAATAAAGAAAACGATTTTTCATGACTGACAATCTACTTGAACTTAAAAACATAGGGAATACCTCCGCCCACTGGCTTAAAACGGTAGGCATCAACACCCCGAATCAACTGCAAGCCATTGGTCCAATCAGTGCCTACAAACGCATACAGGAACGTGGCATAAAAACCTCAAAAGTATTATTGTATGCCCTTTATGGTGCATTGGAAGATGTTTACTGGAGCGATATCCCAGAAAGTAAAAAGGCCGAACTTAATGCCTTAGCCAATCAACCTCAAGAAGAAGCCTTAGTTGACTAAGCATTGATGTTGACTAAAAGCACCAACCAACAGCCAATTTGCTTTAGCTTATCATGATTCTTGCACATAAAGACGATATTCCGCCTGAGAGTAGCAAAGGGTTTGAACACCCCTCAGGCAAACCCATCTTTATTGTCCATAAAGATGGCGGATTTTATGCTTATGAGAATCGCTGCCCGCATTTAGGTATTGAGCTTAACTGGCTCGAAGACCAGTTTCTTGATATCGAAAACACCCTTATCCAATGTGCTACACATGGCGCACTCTTTCTCCCTGACTCCGGGGAGTGTGTTGCTGGCCCGTGCATTGGCCAACAATTAACCGCCATCCCCATCACACTGACCGAAAGCGGTGATATTGTCATCGATTAAACAGCCCTTAACAAAGCAATCTCGCCAATCGTTCCACGCCTTTTTCCAACTCTTCCATAGAGGTTGTAAACGAGAAGCGAACGTGTTCATTGGCCAAATAACTGCCAAAATCTTTACCCGGCGTGACCGCCACATGGGCTTTATCAAGCAACTCGTGGCAAAAAGCTGAACTATCGCAAGTAAACTTTTTGGCATTGGCATAGAGATAAAACGCCCCTTTTGGCTCAATCGGAATCTCAAACCCTATCTCTCTGAGCGCTTTAATTAAATAATTTTTTCGCTCTTTAAATACCTCACGACGTTCATCCAATAGCGCTCTGGCCGATGCAGTAAATCCTGCCAATGCACCATATTGTGCAGGGGTTGAGAGTGAGATAAATAAATTTTGAGATAATCGCTCAATTGGTTCAACGGCATCGTCGGGTACGACCATCCAGCCCAGTC
>JAPOUS010000202.1:9418-26418 GCA_026708525.1 Cellvibrionales bacterium
CAGTCGCCAGCCTGTCATACCAAAATATTTTGAAAAGCTATTAATAACAAAGGCAGAGTCGGTCAACGATAAAACACTCTGACAAGGTTCTTCAAAATCCAGCCCATGATACAGCTCATCAACCACTAAATGACCGCGATTTTGTGAAACCTGAGCGTGCAGCGCTGCTAGTTCATCTAGGCTCAAAACACTGCCGGTTGGATTCGAAGGCGTTGCAACTTGAGCAACTTTGGTATTCGTTTGCCAATGCGTTTTAACCAGGTCACCCGTTAACTGGTAATTATTTTCAAACCCTACCGGCACTAACTGCGCCTCGCCACCAGCCAACCGAATAAACTGCCGATTACTTGGATACCCTGGGTCAGCTAGCAACACCCCGTCACTAGGATTTAACAAGGTTAAGGCGGTCAATTGCAATGCACCAGAAGCTCCCGGGGTGATCAATATTCTCCGTGGAGACACATGCACCCCGTACCGATCCTGATAAAATTCACTGATTTTTTCTCGTAACGGCAACAGCCCCAAGGCTTCCGTATAATAGGTTTTCCCTTCATCCAATGCTGACTTTGCAGCATCAACAATCGGCTGAATAGTTGAAAAATCAGGCTCCCCAGCGGCCATTTGCACAACATCAACCCCTTGTTTTTCCAACAACTTTGCTCGAGTTAATACATCCACCACATAAAAAGGCTCGATGGTGCTCAAGCGATCTGCGTATTTCATAATCAATATTTATTGTTAATTTGTGCATATTGTAACAATGCCAGCCGCTTATCGCGCATTTGATTAAAATTATTGCGGGCAATGACTGTGAAATACTTCCACTTTAGATATTTTCGTTCTACACTTACGCCACTTTGATATTAGGAGCGTTCATCATCATTTAGAACGGCTCTTTAAGAAATTTTTCGGACGACTAGCAGTGTCTTTATTTTAGCGAACATTTCCCTAGATAAAGGAAGCTTTTGCTAAACAGAATAAACTTAGAGATTTAACATGCCAGCAGAAAAATCAGCTAATCAATTCAAAAACTTTGCGCCTTACGAACCCAAAAAAGGCGAAGAGTATATGAGCGATGAACAGGTACAACACTTCACCCAGATCCTAAACAACTGGCGTTCTGAGCTAATGGCAGAAGTGGATCGAACCGTTAGCCATATGAAAGATGAAGCAGCTAACTTCCCCGACCCAGCCGACAGAGCAACCCAAGAAGAAGAGTTTAGTCTTGAGTTAAGAACGCGCGACAGAGAACGTAAATTAATTAAAAAAATCGAAGAGACACTTGAGCGGTTAGAAAATGACGATTATGGCTTTTGTGACTCTTGCGGCATTGAAATTGGCATTAAACGCCTAGAAGCACGGCCGACCGCGACACTTTGCATCGATTGCAAAACCTTAGCTGAAATAAAAGAAAAGCAAGAGCGCGGTAACTAACGCCACCTCCGACCAATGACACATTATTCATACATTGGTCGCTTCGCCCCCTCGCCAACTGGCACTTTGCACCTAGGCTCACTCTATACCGCAGTTGCTAGCTACCTTGACGCCAAACATCATCAAGGCTTGTGGCTCATTCGCATTGAAGACATAGACGAAACCCGAGCAATTAAGCACGCAGCCTCCGATATTATTCAAACATTGGCAGCGCATGGCATGCACTCAGATGGCGATATCCTCCATCAAAGTTTACGGAAACAACGTTACCAACAAGCCCTTGAAGGCTTATTCAATAAAAACGTCCTATTTTATTGCCAATGTTCAAGGAAGCAATTAGCCCATTTTAGCCATTATTCAGGCAGGTGCCGTGAATTGGCATTATCATCCGAAGGCAATGCGATTCGATTGCTGATAGACCATGAAAAACTGCCTGATTTTATCGACGGCATCCAAGGGCGTATTCCAGGCTCCACAAGCCAAACAGGCAATGTGTTTGACTTTATTATTAAACGGCGCGATCAATTTTTTTCGTATCTTTTTAGCTGTGTCGTTGATGATATTGACCAACACATTACGCATGTCATTCGAGGGGCGGATATTGTAGACTCAACACCCAAGCAATTATTGCTGTTTGATCACTTGAACGCAGCCCCGCCTGATTTCTTCCACTTGCCCCTATTAGTGAACAACCAAGGGCAAAAACTCTCAAAACAAAATTTATCACCTGCGGTATCAAAAACCGCAGCAAAAGAAAATATTTTCAACGTGCTAAGATTGCTTAACCAACCTCTACCACCCAACAACCTTTCGATTGAAGACACGCTAGGCTTTGCTGCAACCCATTGGGACATCCGTAACATCCCAAAATGCACGCAACTACCGATTTAACTAAACCCCATAACATGCTCCCTTTAAGAAATTCCAACTAGTCACCCCTTTATGGTATAAAAAGCTTTTTTAGCACGTAAAGGCGCATCATGCACATCCACCGCGGCATATTGTTAGTCTTAGTGGTGATATTTATTTTCTCACCGACCATACAAGATTGGGTCAGCAATAATGCCGGCCAATGGTATCGCCCTTTTATTGTGTGGGCAGTCGTTATTGGTTTTGCTTACTTGAGCCAACGCCGGGCGAACAAAAGCTGATGTTTACGATTCCCTCGCTATTTCTTATTTCACTGTTGTATTTTTTCTTTATTATATTTTGTGCAATAGCAGCCAAACGCCACTGGATTCCTAAACACATACTCAATCATCCGATGACATTTGCCCTTTCCCTCGGGGGCTATACTGGCACATGGGCAATCTCAGGTGCATTGAGTGTCGCCAATACCGATGGCTATTTATTTTTATCTTATTTTTTTGGTACCGCCGCATTATTTATTTTTTCCCCTTTAATGATTAAGCCTTTATTCCATTTAACCAAACGGTTTCGATTAGGCTCACTCGCCGATCTTTTAAGTTTTCGTTATAAAAGTAGCTGGGCAGGCTTAATGGTAGCTAGCTTCGTTGTAATTTGTATCTTGCCTCTTATGGCAATTCAATTTGATAAGCTAGCTGAAACCGCCGTCTATATTACTCAACCGTACCCTATGCCCATCGACTACAATCAATCACGACCTTGGGCCTGGTTTTTTTGCGTTGCCATTACGGCAACCAGCTTATTTTTTTCTTACAATCAAATTAATCACCAATCGCGTGAAAATGGCTTAGTTTTTACCACAGCACTCCAGTCACTGATTAAATTAGTCTGTTTTTTATTGATCGGCGGGATCGCGCTTTTTGCTATATTTGATGGGCCAAAAGCGCTAGAAGGCTGGCTTATTTCTAACCCATCACGGATATTTCAACTCAACAACTCGATCATCTCTAACAATGCACGTACATTAATTATTATTTTCTTTGCCGCTGCGCTAGCTTTCCCTCACTTGTTCCATTTAACCTTTGTTGAGAATCCAAGCAAGCGTGCCATTGACACGGCAAGCTGGGCATTTCCTGCCTATTTACTCTTAATTAGCCTGCCGATATTACCCATCCTTTGGGCAGCGCAAACCAGCGGCGTTAGAAGTGCCGATTATCTTTTTGCTCTGGGAATTGGCAAAGTGCTCTCATCCCCTTGGGTGGTACTTGCCGGCTTTTTTTGCATGCTTTCAGCAGCCGCTACCCTATTAACCGTGATCGCTATCTCTGCATCATCCATGTTTGCCAACCATTTAATCCTGCCTTACCTTTCGCAAGAAAAACAAATTGGGCTATTCAATCGCATAGGCTTAGTCAAACAAGGGTTAATCATTGCTTTAGTCTTTCTATCCATGATGGTCTTAGAAGCCAGCAAACAAATGCCTATTCTTATCAATTACAGCTTTGCCGCTTTTAGTGCAGCTTGCCAGTTTTTGCCCGGTATTTTGGCATTGCTGTACTGGCCAAGAGGCAATCGCGTTGGCTTAGTTGCGGGCATAATCGTAGGGTTTATCTGTTGGTTTATTGCCATTGTCTTGCCAATGGTATCTGAAGATGCCTTTGGTTTGATGCCCTTTTTAATTCAGTTTTTTAGCCTTGCACCAAACAGCTATTTCACCATTGCCACCACTGCATGTCTTGGCATTAACATGCTAGTCTTCGGGTTAGTGTCTTTTTTAATTAAACAGGATGCAGAAGAGTCGTATTTTGCAGCGCTTTGCTCACAAGATAATTTAAGCTTACCGATTCGATATAAAATTGGCTTACAAAAGGCCGATGATTTTATTGATAAGTTATCCGATGCAATGGGTATCAATCGCGCGCGTCAGCAAGTCATTCAGGCAACTAACGAACTAGGCATCGATTTAAGTGAAACTCGCCCTTTTGCATTGCGGCTCTTAAGGCGTCAAATTGAAGCGAACCTCTCAGGTTTTTATGGACCAACCGTATCAAGGCAAATTATCTCGACCCATATTCCTTACATCGGCGTAGAACAATCCCATAAAGATATTCGACTGATCGAGCAGACGCTAGATGCCAATCAAAAAGCACTCTCCGGCTTGTCGCTAGAGCTTGACTTGCTCAGACGCTACCACAGAAACACCATCGAATCGCTCCCCATCGGCGTTTGCACCTTTGGTAAAGATTTAGAAATCCTTCTATGGAACCAGCATATCGAAACACTATCAGGTCAGTCTAAAGAATCCTTACTCGGAGCACATATTTCAGAAATACAATCACCTTGGAAAGAAAGCGTGGAGCAATTTTTAACGTCGGATGAGAAAACGTTACGAAAAGTGTCACTGACTTTTAGCGATGGCCCCAGATGGTTTAATTTTTTCAAAACAACACAAAACCTTGACGCCGACCAGTTCATCGCCGACAACCAAACAGTCATCATTGAAGAAACTACCGAAACCGTTATGTTAGAAAATGAAGTCCTACATAGCGAAAGGCTAGCCTCTATTGGTCGATTAGCCGCAGGCGTCGCTCACGAGATTGGTAATCCTGTAACGGGTATAGCCTGTCTCGCACAGAATTTAGTGTTAGACAGTGATGCACCAGAAATTGCGGAAGCCTCTACTCAGATTACAGAGCAGACGGAGCGGATAAAGCGGATCTTGCAAATTCTGATGAATTTTTCACACGCAGGGCATGTCGAAGATGATTTTCTTCAACCCATTGCACTTTACAATTGTGTCGAAGATGCTATTCATCTGCTCTCGCTTGAAAACAAAGCCATTAAAGATCAGATAAGCAATCACATCCACAAAGACATTAAGGTTTTGGGCGATGCACAACGTCTACTGCAAGTCTTTATCAACTTGCTTAATAATGCCATCTTTGCCTCGCACGCATCAGATCCGATTATTCTGACCAGTAAAGAAACCCAAACCCAAGTCTGGGTATATGTTAAAGATTCAGGCTCCGGCATCGACCCCGCCATTCACGAAAAGATCTTCGAACCTTTTTTCACCACAAAAGAAACTGGCCAAGGCACAGGATTAGGGCTTTCGTTAGTTTATAGCATTATTGAGGATCATCATGGCAGTATTAAAGTGACCAGCCCCATCGATCAAATAAATAATCGAGGGACCTGTTTTACATTGGAACTACCAAAAATTAAAATGGACAATCCTAACTAAGGAAGGACGTGCTGAATGCCATCTATACTGATTGTTGAAGATGAAACCATTATTCGAAGTGCATTAAAACGCCTCTTCAACGCCAAAGGATACGAGGTTGAGGAAGCTGCATCAGTTTCCGAAGCCGCCACACAGCATAACCTGGAAAATTTTGATTTAATCATTAGTGACCTTCGCTTGCCAGGCGCACCCGGCACCGATTTAATTGCCCAAAGTGGCGATACACCTGTACTCATCATGACAAGCTACGCCAGTATGAAATCTGCTATTGATTCCATGAAACTTGGCGCGGTTGACTATATCGCCAAACCTTTTGATCACCAAGAAATGCTGGCAACAGTCGAAAAAATTCTTACACTCAACCAGGCAAATGATCACCAAGAGTCGCTCGACAAAGAAGACGCTGACAAAGCATCCATCGAGATACCCAAGCTCGTAGGCAATTGTAAGGCCATGCGAAACGTCTATCGCTACGTCAAAAAGGCTGCGCCCACTGACTGTAATATTCTAATCCATGGAGAGACAGGTACAGGAAAAGAGTTGATTGCCAAAGCTGTTCATCAATTCAGTGACCGTACCCATAAGCCCTTACTGACCATCAATTGCGCAGCCATTCCAGAAACACTCATCGAATCCGAACTTTTTGGTTATGAAAAAGGGGCATTTACCGGTGCAAATACCTCTCGCACAGGGATTATCGAAGCCGCTGATAACAGCACATTGTTTCTCGATGAGATTGGCGAGCTACCTTTTGAGGCTCAGGCACGCTTACTGCGTTTTTTACAAGAAGGTGAAATACGGCGCATTGGCTCAGTTACTCCAATCAAAGTAAATGTTAGGGTCATTTCAGCAACTCACAGAAACTTAAAACAGCTCAGTAGAGAAGGTAAATTTCGCGAAGATTTATATTACCGGCTGAATGTGATTCAAATTGACCTTCCTCCGCTAAGAGACAGAGGTAAAGATGTGTTAGAAATCGCTAACGCCGCTTTACTCAGGCTGAGTAACAAAATGCAAAAGCCACAAATGCAGTTTACTCCAAGCGCCATTCAAGCCATAACAACCTACGGCTGGCCCGGCAATATCCGTGAAATGGAAAATGTCATTGAGCGAGCGGTTATTCTTTCTGATTCTAATGCCATTGACCACGATCTGTTAGCTATCGATCTTGAGTTGGTAGAAATCACCCCCCAAGAGATGCCTGCAACAGCAAAAGAGACCACCGGCACGGCCGAAAAAGACGGATTAACTGCCGAAGAAACTGGCTTATCACTGGAAGACTACTTCCAGCGGTTTATCTTGGAGAATCAAGATCAAATGAGCGAAACTGCACTTGCCCAAAAGCTAGGAATCAGTCGAAAAAGCCTGTGGGAGAGACGCCAACGACTGGGCATTCCACGAACTAAGAAAAAAGCGGAGTAATCCATTATGCCGATCATCGTTTAAAGAGACTCTCAAATCACCGCCTAATTGCACTGTTATTCTTCTGAGATTACTCTGTAGTATTAACCGGTTGGCTACCCCGTAAATATTGCAAGAAAAAGGCTAAAAAACACCTTACCCAATAAAAAAGAGAGGTAGCCGATTTCCATCCGTATTTTCACTATTTCCGTTCCGTATTTTTATCAGCAAGGTATGATGACTCTTACGTAGATCATATAAAACATGATGAATGCTTCATTATTAGATGCTACTCAAAAAAAGAGCAAGATTAATGTGTAACCTGGTAACACTTCTGTTACCTGAAGTAATTTAACCAAATGACATATAGTGCCTTAAAAAATCAGAAAGAAGCTATAACCTACTGATAAATATAGAAGTTAAACAAATTGGCATAATACATGCGATAACTAAGACAGAATAACAATAATAAACCTAGATAATAATAATAAGAGTCAATAAGAATAATAATATAAAGACCATAATGACTTGGACTTTGGGGAGCTTCGGCTCCCCTATTTGATTTTACTCACCCCACTCTCAAACGCATCTAGTTGACTTTACTTCTCACAAAGTTAACAATCTTTCTTATAACCTAATTATATTCAAACAATCTTTTACTCAAACCACTCTTTTTCAACGTGCTAACCATAGTGAATTCTAAACCTGCGATTTCCTACCTCCAATCTTCTGAACAACAGACGTTAATAGATAAATGCATCAGCACCAATGCATTAAAAGTCATCAGTCGATTGAAAAAAGCCAATTTCAAAGCCTATTTGGTAGGCGGAGCAATACGCGATATTTTACTTGGTAAACACCCAAAAGATTTTGATGTTGCAACAGACGCAACACCTGAAGAAATTCGAAAACTCTTCAAAAACGCCCTCATTATCGGTCGACGCTTCCAAATCGTTCATATTCGTTTTGGTCGAGAAATCATCGAAGTCACGACGTTTCGAGGCAAACACGAGCCAACAGAAACCAACAAAAAAAGCAAAGTCTCTGCTATCAGCAAAGAAGGGATGCTGTTACGCGATAATGTCTTCGGCAACATGGAAGAAGATGCAGAAAGGCGAGATTTTAGTGTCAATGCGCTCTACCTAGACCCTGATAAAGGGGCAATCTATGACTATCACAACGGCTTAAAAGATCTTGACGATAGAGCACTTCACTTAATTGGTGATCCAGACACGCGATTCAAAGAAGATCCTGTCAGGGTATTAAGAGCAGCGCGTTTTGTCAGCAAACTCGACTTCACATTAGATAACGACACCATTGCCAGCATGAAAGCCCATGCACCACTGCTGCATAAGATTTCTCCATCACGATTATTTGATGAGTCATTAAAGCTCTACAATGCAGGCTTTGGCGAAAAGATGTTTCGAACCCTCTGCGAATTCGAATTACTCCCTTATTTGCTATTTGACCATAAGCCATTAAGTGATGAACAAAGCCTCCCAAGAAAGCTTGCCGATTGCGCATTAAAAAATACTGACAAGCGGTTATCGGAGGGCAAATCCATCACGCCAGCCTTTATTTATGCCGTGTTTTTATGGCCGACTGTTCAACGCTTGATGGACACCCACAAAGCGCAAGATGTCCCATTATTTACCGCTTTTCATTTGGCCGCCACAGAAGCACAAACGCTGCAAGGCCAATTAACACATATTCCCAAAAGGCTACAAACCGCGATGCGAGAGATTTGGGAACTACAATTCCGTTTAACGCAAACCACACCCAAAAAAGCCGAACGGACTGTTACTCATCCAAGATTTCGGGCAGGTTATGACTTTTTATTGCTTCGTGAAGAAGCCGGTGAAATTCCAACTGAATTGGGGGCATTTTGGACGGAATACCAAAAGCAACACCCATTGCCTGAAAAGCCCAAAAAAACCTACAACACAAGAAAACCCAGACGCAGGCCAAACAAACCCAAATGAATACCGCCTTTATTGCCTTAGGGAGTAATCTTGATTCACCTATTCAGCAAATACAGTCGGCGCTTAAATCGCTACATACGCTAGGTGACGTGACAGGCATTTCATCTTGGTATCAATCGGAGGCCATAGGCCCGACCCAGCAAGATTTTTTAAATGGCGCCGTACGCCTTGAGACACCGCTACCACCACTTGAGCTTTTAGAGGCACTCCAACAAATTGAATGGGATCATCATAGAAAACGCATTACCCGCTGGGGGCCAAGAAGTTTAGATCTTGATATTCTATTGTTTAACGCACTTTCCTATTACTCAAAACGATTAGAAATTCCTCATCCAAGAACCACAGAAAGGGCCTTTGTGTTGTTGCCTTTATTGGATATTGATGAGACACTCTCATTACCAGGCGGTGAAAAAATAAGCAGCTTTTTACCCAAAGTCGCCTATCAGTCGCTTAATCGCCTGGATTCAATTAACGACTACCGCTGACCCTTTTACAAGCATCTAAATCGATAAGGCATAGTTAACACATTATTTTATTTTAAGGTTTTTACGTTCAATTCTATTCTCGAGACACCAATGAGGGTAACTTATGAGCCACGAACCCTTACCACCAAAAGACAGTCCATCTTTGAGCGAACCTCTTGATAGCTTGCCTCAGCATATTGCGGTCGAAGGGCCATTAGGTTCTGGCAAGACCGAGCTTGCCATCAAACTCAGCCATCATCTCGATGGTCATACCTTATTAGAAAATAGTGAAGAAAACCCCTTTATTGACGCTTTTTTTAAGCACTCATCCACCAATGCCTTAGGCTCTCATTTGTATTTTCTCTTTGAGCGCTTAACCCTTCAACGACGATTACAAAACACAGAAGATCAAGCCAAAATCACAGACTTTATTATTGAAAAAGACCATTTTCTTGCAGAAAAACTCTTATCCGAAGAGGAGTTTGAGATTTATAAACTTGTTTACCAGCAATCCCGGCTCGCAGTACCAACACCGGATTTAGTTATTTACCTTCAAATGCCAACACTATCCATTCAGCAACGACTGGAATTACACCCTCTCCCACAATTAAAATCTATCAACCCTAACTTTCTTAGCCAGGTTATTGATGCATACTGCGATTTTTTTCATTATTATGATGACTCTCCGCTATTAATTGTGAATGCTTCCAGCATTGATTTTATGGAAGACCCTGAAATTATTACGGCGTTAATCAATCAAATAGCTGAGACGCATTCAGGCCGACATTATTTTAATCCTGATTTTCACTCTGAGACCGCGTTATGACTGTCACTATCAACACCTTACAACAACGAAAACAAAACCAGGAAACCTTCACTTGCATTACCGCCTATGATGCTTCCTTTACTCGCCTAATGAACCAAGTGGGTATTGAGTGTTTATTGATTGGTGATTCATTGGGCATGGTTTTACAAGGTCACAAAACCACCACCTCTGTCACTGTCGATGATATTTGTTATCACACGGCTTCTGTGGCAAGAGCGAATGAAAACAGCTTTATTTTGGCGGATATGCCCTTTATGTCCTTCGCAACCGTCGATAAAGCGCTCACCAACGCAGAAAAGCTCATTCGCGCAGGCGCTAATATGGTAAAAATCGAATGCGGTGCCTGGGCTGCCGATATCACAGAAAAACTTCATCAAAATGGCATACCGGTTTGTGCACATATTGGTTTGCTTCCACAAGCCGTTCACATTGAAGGCGGGTATAAAATACAGGGCAAAACACCAGAACAAGCCGCGCAAATGATCAAAGACGCAAAAACACTCGAATCCGCAGGCTGTCAGATGCTACTGATGGAGTGTGTCTTAGCCAGTACAGCAAAGGCTGTTGATGAAGCGATTAACATTCCAACGATAGGCATTGGTGCAGGGCCTACCACAACAGGTCAGGTCTTGGTCATGCATGATATATTAGGCGTATACCCAACTCCCCCAAAGTTTTCCAAAAACTTTATGAAAGCATCTGGTTCCATTCAAGAGGCTCTTGAAACCTACCATTTAGCCGTTAAAAATCGAGAATTTCCAAGCATTGAACATAGCTTCACTGCGGATTAAACCGCATACAAACAAAACCGCAGCCACTTTATTTTTTAACGTTTACTCACACAAAACATAGATTATGAAGGTTCATCACACCATTGAATCACTGCAAAGTAACCTACAACAACATAAGCACCAGGGGCAAACCATCGCCTTTGTCCCAACGATGGGCAATCTTCATCAAGGCCACTTAGATTTGGTGAAAAAAGGACAGACGCTTGCTGACAAAGTGGTTGTCAGCATCTACGTTAACCCCCTGCAATTTGGTGCGAACGAAGATCTTGCCACTTACCCAAGAACATTGGATGATGATCTCGCCAAACTAGAGGCACTGGGTGCATCGGATATTTTCGTCCCCACAGACAGCATCATGTACCCTGAAGGCAAAGAGATACATACCAAAGTGAGCGTTCCCAAGCTTGGTGATAGACATTGCGGTGCCAGTCGCCCGCAATTTTTTGGTGGAATTACCACTGTCGTTGCCAAACTTTTTAATATTGTCCAAGCGGATGTGAGTATCTTTGGTGAAAAAGACTTCCAGCAATTAGCCATTATTCGCAAAATGGTGGATGATCTTTGCATACCAACCAAAGTGGTCGGCAACCCTATTGTGAGAGAAGCTGACGGATTGGCCATGAGTTCCAGAAATAGTTATTTATCACCAGAAGAGAGAGCCATAGCACCCGTTTTATATCAAACCTTAGCCCGCATGAAAGAAAAAATACTGGCAGACGGCATGGACTCAACGCTTGAACAAAAGGCCATTGCCGACCTCAATAGTAACGGATTCACTGTTGACTATTTAACACTTTGCAATAGTAAAACCCTAGAGCCTGCATCAAAACATGATAAAGCGTTAGTTATTCTTGCAGCCGCCATGCTCGGTAAAACTCGCCTAATCGACAATCTCGAGCTGTCTTTAAGTCCTACTCACCAATAAGCGGTGGCGCACCCAATTTAAGTCCATCGCTTTACTTTCATGTGCTAGCTCATTAAAGTCTTCGCGTTTTATCAAAAAAATCGCGAAGGCTTGCTATGGATATTTCACCCCATCCAATTCTTGATCATATTAAATCTCGCACGCATCTCACACGTGCACAATATCTACACGAGTATCAACAATCGATAAAAAACCCTGAGGATTTCTGGGCAGAAAAAGCCTTGCGTTTTTTAGACTGGGATTCCTCTTGGTATTCGGTATTTAGCGAAGACAACAACAATCAATCCATCTCATGGTTTACAGGCGGGACATTAAACGCCTGTTATAACTGTGTGGATCGCCATTTAAAGGATAACGCGAATAAAACGGCGCTAATATATGAAAATGATGACGGCTCTGAACAAACATCTATATCCTTTAAGCAATTACACGAAAAAGTGTGCCAATTAGCCAATGCGTTAACCGCTCGCGGCATTAAAAAAGGCGATCGTGTCTGTATTTATTTACCGATGACGCCTGAAGCAATTATCGCTATGCTAGCCTGCGCCCGCATAGGTGCAGTGCATTGTGTCGTATTTGCGGGATTTTCGGCCAAGTCCCTTAAGGAGCGCATTCTTGATGCCAATTGCAAGCTGCTAATTACCGCAGATAAGGCAATACGCGGCGGTAAAACCACTCAATTAAAACACCATGCGGATGAAGCACTGAAGGATTGCCCACAAGTCCACACCTGCTTAACACTTCAGCTGTCTGATACACCTATTACAGAAACGGATAGAGACGTGGATTACCGGTCTTTTTGCGCATCACAGCCTACTGACTGCCCCATCACCCCCATGGATGCCGAAGACCCTCTCTTTATCCTCTACACCTCAGGTTCTACTGGCAAACCCAAAGGCGTATTACACACTACCGCAGGCTACTTACTCGGCGCTGCCGTCAGCTTCTACTATGTGTTTGATTACCAACAGGACGACATCTACTGGTGCACCGCTGATGTAGGCTGGATTACAGGTCATAGTTATATGGTCTACGGCCCCTTGGCCAATGGTGCGACCACCTTAATTTACGAAGGTGTTCCAAATTATCCGACAGCCTCTCGTTGCTGGGAAATGATTGATCGACACAAAGTATCGATTTTTTATACTGCACCAACGGCGATTCGCTCTTTAATGGCCGCAGGTGATGATTTTCTGACATCAACCTCAAGAGAAAGCTTACGCATTCTCGGCAGCGTAGGTGAACCTATTAACCCTGAGGTTTGGGCTTGGTACTCTGAAAAAGTTGGACTTAACCATTGCGCCATTGTTGATACCTGGTGGCAAACGGAAACAGGCTCTATTTTAATGACCCCGCTTCCTGGCGCCACGGAGCCTAAGCCTGGCTCCGCTTGCCAACCGTTTTTTGGTGTCGAACCTGTCATTCTCAATGAAAAAGGCGAAGAGCTTGAGGGAGAAGCCGAAGGCATTCTGGCCATCAAATCCCGCTGGCCATCGCAACTTAGAACGCTTTCAGGCGATCACGAGCGCTTTATCAATACATACCTTGCGCCTTACCCTGGTTATTATTTTCCAGGAGACGGCGCCAAAAGAGATAAAGATGGCTATTATTGGATCACAGGTCGAGTGGATGATGTCTTAAATGTATCCGGGCATCGCCTCGGAACCGCCGAAATTGAAAGCGCCATAGTTGTTCATGAAAAAATTGCAGAAGCTGCTGTGGTTGGCATCCCTGACGACATTAAAGGGGAGCAAATAGTCGCCTTTATTCAACCGCTTGACGGCGAAAATGGCAGTGACACACTAAAACAAGAAGTGTTAGCATTAGTTTCTAAAGAAATTAGCCCCATCGCTAAACCTAGCCAAATTCATTGGGTACAAGATTTACCCAAAACTCGCTCAGGGAAAATTATGCGGCGCATTTTACGTAAAATCGCGCAAGGGGATAGTAAGCACATCGGTGACGTCTCAACCTTAGCATCACCAGAGGTCGTTAACGATATTATCCACGCGTTTGAGATTTCATGTATTTCGTAAGCGAAGGCTTTTCTCGATAAAGATCCGTATAAATGGCTTTTTCAAAGCCTGATATACGGGTTTCTCTGCCATCTTTTCTCACGTTTCTTTCGTCTGCGGGTAGGTAATCAGTCACCATTTGTACAAAAAGCAATGGTTTACCCGATTGTGTTTCAAGCAATCCAACCAGATTATAGGTCGAAAATATATGGCCGGTTTTTGCCCGAATTTTACCAACCAACTCATCTTGGCGCGTGCCTTTGCGGTACTGAAGCGTACCAGAAACACCTGACACAGGGAGCATCTCAAGTAAGTTCAGCTGGTCATTGTGTGCATGAATATAGGCCATCACATGATACAGCTGCCTAGGCGATAACCGATTACTCCGAGAAAGCCCTGCCCCATCGACAATATAACTTTCAGACAAATCGATATTCGCGCGTTCTTTAAGAATGGCTTTGACTGCCTTTGCACCATTAACAAAATTACCTGAGGCTTGAAAATAATGATGACCCAGCATTTTTAGCATCATATCTGATGCAAGATTATTTGAATGTAAAATAATATCTGACAATATCTCACGCACCGGCGGTGAATCATGTTGCGCAATCAGCTTACCCGCTTTCATTTTTTTAACTTTCAATTGGCCGCTAAGTTGAATGTCAGCTTGCTTTAATAATTTTTTTAATCGGGCTTTAACATACTGCTCAGGATTTTGTACAGCGAAGTTTAACGGTAACGGCCTTTCTGTTTTTAAGGTACACCCAGATACCAGGTAACGATTATCCGATGCCAATGAAGCATCAAGCGAGCAATCGGTTTTATCACGCAGCGCTTTTGTTACAATCTGAACCGTACTATCAACCTTTAGTGATTGATCAGCTGGCAGCTGTACTTTAGCCACTTTGCCTTCCGAAAAGTGGGAATTTAGCTGCCCTCTAACGCAGTTTTCATTCAGCGTCAAACCACTTGCCGGTGCGCTATAACAGGCACTTAAATTTTCCCAAGCTGTGCCTTCTGCATAATGATGACCATCCATAATAGAGGCATCCAGATAAATATCCCCACGAATTTTACCGCCAAACCGGTTTTTGTAGGATAACAGCATGGCAAGCAAATCATTTTCTTTAAGATAAGGGTCTCCACCGAAGCGGATGACTATGCTGTCGCCCAAGGCTTCAAGTTTAGTGACAAACGTATAGGTTTCACTGAAGGTTAACCGAATTGCTAAGGCGGTGACCATTTTTAAGGTACTTGCTGGCGGCTTTAAACTATCCACATCATGCGACATCAACGGCCTTAACGCATTAGGCTCTGCCACTAAAAAGCTCACTTCACTCTGTTTGGGAAGTTTGGCACGATAAAAGGCAAAATCATCAGCAACAACCCTTGAGAATACACCAGCCGTAGAAGCCGCAATAATCAAGACATGAAGAGAAACCCTAACCCGATTAAACACGTTTTTCATCATGAGATAGCAACACATAAATTCGTTTATTTTTAGCTGAACATCATTTTCTGATAGAACAACAGTGTAGTCGAAAATTTATTAGGGTGGTTTGCTTTATTACATTTGACCCTAACCTATAAACAGTTGTTCCGTTACCGGCGAACAGTTCAATCACATCGTATTGTAAATTCATCGTTAATTCACATAAGATAGGGGGATTTCACCTATCTTGAGCGATTTTATGCACACAGCAGAAAAAATGAAGTACCAACTCAACAAAAATGATCAAGGCGAGATTTTATTCGAATTTGACGAAGACAATCAGCTTTTCGCCTACTGGCTAAAAAATAACTACACCTCAAGCAATACGCAAGATTTAGATACACTGATTCAGTTTGTTGAAAAAATTCAAGCAGGCCGCATTGACGATTATCAGATCAGCCGAAACAGCTATTACCTTCAGCTCACCTCCACATCAGCTAAAATTATTGGCTTAAGTACCTTAGATGCACCAAATGAAGTCACCGACAATAAAATGGATGTTGCCAATCCACTGGAAAATGAATGTAGGCTTGATACCTTTTTAACCTTATTAAAAGATTGGCAAACTTTGATTCATTGATTTTTAGGCTTCTTAGGCGGGGCTTGATATTCAAATGGGTTAAGCGTGCACAGTAACAAAGCTAACCAACTAGTCCACGATGCGTCTTGTTTTTCACGGATGATACTTATCTGCTGCATTATCTCTTTATTTTCATTTTGACTATGCTCTTCTTCACGTTTCAGTGCTTCTTTCAGTTTCTCAAGCTCAACACTCAACAATGCTGCCTGATTCCCTGTTCGCTTTTCCAAGCTATTTATAGATGATTTTAATTCATTGATACTCTCATCTAACTGACCCTGCCTTTGCACATACTCACTGGCACAAACTCTATTTTTTATATCTCGACTAAGATCATCATGCGTAGATTTATGGCTTTGCTGCTTCTTTTCGTGATCAGAGATGGTGACACTATCTTTAAGCTTCTTACCAACATCAATTCGCCAATTTGCATGTTGTTGTTGAACACTGTTGAGCTGCACATTCATCTGCGTTAACTGCGTCTGCATTTGATTTTTCAAACCTTCTTGCTTTTTTTCAAGCTGATCGATCTGTTTAGCGGATTGATTTATCGCTGTTTCTAAATGTTGAATTTTATTTCTTTCTGGTTGCCTACTCCACTCAAAAGACTGTGTTCCGCTAGAGCCTGGAAAATAATCTAGCAAAGCACCCTTTGAACTTGGAAAGCTGTTATCGGGCAATGCTTGAACACACTTTTTAATTTCTTGGAGCTCTACATCCAGAGTGAGTAATTTTTCTTCGTCATTTTTCAGAAATTCAAATACTTTATCTATCCTCCTAGTGATTCCATCTAATCGTGTATGGATCTGCTCATTTGACCTTCTAGGCTCCAGGGAATACATAGCAAAACAAAAAAAAGGAAAAACTAAAAATAATAGAAATAAAAAATACTTCATAAACAATCCAACATTTTCTATGTATTAATAGTTGCATAAGTTCTCGCGTGATATAATTATACGATGACAAAATCAGAACAAAG
>JAPOUS010000322.1 GCA_026708525.1 Cellvibrionales bacterium
GTTGGGAAGTGTTGTTTGATAAACGCCTTTGGCTTGTGACTTATATCTAGGTGGACGCAGTTAAGCCCCAGTCGTTTCATTTCGTGGTCTATGGCACGGGCAACCACATCCCTTGGGGCGAGTTCGGCGCGCTCATCAAAGTCAGGCATAAAACGTTTGCCGTTGGGTAGGCGTAGTAATCCGCCTTCACCGCGCACGGCCTCTGAGATTAAAAAAGATTGGGCTTTTGGGTGGTATAGACAGGTTGGATGAAATTGATTGAACTCCATATTGCCAATATCGCAGCCTGCGCGCCATGCCATAGCGATGCCATCGCCTGAATTTCCCTCTGGATTAGTACTGTATAAGTAGACTTTACTTGCACCTCCAGTAGCTAAAACCGTATATTTTGCTTGAAAGCAGTCAACCTTGTTGCGTTTGCGATCTAGGATGTAAGCCCCTGTTATTTCTCCATTTTTTTTAATTAAGTCAATGGCGATGTGGTTTTCAAAAAAGGTGATATTGGGTTCTTTAGCCGCTTGCTCAATTAATGTTGTCGATACAGCCTTTCCCGTTGCATCTGCGGCATGTATAATTCGGCGGTGGCTGTGACCGCCTTCTTGGGTTAAGTGGAAATCTTTCTCGGGGTTGTCTTGTTCGCGGTCAAATTCAACGCCTTGGTTAATGAGCCATGAGATTGCATCTTTACTGTTTTCGACAGTAAATTTCACGGCCTCTTTTTGACAGAGTCCTGCGCCTGCAACCATGGTATCACTGATGTGAAGCTCATAACTGTCTTTGTTATCAAGGACTGCGGCAATGCCACCTTGTGCGTAATATGTACTGCCTTGCTGTGCGTTGTTCTTACTGATAATGGCAACTTTGAGAGTTTTGGCTAGGCTTAATGCTAGGCTTAGTCCAGATGCTCCGGTGCCGATGATGATGGTGTCATAAAGATAGTGTCGGTTCATACTTGTATGCAGTAGCCTTTGCGGATGCTGTTTACGAATGGAAACAGGTGTTCATAAAACTGTAAGTTCAAGGGGTGAACTGAGCCGGAATTATAATGTGGTACTTTTTTAGAGTTAATAGAGATTTGTTAATATTTATGGTTTTAATGAACTTATTATACAATTTCCTGTCTAAAAATTCACCAGCTGGCTTTTTGATTGCGTGTCTTAGCCGTTTATCTGAGTTGGGGTGATCAATGCCTCAAGAATCAGATCAAGAGCTCGTCAAGCGAGTACAGGCAGGCGATAAACAAGCCTATGATTTATTGGTGCAAAAGTACCAACATAAAATTGCAGGACTGATTAGCCGATTTGTTTTTGATGTCGATGAAGTCCAAGATGTGACGCAAGAAGCCTTTATTAAGGCTTATCGTGCCTTAGGGAATTTTAGAGGCGAAAGCCAGTTTTATACTTGGCTGTATCGGATTGCGATCAATTCGGCAAAAAATTACCTGGTATCACGGAATCGACGACCACCAGGTGTGGATGTGGATCTCTCGGATGCCATTCATTATGAAGGTGAAAGTAAGCTGAAAGATATAGCGACGCCTGAGACCTCCATGATGAGTGACGAATTGATGAAGGTTGTCAACGAGACGATCAAAATGTTGCCGGAGGATCTTCGTGCGGCATTAACGCTTAGGGAATATGATGGACTGAGCTATGAAGAAATTGCAGAAGTGATGAACTGCCCAGTGGGTACGGTAAGATCACGCATTTTCAGAGCAAGAGAGGCTATCGATAAAGAAATAAGGCCATTAATGGAGTCATTACAGGTAGATTAGTAGGAGGTATGCTATGTCTGATGTAAGAAAAGAAATGCTGTCAGCGTTGTTTGATGGTGAAACCTCTGAGTTTGAAACCCAGCGACTCTTAAAGGATTTAACTGAGGCGGAAAAAGCGCAGTGGAAACGCTATCAAGCGATACGCATGGCATCGACCAAGGCATTGATGAATGAATCCTTGTCGGATAAATCGCTTAAGTTTGATATTTCGAAACAGGTGATGGATGCAATCGACAATGAACCAGAAGCGTTAATTGAGCAAAAAACCGAGCAGATAATGAAAAAACTGCCGGATGCCTTTAGCTGGATGAAGCCTGCTGTAGGGTTAGCAGCCGCCGCGTCAGTGGCATTCTTTGTTGTCATTGGTGTGCATCAATCAGATGATTTGCCAACGGATGGTAATGTGGGTGCTAGTCAGCTGCCTTTTGCGCACAATGAAACACACTCGGGTGTGATGCCGGTTTCGGCTAATGCTAAAGCAGATGTGGGTGATAGAGACGGTGTGCGTCACTTCAATGAATTTTTCATTGAACACTTTATGCATTCAGATGGTACGCTCAACAACAAAGACATCCACACGGTAATCAACAAAGATACCGAAGATAAATAGCCTAACATAAATAGTTGGCATTTCTGCGCGGCATGTCTTGTCGCGCGACTACTTTTTTTCTTTTAATCAGCCCCGTGAGGTTTTCTATGCCTTTTGATGTTAAAAAGAAAGAAGCCTTTGCTCCCTTGTTTAATGCGAAAGACGCCAGTGACTCACAACAGTATTATGGTGTGTTTGTTGCGCAATCTACAGACTTCTCCCAATCCTTTAGCATTGAAAAATCAGATGGCTTATCAAAAATTACGTCATTAGAAGGCGATCTATATCAATTTATTTTTGATGAGATTGATGAGCGCCAAGTGTTTGAGCAAGATACAAGTTCACCTATTTACCCTTTTGAATATAATGCGCTGCTCTGGCAAAGCTTGCCGATAAGCTTAAACAAATCATTATCACAGGCTTTAGCCTATAATCTGTTAAATTTAGGGGAGAAGCGTATAGCCGGTCGATTAGTGACGGAGTATTTACTAGAGCCCATTTATTCTGATCGCTATGCAGTCGCACTTTATATAGAGCCCGATTCGGGCGTGTTGTTAAAAAAATCCTGGTATTGGCAATCTCACCTTATTGCATCAGCCACTATGTCTGCTTTATCTCCCACACCAGTGACCCCCTTGAATGATCAGCTTGATTCGTTGACATTAAAGGAATCCACGAAAAACACCCAGGATGCGCCTGTTAAAGCGAATTCGCTGACAAAAAGTTTGTCGCTACCCAAAGGATTTGAGTTAACGGCGTTTTATGTGTCGGGTAAACAGTCCCATGCGTATTATTCTGATGGGATATGCGAGTTATCGGCATTTTTTACAGAATTACCCGACAATGAGCCATATCGACTTCAAGAAAATCAACAGGGGAGTTTTTCAGGCGTGGCTCAGTCTGTTACACTCGCTAAAAAGCACTATCAACTTACCTTATGCGGTCATTTGCCTTTAGCCACCTTGCAAAAGATGATGTTGGCGCTTAGTTAACCGCTTATTTAAAGAATAAACAGCTTGCGATGATTACTGAAAAAGCCCAAGTGGTTGCGATCAATGAAGACGCTATTTGGCTAAAAAGCACAAGGCAATCTGCTTGTGATAGCTGTAAATTGAAGACGGGCTGTGGACAAAAACTACTTGCTGAAGCGAAAGGCCGGCAGCATTTTATTGAGGTGCCTGTCACTAAGGATTTCACTGAGTCGCTGAGTGTTCATGATGATGTTGATGTTGCTATTAATGAGCAAACCTTGCTCAAAGGCAGTTTGGTGCTTTATGTTCTCCCCCTTATTTTGATGCTGCTTGGTGCTGTTTTCCTTCCTTCCTTCTTGCCTTCAGCTGAGTTGTCTTCTGATATTTTCGCTATTTTTGGTGCGATACTAGGACTTTTGCTGGGATTCGGGCTAAGTTTCATACTGAGCCAGAAAATGATGCGAGCAACGTCTCACCAGCCCTTTATTCTGCCTCCAGAAAACAGCGACAACTGCCCCTGAATTAGGTAAAATCGCTGCCTTTTACGTTTAAGTGATAGCAGGTTTAGCGTGGCAGAGCTTTCCCATATAAGAAATTTCTCAATCATTGCCCATATTGATCATGGTAAATCAACGCTCGCGGATCGTTTTATCCAGCGATGCGGCGGTTTAAGTGATCGCGAGATGGAAGCTCAGGTGCTTGATTCGATGGATATCGAAAAAGAGCGGGGCATTACCATCAAATCGCAAAGTGTGACTTTGGATTACGAAGCTCAAAATGGCGAGACCTACCAGCTCAATTTTATCGATACACCTGGCCATGTGGATTTTTCCTATGAAGTGTCTCGGTCATTAGCCGCCTGCGAAGGTGCCTTACTGGTCGTTGATGCGGCACAAGGTGTTGAAGCGCAATCCGTCGCGAATTGCTATACCGCAATCGAGCAAGGGCTTGAAGTTATGCCGGTGCTTAACAAAATGGATTTACCGCAGGCAGAGCCTGAACGCGTCGCTGAGGAAATCGAAGAAATTATTGGCATTGATGCCTTAGATGCTGTGCATTGCAGTGCCAAATCGGGTATGGGTATCGACGATGTCTTGGAGCGCTTGGTTGAAGTTATTCCTTCCCCTGAAGGTGATCGTGAGGCACCCTTGCAAGCGTTGATTATTGATTCATGGTTCGATAACTACCTTGGTGTTGTTTCTTTAGTGCGTATTGTTAATGGCACTTTACGTAAGAAAGATAAAATTGTTGCGAAAACGCAAGGTAAAGTGCATTTGGTTGATTCTGTCGGTATCTTTACACCTAAGCGAGAAGAAACGGATTTTCTTCAAGCGGGCGAAGTGGGTTTTGTGATCGCGGGTATTAAAGATATTCACGGGGCACCCGTGGGTGATACCCTAACCCATGCTAAAAACGAAGAATTGGTGGAGCAACTACCTGGTTTTAAACGCGTTGAGCCTAAAGTGTATGCCGGTATGTTTACTGTGTCATCGGACGATTATGAAGATTTCCGAGAAGCCCTGAATCGTCTATCACTTAATGATGCCTCCCTCTTTTTTGAACCAGAAACCTCCGATGCTCTAGGATTTGGTTTTCGCTGTGGATTCTTGGGGCTATTGCACATGGAGATTATTCAGGAGCGTTTGGAGAGGGAATATAACCTGGATCTGATCACCACAGCACCCACCGTAAGCTACGAATTACTCCTTAAAGATAAATCCATCATTTATGTTGATAACCCTTCGAAACTTCCTGACGGTTCGTTGATCGAAGAGATGCGAGAACCCATTGCACGTGTCAATATCCTTGTGCCGGATGAGCATCTTGGCAGTTGTATCACACTTTGTACCACCAAGCGTGGTGTGCAGATTGATATGCAATATGTGGGCAATCAGGTGTCATTAACTTATGACATTCCGATGGCTGAAGTGGTATTGGACTTCTTTGATCGTTTAAAGTCAGTATCTCGTGGGTTTGCCTCACTGGAATACAGCTTTGATCGGTTTGAAGCAGCCAATCTAGTGAAGTTGGATGTGTTGATCAATGGTGATCGAGTGGATGCCTTGGCTGTGATAGTGCATAAAGATAATGCTCAAGGGCGAGGACGTCTACTGACAGAAAAAATGCAAGAATTAGTGCCACGCCAAATGTTTGATGTGGCTATTCAGGCGGCCATTGGTGGACATATTATCGCGCGCAGCACGGTTAAAGCGTTGCGTAAGAATGTAACAGCAAAATGCTATGGTGGCGATGTTTCACGGAAGAAAAAACTGTTACAAAAGCAAAAAGAAGGCAAAAAGCGCATGAAGCAAGTGGGTAATGTGGATATACCCCAAACGGCGTTTTTAGCGGTTCTAAAATTGGAGGACTAGTTCAACCTATTGTGTAAGGGTTGTTGAGAGTCACCCTTAGTGAAATCAAAGTTTAAGGTTATTTTTTTATGATGGATTTTATTAATCTGCCATTGGTTTTGGTTATATTATGTGCCGTTGGTTTTGTGACATGGATTATCGATATTTTTGTTTGGAAAAAAGACAGGGAGGCTGCAATTGCTGATCTTCAGGGTCAATATCCCAATCGAAAACAGCGCGGCTCTGATGATAAAAAAGCCTATAAAAAAGCAGTTAAAGACTTAAAAGTAGAGCCTGGCCTAGTAAAAGAAATTCGCGCCATGTTCCCGATTGTGTTAATCGTGACTATCGTGCGATCTTTTGTGGTGGAACCTTTTCAAATTCCTTCATCTTCCATGGAGCCAACACTGGATATTGGCGACTTTATTTTAGTCAATAAATACACCTACGGTATTCGATTACCTGTGATCCGCACGAAAGTCTTGGATATCAAAGAACCCAAAACGGGTGATGTAATGGTATTCTTTCCACCTAATGATAAGCGGTATTTTATCAAGCGTGTGATAGGTGTGCCGGGCGATGTCATTGAATACAAAGATAAGGTATTAACAATTAATGGCGTTGAGCAACCTTTGGAAGCCTTGGCCTATTCGACTTTCGATCCTTATCGTCGCAAGTTATTCAATGAAGATTTGAAAGGCGTGAACCATAAGACATTTATGATTCCATCACGGCCAATTAAAGACTTCAAAGAAACGGTTAAGCCCGGTCATTATTTCATGATGGGCGATAACCGAGACAATAGCTCAGACTCAAGAGTTTGGGGGCAAGTCAGCGAAAACAATATTGTTGGCAGAGCCTATGCAGTTTGGATGCACTGGGAGAGTTGGACATCCTTGCCTGATTTTTCTAAAGCGCGATGGATTAAATAGTCTTTGAATTTAGCCTACATTGCATAAATAAAGGCTCAGTATTGGGCCTTTAAATAATAAAAAGTAAAGCGAGGTTTTATGCGAGTTCAACAGGGTATATCTACCATAGGTCTTCTTTATTTAGTCGGCACATTGGCCATTTTTGGTGCGCTGGCGATTAAGTTAGGGCCTGAATATATTGAATACTATCAGCTCAGAAGTATTTTTAGTCAGGTAGCCAGTGAGCCTGGACTTAGGGATAAAGAAATTGCAGAAATCAGGTCGATGATTCGTAAGCGTATAGATGTCAGCGGTATTTATGGCTTCGACCTTAAAAAAGATGCATTTATTGGCGAAGATGGCGATTTATTGATATTGGAATTCCAATACAGCCGTAAAACCCAGTTTGTTGCTAATATCGCAATGGAAGTCACCTTTGAATATACTAAAGAAATTGAGTAGTTCTCTAGATAGATATCAGCCAATAAACCGATGAAAGACTTTCAAGCACTGTTGAGTTGCATCAATTACCAGCCAGATAATAAGGCGCTGTTTGAGCAGGCATTAACACACCGTAGTTTTGGCCGTGATAATAATGAGCGGTTGGAGTTTATTGGTGACGCGTTGTTGGATCTTGTGATTGGCGCATCTCTGTTTGAGCGTTTCCCTGACTTAGCAGAGGGTGAGCTTAGTCATCTTCGGTCGATCTTAGTGAAAGGTGATACCTTAGCGATTATTGGCCTAGAAATTGGGTTGGATAAATATATTCGGCTAGGTTTGGGCGAAAAAAAGAGTGGCGGTGCCAAACGGCCATCCATTATTGCTGATGCGTTTGAAGCTTTTATTGGGGCAATCTATCTTGATGGTGGCTTTGAGGCATCTAAAGCTTGGGTCTTGAGCTTATTTGAATCACGATTGGCTGCGATTAATCCCAACGTGAATACCAAAGATGCAAAAACGCAGTTGCAGGAATTTTTGCAGGCAAAAAAACACCCTCTGCCTAGTTACCATTTGACCAAAACCCAAGGTAAACAGCATCAGCAAATTTTTACTATCGCTTGTCGTGTTGAGGGTGAAGACCCTGTCGAAGCGACAGGGACGTCAAAAAAACTCGCGGAACAAAATGCCGCCTATGCTATGATGCAAAAACTGCATGCCTTTAAACGTTAAGTGTGAAGAAAACCTGTCATGAATAAATGTGGCTACGTTGCCGTTGTTGGTCGCCCGAATGTGGGTAAATCAACCTTGATCAATCATATTCTTGGTCAAAAACTTAACATTACCTCAAGAAAACCCCAAACAACACGCCATAATCTCTTAGGTATAAAAACTGAAGGAAATTTTCAGGCGATTTATGTGGACACCCCCGGCATGCACCAATCGCAAACCAAAGCGATAAATCGCATTATGAATCGATCGGCTGAATCTGTCATTCATGATGTAGATGTGGTGGTCTTTGTTGTTGATAAGCTGAAATGGATGGATGGAGATCAGCGTGTCTTGGATAAACTGGCACATATCAAATGCCCTCTGATTCTTGTGATTAATAAAGTGGATCAAATCGAAGATAAAGGCGATTTATTGCCATTTCTTGAGATGCTTTCGCAAAAGCGTCACTTTGATGAAATTATTCCACTATCGGCCCTAACAGGTGTGTCAGTTGATCATCTAGAGAGTTTGATTTACGAAAGATTGCCTGAAAATGACCATTTCTTTGATGAAGACCAGATTACGGATAAAAGCGAGCGATTTTTAGCGGCAGAGATTATTCGTGAGAAGCTTATGCGCCAATTAGGCAAAGAGCTGCCTTATTCAACCACGGTTGAGATTGAGCGTTATAAAGAAGAAGCTAAGACAACGCATATTCATGCCTTAATTTATGTCGAGCGGGATAGCCAAAAAAATATTGTGATTGGGCAAGGGGGCAAACGTCTTAAACTTATCGGTTCTGAAGCTCGTCGTGATATTGAAGCCTTGATTGATAATAAAGTGATGTTATCACTTTGGGTTAAAGTCAAAAAAGGCTGGTCTGATGATGACAGCGCGTTAAAATCCTTAGGTTTTTAACGCAAAAAGATAACAGCATTTAATTATTCACCTTGAGTAGGGTCAAATAGACAGTGATGACTGAAATGTGCTGGAGGTGATGGTGCGATTTCTTCTGATTATTGTCGTAGTCTGTTGTTTTGTGTTTTCCTGTGGAGGTGAAAACACTTATGAACCTGGGACGGCGGTTGTTGGCTCTCCCAAAGAAAAAAACCTCAAACCATCAAAAAAACCTCCAAACGCAGACTATGATTTTTCAATCCAAGACAGAACAACTGTTATAGATAACTATCTATTGGCTCTTGAGCAGTCATTTGTTGCTCTAGGAAGCGATCAATACCGGTACAAATATTCTCAACCAATAGCAGCTGAATTAATACAAGGCCAAGTTCGATCGTATTTTATTTCATTGTTAGAGCATGTCGAAAACAAAAGCAAAATAGCTTTTTTAATGCCTGCCAAACCCACTAAAGATTCATATTGTACGCTATATATAGAGGCATTGGATATGACAGCATTATATGACTGTAGTGATAATACTATGATCGAAACAGAAAATGGATATGCTATTGATGCTCAGGCTTTATCCGTTGATAAGCCAGAAAAAATTCATGATGCTTCACTACCAGACATAAAGGTACATATCTCGGATTATGACGCTATCACCTTACTAGGAACTACGGAGTTGAGTATTGAAGAAACTGAATTGAATGAGTTACACATTAAAACGAATAATCCATTTCAAGCGTTACCAGAACTTTTTTTGCTTGAAGAAACGTCTTTATCTGCGACAACCTTTATTCAGCTCAAAGAGATTTTAGACCAGCAGGCAATGAAAGGTGATATAAATAAAACGTTAGTTTTCGATACTGCCATTGGCGGTTCAATAGATGATCAAATCAATATGTATACGGGCCTGTTAATTAGAGAGAGCGGCTTAAATACCCGTATTGCTATGTCAGGCTCTGTTGAGTCAGGCGGTACAGATTTATTTTCAGCTGGTTTGCGTCGAGAGTTGGTGTTAGATAGCGAACCTATGGATATTGCCCAAGCAAAAAAAATAGGGGTGCATGCTTGGTCTGATACTGACCCTAAGACAGGAAAAGAAATTTCTGCAAATAACATTCCTTATTCCAATAAGCTACATAGAGCGCAAGCAACCTACTTTAAAAAGGTGTTAGGTGATAAAGGCATTCCTTTTTATCTTTATACACTAGAGGCTGCTACCCCTGATGGTATGCATTATATGAATCGGCAGGAGATAGATAAGTATCATCTGGTCACAGATTATATCAGAGCGTTTTAGAATGCTGAGTTATCACCATTATGATCTATCGATGAAATCGATAGATTTAAGGCCACCTCTAAAAATTGCTTGTGGCTTCTGTCAAAAAAGCGATTGACCTTGTTTTTAAAATAAAGCTGTCAATTAAAAGGAATCGCGAATTTTTCATGACAGCCCCTTCGGGTGTTAATTTCAAGGCTTTCAGCGCAGAACCCTCAAAATCAATCATTTGAGATGCCCTTAATAAGAGACTCCTTACCCTATTGCTTTCATTGATAATTTAACTCCACATCAACGAACTCATCTAAACGTGTTTCAAAGGATTCAGACTCTGCCCAATAAAGTAGTTCATTGGTTAATAGGTTTAGTTGATCCACCAAGAAATCGCCCAAATCATTTGGGTTTTGTTTAAGGTGTGATTCGAGTTGCTCGCATTGATTTTTCAGTTTGATTGCACCTGTGTAGCAACTGGCGCCATGCAGTTTATGCACTGTATCTAGCAGGGCTTTGTGGTCACCCTCCTTGTGATACTGGTTTATTGATGCAATGGACGAAGGTAAGGATTCCATTAACCCTTCAAACATTTGAATGGCAATGGCCTTGCGATTTTTGGCCACTTGAAGGCTGAGTGCAAGATCAATTGGGGATGGAGTGTCTGGTACAGTTATTTTTTCTGGTATAAGCACATCAGCTGCAATGCCTTGGTCGGATAAACACCATTGATTAATCGTTGCCCTAATTTGCTTTTCGCTAATGGGTTTAGTTAGGTAGTCATCAATGCCTGACATCAGGAGTTTGTTTTTTTCATCGGCCAATGCATGCGCTGTTAATGCAATAATCGGTGTTGTGTGACTCTTGCGAATAATTTTACTGGCTTCGATGCCATTCATAACAGGCATTTGAATGTCCATAAAAATGATATCAACATCTTGAGCTTCTGCAACTTTGACGGCTTCTGCGCCATTTTTTGCTTGGCTTACGCTTAGGCCAAGATCCTCAAGAACAATCGTTAATAAGCTTAAATTCGCGGCATTGTCATCTACTGCCAGCGCCTTTAGTTCATAGGTCGCAAAGGCAGGTAAGGATAATGACAGAGATTGTTCTTGAACTAAATCAGGCGATAGCACCTGCATTAAGGTACGTTGAATGATATGTTCGCGATAGGGCTTACTGCAATGAGAAATCCCTGCTTGTTGAAAGCTTTGTGCGTGTTCTAGCGACAGCGATGTTAAGATAATCAGTGGCATAGACAATCGACGGGAGAGGGTTAGGGTAACGGACTGAATTGTCTCAAAAGACGTGTCACTGGAAAATCCAACCATTAGTGCATCAAAATGAAATAGTGCCAGATTTTCTTCAAAGCTTTCGATTGTTGCAAAGGCAGAGACACGAATGCCTTGTTGTTCTAGCAGTTGCTGTAAGGCAATCTGAGAGGGTTCGTGAGGTTCCACCAAGGCGACGGATTGGCCAGAAAGTAATGGCCCTTCTATTATGTTAGACGTTTCTTGCATCTGGCATTCCATGGTAAAAGCGACTTGAGTACCTTGGTGCTTTTTGCTCTTAACCTGAATTTCGCCTTGCATTAATTCAATTAAGGTTTTGACAATGGTTAACCCAAGACCAGTACCACCAAACTCTCTAGAAATGCTGCTATTGGCTTGGTAAAACGCTTGAAATAGCTCTTTTTGTTGGTTCTCTGTCATGCCAATGCCAGAGTCGATCACTTCGCCCTTAAGGTAACAGCTCTTTTGGGATTTGGATTCAAGCTGAACCCGTATAGTGATTTCACCTGCTTGGGTAAATTTAATGGCGTTGTTAATCAGGTTAAAGAAAATCTGTTTGATACGGGTTGGGTCGCCTATCAATTGATTCGGTACATCTTGATAAACTAGCAGTGTGATTTCTAGGTTTTTGTCGTAGGCCTGAGGCGCCAGAAGGCTAATGACTTCTTCAAGCGTTTTACGAAGAGTGAAGGGGGTATTATCTAATTCAAGCTTGTTTGCTTCGATTTTTGAAAAATCGAGAATATCATTGATGATGGTTAATAAGCCTTCAGATGAGACTTGAATCGTTTCCAAGTACTCCATTTGTGAAGAAGTTAAGGGCGTTTTTGATAAAATGCGGGTAAAGCCAATAATGCCATTCAGCGGCGTGCGTATTTCATGGCTGGTATTCGCTAAGAATTCAGATTTGATGCGGCTTGCTTCGATAGCTTCTTTTTGTGCCATAGAGAGCTCGATATTTTGCACTTCGATGGTTTCTATGGTTTCTTGCAGGTCGCTTGAGGTGAGTTCAACGTTTAAGCGCAGCTCATCAAATTCGGATTTTTTCTTTTTAGCTAATTTTTTAAGGTCTTCGCCTATGGTTTCGACTTCTTTGATAGAGAATCGCATATTTTCATTGACGGAGTCATCATCTGAGAATCGTTTGATGGATTGTTTGATTTGCGTTAAATCGTCCTTAAGGCGTTGTGAAAATAAAAAGCCAAATAAAATGGACATCATAAAGGCTAAAAACAGAATAATATTTTGTTTGAAGTTTTGGTGGTACCGCTGAAGATTAAATTGTCCAGTATGGTATTCCAAAATCACCCAGCCAAGTGGAGCTTGTGTTTGCTGATTAAAAAAATGGGTTTCTCGTGTCGATTCACCAAAATTAATGGGTTGCAAGAAAGCGATGATTTCATTGTCACGAAAAAATAGGGGCTGTGTTGGGGTTTTGTCGTCCACGGCCTCGCGAATTTTATGTTTAAAATAGAGCTTGGGACCTGAGTGCGCGAGTACTTCACCTTGATGGTTAAATAGACAAATGCTGCGTAAACCTTTTTCTTCAAGACTCAGGTTTGTCATGCGTTGTAGTGTCTTTTTTTGGTCTGGTACAGTGGTGATGTGAGATTCAAGCAGCTGAATCTTTGCCATTTGAGCAATTTGCCGTGCCGAAGATTCGCCGTGGCTTTGAAAAAAGGCCATCAAATCCTGATTATAAGAGACATTCAGATATACCCCAATCGAGATCGCAATAAGTGCAGGTGGTATAATACTCAAAAAGATAACTTGAGCGCGGATGCCTTTGAACATGATTTCTTTTTATTCTTAGGTTTATAATAACAGTTTTAAGTAAACTGTTTAATAGTGCAAAAGATAGTCCAACTGCACAAGTTCATTTCATCAATAATTCAAATCGTAAGTTGTTTTTTATGAGCAAAGTTGAATTCCCAACCATTAATGACTGTATTGGTCATACACCACTCGTTCGACTGCAACGTTTAACCGCTGGTGTGAATAACCAAATCCTCGTTAAACTGGAAGGCAATAACCCAGCAGGTTCGGTGAAAGACCGACCGGCGTACCATATGATTGATGCAGCTGAAAAAGCTGGCCACATTAAGCCTGGGGATACCCTGATTGAAGCAACCTCAGGTAATACCGGGATTGCACTGGCAATGGCGGCGGCTATTAAAGGGTTCAATATGATCCTCATCATGCCAGAAAATGCAACCAGCGAGCGAAAATCGGCGATGCGGGCTTATGGTGCAACCTTAATTGAGGTCACTCGAGAGGAGGGAATGGAAGGTGCGCGTGATTTGGCATTAAAAATGCAAGGCGAAGGCACAGGCTTAGTGCTTAATCAGTTTGCGAATCTTCATTGCCCGGAATCGCACTATATATCCACAGGGCCTGAAATTTGGCAGCAGACAAGCGGAACGGTCACCCATTTTGTGAGTTCAATGGGCACGACAGGCACCATTATGGGGACAGGTAAGTATTTAAAGGAACAAAACCCTAAGGTGCAAATTGTCGGTCTGGAACCAACGGAAGGCAGCGCGATTCCGGGCATCAGAAAGTGGCCTGAGGATTATCGTCCGGATTTTTACGCGCCTGAGGCACTAGATCAAATCATGACCATTGAGCAGGCGGATGCGGAAGATATGATGCGGCTTATGGCCAAAAAAGAAGGGATTTTCGCAGGGGTTTCATCTGGCGGGGCTGTTTGGGCCGCTTTGCAACTGGCAGAGTCATTAAAAAATGCAGTAATCGTTGCTATTATTTGTGACCGTGGTGATCGTTATTTGTCATCCGGGGTTTTTGATTAATATCGGGTTTTCTCTTTTATGGTACAGGTAAGAGATGCTTATCCTTTGGATGAAGCAGGCGAAGTGAATATTGCGCGCTGGATAGCGCGACTGCCTATTCGGGACAATGCAAAAATTTCTCATGATCAGTTGATGAAAGCAGCCGAGCTAGCGCGCCGCTTTGAAAATACTGACGAAGAAGCCATGATGCATTGGGGCGAAGGCTATAGCCGCTTTTTAACAGGGCTTGAAATGGTAGAGATTCTCACCGACCTCAATTTGGATGAGAATACTCTGATTGCTGCGATGATTTACCGTTGTGTAAGAGAAGGGGCTTTATCATTAAGTGAAGTTGATGACGTCTTTGGTCAAGCCGTTACCCACCTTATTGAGGGTGTGTTAAAAATGGCGGCAATTAGCGGATCAAAAGCAGCGATATCCAGCACTAAGGTTTTAGGTCAAAAATCAGCACAGTCCGATCATGCCCGAAAAATGTTGGTGGCTATGGTTGATGATGTGCGTATGGCGCTTATTAAATTAGCCGAGCGAACCTGTGCCATTCGTGCAGTAAAAAATAAGCAAAGTCGCCGCCAAAAGGTCGCATTAGAGATTTTTCAAATTTATGCGCCGCTTGCTCATCGATTAGGGATTGGCCATATCAAGTGGGAGCTGGAAGATCTAAGTTTTCGCTATATTGATCCTGATGCCTACAAGCGCATCGCAACGCTATTGGATGAGCGGCGCTTGGATCGTCAGCAGTTCATTAATGAAGTCACTTCTCAGCTGAATCATGAATTGACCCAAGCCAGTATCCAAGGCGATGTGTTTGGGCGAGCCAAGCATATTTATAGTATTTGGCGAAAAATGCAGCGCAAACGCATTGATTTTTCGGAAGTATACGATATTCGTGCGGTTCGTATCTTGGTTAATGATATCCGTGATTGTTATTCCGTGTTGGGCATTGTGCACACCCTCTGGAAAGCGATACCTAACGAATTTGATGATTATATCGCTTTACCTAAAGAGAATGGCTACCGCTCTTTGCATACCGCTGTTTTTGGGCCAGGCGGCAAAATCTTAGAAGTGCAAATTCGTACTCACGCTATGCACCAAGAGGCAGAGTTTGGTGTTTGTGCGCATTGGCAATATAAAGGCGCTGATGGCGCGAGCGGTTCTGCACGAGATTACGAAGAAAAAATCGCTTGGTTAAAGCGCGTGATTGATGAATCCGAAGATTCAGAGAGTTTATCGCACATCGCTAATGAGTGGGAAACCGAGCTGGAATCCAGCCAAATTTATGCCTTTACGCCTAAAGGCCATGTGATCGAGATGCAAACTGGGGCGACACCCTTAGACTTTGCTTACCGTGTGCATACCGAAATTGGCCACCGTTGTCGAGGCGCAAAAGTGAATGGTCGCATTGTGCCGTTAACTTATCCTCTAGAAAACGGCCAGCAAGTTGAGATAATCACTGGCCCCGAAGCTGAGCCGAATCGTGAATGGTTAAGGCCAACCCTTGGCTATTTAAAAACTAATCGAGCGCGGGCTAAGGTACGTTATTGGTTTAAACAGCGCGACCGTGATCAAAATATATCCACTGGCCGAACCTTGCTCGAGCGAGAGTTTAAACGGCTGTCACTCAGCGGCTTTGACTATAAAGCTATTTCTGAAAATCTAGGTTTTCAGACGGTAGACGATATGTTTGCCAGCGTTGGTTCTGGTGATATGGGGATGGGGTCGATTCTTAGAGCGGCAAAGTCGTTATTTGAAACGGATCTTGAGCCTGAATTACCATTAATGAAAAAAACCTTGCCAGAATCTGGCAAGATTGGCGAAGTCTATATCGATGGCACAGGCAACATGCTTACTACTATGGCGGCTTGCTGTAAGCCTTTGCCAGGTGATCGCATTGGTGGTTATGTAACAGTTGGCCGAGGTGTAACTATTCATAGGCAAGATTGTAATCAATTTTTAACTCTGCAAAAACAGGAGTCTGAACGCATTATCGAAGTGAGCTGGGGTAATCGACCTCAACACTCCTACCCTGTGGATATTCGAGTAGAGGCTTATGACCGCTCTGGCTTGTTGCGCGATATATCATTATTGCTGGCTAACGAAAAAACCAATGTGTTATCGATGCAAACGTTAACCAATCAATCCAGTAATGTTGCTGATATGCAATTAACGCTAGAAGTGGCGGGTATTGAAAGCTTAAGTAAAACCTTGGCAAAAATCGATCAGTTGCCGAATGTGATTCGAACTTATCGCTATGTTCAATAATGTCTTAGTTTAAAATTATCTCTAAAAAATAATTTTGCGGTTCTCCGCTGAATTTCAGGGTTTTTAGTAAGGCGAAGGTTGTCGTTAATGGTTAGACACCTTAACAAAACCTTCAACGCTGCTATAAGTCTAGAAATTAGTACCCGAATGGGCGGTGATGAAAATACGCCACCCCTTATAATTGACACGTTTATTTTAAAAAACAAGGTCAATCGCTTTTTTGACAGAAGCCAAAAGCAATTTTTAGAGGTGCTCTTAAAATGGTCTTATGTAAGCGCTCACGTATACCATTTGTTGAGTTGGCCAGGTCATTTTGTCTGATCAATATTATTAATCGTCAAATAAAGCTGATAGTTGTGCTGTCTAACGTGCTTACTTTATGCTTACTCTGTTGGTCAGCATGCGAAGCATTGGCTGCATAGTGATCGCAAGGAGGGCGACATTTTAATGCTCTTAATCTTTGCTATGCCACAACTTGGGTATCTGATATATCATGCCATCGCCTTCTAGTATGATTTTAAGGCGCTTTTCAAATGTTTGCAATATGGTGTGAATGCTCTAAGGGTGGCGTCCAAACTTATGATAGCTGCGTTGACATCTCTCACTATAGAATAACTATTATTTTCGATTAGCTGCCTTTCTGTGAATAATTTACCTTGCCACTGAAGCTGACAATTATCTACCAGAATAACATATAAAAAATACATCTAATTATACTTTGTACGTTATTTATTGAAACTTATCGGTATATTTTTTATCAACTGTTTTAGTGAAGCAAGTGTCTTAAGTAGTCAGATATGTATTATTTATTGTGTGTATTTTTTCGTGAAGCAAATAAATTAATAGTTAATAATCCCATTTTAATGGTTGTATTTATTTTTATATCTACTCAATCCAATGCTATTGGAACAGATAGATGGAGGGAAATGAATAATCCAGGAATCTACGCAACCATTCTTAAATGTAGCAGCAAATTGAAAGAATTGGGTTTAAAAATTGGAAAAGATGAAAAAGATGGAAAAGATGGAAAAGATGGAAAAGGTGTAGAGGTTCAGATGCTTTTAGTGGGCGCTCAATCATCGGGTAAGAGTTCAACTTTTGATAGGATTGCGGGTGCTGATTTAACGGTTAAGCAACAGGGTGTAGGTACAAGATGTCCAACATATCTTCATGTTAGGGAAAAAGAATTGCCTGAAGAAAAAAGATATACAATCAAAAGACAAGCAGTTGGCAGTGTTCCTAAAGTTTGTTTTGAAAGTGAAAATCCTAAAGACATACAAAAAAAATTTAAAGAGATTACTGAAAGAATAGAGAGGACTTCACAGTTTTCAGACACTCCAATACATATATTAATCAAGTACGGAAAAGAAGAAGAATCACCGTATACTGGGCTCGTCCTTGCTGATATGCCTGGTACACAATTATCAGGAGATACGTACCATGAAATAGACCGAATCATACAGTCAACGACGGGCGGCTATGCTGGGAAAAATGTGAACTTGTACTTTGTGGTTAATGGTGAGCAAGATTTTGAGACCCAAGTTTTTAAGGCGCCCCCTCTTAAAGGATGCCGAGTTGTCCCAGTTATGACGCATGCAGGTAGTAAAATCGACAATATGCAAAGAAAAATAGATTTCCTATCAAATATCCAAATAGAGGCTGTTGACACTATGTCAAACAACCACAGTGTAAAAAATACAGCCATGAGCACGACACAAACCATGAGGCGGCCTAAGCCTAGTGTGCGGCCTACATTGCCTGTTAAGCCTAAGCCTACATTGTCTGTTAATAAGCCTAGATTGCCTGTTAAGCCTAATAAGTTAATGGGTTTGGAAGCTAATGGTTCTGATAATGAGTATTTGAAGAGTTCCATAGGCAAAGATCAAGAGGATTTGGTTATTCAAAACAATAAACCGGAACCCAGTCAGTTCATAACTGGTGACATATTTTTTATTGAAAATGATTGGCGATCGATAAATAAGAATACAAGCGAATCTGATGTGGTTAAAAAGGCAATAAAAGCGAGTGGAGTCAAGGTGGACGATGAACAAATAGGATTGCAAAACTTTGCTAAGGAAATAAAAAATCAGATATGTAGATCTTTCGTAGATAATATAAACGAAATAAATGACTCAGTCCTTGATGAGGAAATTAATGCCAGTTCGAAACTTTCTGACATGAAGAACTTTGACGGTAAAATTAAATCAACATTGCAAAAAGAAATTCCTAGTAATTACGCAGCTAGTATGTTAAAGGAAGAACAAGGTTCGAAAAACACTTATATTAAGGAATTAGAAAACGCGTCTGGTGTTAAATCATTTGACGCACTCTCTAAAATATATAACGATTACATCGATAAGACTTATGTATTTAGAATATTAACATTGATTTCTGGCATGGGATCGATATGTGAGGAAAAAAAACAAATAGAACTTGAAATTAGAAAATTTGAAAATGCTGAGACGTCAAAGGAAAGAAAAAGTAAGAAGAAAAAGAAGAAAGAGGATAATGAAGTCATAACTGAAATGAAAAAAGAATTGACAGATCAGGACAATAAAATTAAAAAGTATGAAGATGAATTTTTAGAAATTTATAAGGATCTACTAACGAAAGCCGTCTCATCTTTAAAGAGAAGCTCTGATTCGTTTACAAAGAATACCCTGACTGGTAATTATAATGAATCAATGGCCTATAAGAATTTTAATCATGTGATTAATTCTGACTTTACTAGTCTAGATGAGAAAGTAAGAGAGCAGATAAAAGAACTTCATCTACAAAGTAAGGAATTTACTCGGCTGCAAATAGCTAAGGATATAAGCGACAAGTTTCCGGAGGACATTTGTAAGGAATCTACTAAGCTTGCACAACTGGCTTGTGACCAATCTTTTGTCGCTGCAAATCATCAACTTATCAGTACTTTAAAAGCCCCAATGGACGATACTAAAGAGCTTGGGAAGATGGATGATTCAAAGGATGACGAAGAAAATGCAAAAAACATGAAAGAGTTCTTAGATGAAGTAAGTGAACATGGCTTTTGTTTTGAGAAGAGAAGAAACCCTTATGCGCTTAAAAGCTTTTTTGAGGAGAAAAAGTTGGTATTTGCAGAGGCATGCAAAAGTGAATCTATAAAGCAATCTTTGGCTCAGGCTGGGGTGTCATTTGCCGTTGCGGTAATTCTTGCTGCGATACTAACTAATCCAGTAACTTTAGGGGTTGCAGGGGCGGCAGGGGCGGCAGCAGTAATAGGGCACGGTGTTACAGGAGGTAGTTCGACTCGAGGGTTGGGTAAATTAGCAAAAGTTACTGCAAAAGTTACTGCAAAAGGCTTATTTGGTGGTTTAAAGAATCTTAATAAAGTTAGGAAAGAAGTGAAAACGAGAGCAAAAGAAATTGGGGATATTATAAATGAAGAGAAGGTTATTAGTGATCAGTTAGCGGAAAAAATGCAGAATGCGTATAGCGAAATTATTAGTGAGAACATATTAACTAATGCAAATCATGATATTACCCTGGACACATGTCATCATTTAATTAGTCAAGGAATAATAAACGAAATGGGAGCCATAAAGCGGGACATTGGTAATTGGACCCGCCTTCTTAAAAACTGTTATGGAGATTGCATCGATACTTATCAAAAAACTGCTAATAATTTTTTAGATAAAAAGTCCTCAATACTTACACTGGAACGTATCCAAAAAAAATTCAACAATTCTTTAAATGAACAACAGAAAAAACATGAGGAGTTAACCAACCTAAAGGATAAAATCGAAGAAATTAGTTGTCACTTGATCGTGCCATTAAGCCCATAAGTAGCGTCGGTTACTATAGAAATCAAGGTGGGTGAGGTATTAATATCGTACATCTCTAATCTCTATGGCACCTCTAACAAATTGCTTTGGATTCTGTCAAATAAACCAAAGCAATTTGTTAGAGGTGCCCTTAAAGGATGGTTATCTATATCAGGTTGAAGATGAAGTTACGATCACTCAAGATGTGTTTATGATTTACTCTAGAGATTTTTCTCGTAATGATGCGGTAAAATCCAGTATTATTTTTATCGATAGTTTGGCAATCTAGCCCGAAGATCCCTTGCGTGGGTAGGGTATTAGGAGGTGTATTTTGCCAGAAGCAGGTTTTGAATTGAGGGATTTGCTTAAATTAATGCAGACATTAAGAGATCCGGATATTGGCTGCCCATGGGATGCGAAGCAAGATTTTAAAAGTATCTCTCATTGTACAGTGGAAGAAGCTTACGAGCTGTTTGATGCGATACAAGTAGGCGATATGGCCCATATTAAAGAAGAGCTGGGCGATTTATTATTTCAAACCGTGTTTTATGCACAGATGGCTGATGAGCAAGGCGATTTTGATTTTAATGATATCGTCGATGGCTTAACGAGAAAATTGGTACGCAGACATCCACATGTTTTTCCAACTGGCGATTTGCATCAACCCACCCAAACGCGGTTGAGTGAGGAGGATGTTAAAGCGCAGTGGGAGGTCATCAAACAAGAAGAGCGTAAAAACAAAAAACAGACTAGGCAGTTTGATGATATTCCAGCCGCGTTACCAGCGCTTATTCGAGCTTATAAAATCCAAAAACGTTTGCAAAACGTAACTAGCCTCGAGGATAAAAAAGCCGAAATGATTGATCTGCTAGATAAATTAACCGACCCGGGAGAAGAGCAGTCCCCTCAGGTACTAGTAGGGGAGTTATTGTTTGAGGTGGCCGACTTTGCAAGACAGCTCGGCGTAGACAGTGAAGCAGCTTTAGCGGTTAAAAATCAAGCAGTTGTGCGTCAGGAAAGTGAGCGAGAATAAAATTTTTCTTGTGATGCAGTCAACAAACAGGTAATCTTCCGGGCACTAAAAATAATGCGGGTTTAGTCACTTTAGGAACATGGTTTGGTGGCAAGCCAACATAAACTTACTCATGGAGTCTTCTGACATGCGTTTAATTCTATTGGGCGCCCCCGGCGCAGGTAAGGGTACGCAAGCCCAATTTATTTGCCAGAAATTCGATATTCCTCAGATTTCAACCGGCGACATGTTGCGTGCAGCTATTAAAGCCGAAAGCCCATTGGGCCTTAAAGTCAAAGATGTGATGGCATCGGGTGGCTTGGTATCTGATGATATCATTATCGCTTTGGTCAAAGAGCGTATTGCAGCAGATGATTGTAAAAATGGCTTCTTGTTTGATGGTTTTCCGCGCACAATCCCGCAAGCTGAGGCAATGGTTGATGCAGGTGTTGATTTGGACTTTGTGGTTGAGATCGCCGTTGACGATGAAGCCATTGTTAGCCGTTTATCTGGCCGACGTGTACATGAAGCATCGGGCCGTGTCTATCACGTCACTCATAACCCACCAAAAATTGAAGGCAAAGATGATGAAACCGGTGATGATCTGGTGCAGCGCGAAGATGACCAAGAAGCGACTATCCGCAAGCGTTTAGCAGTTTATCATGAGCAAACCGAACCTTTGGTTGGCTTTTATCAGTCTTTAACTACCGAAAGCGCGCCGACCTATGTGAAAGTCGAGGGGGCAGGCAGTGTTGAATCCATCACTGAAAAAGTATTAAACGCACTTAGCTAACCCAAAAGGTAAGCCAATGAAGCCCCATACGGCACTGTTGATCTGTAATTTAGGAACCCCTGAAGCGCCGACAAAACAGGCGGTTAGGGCGTTTTTAAAGCCCTTTTTAAGTGATCCTCGTGTCGTTGAAGTGCCAAGGCCGCTTTGGTGGTGCATCTTAAATGGCTTTATTCTTCCCTTCAGGCCGAAAAGCATTGCTAAAAATTACCAAGCACTTTTCGATCAATACGGTGAATCACCCTTAAGACTCTATACTCAATCACAGGTGAAAAAACTCAGCCTTTGCTTAAAAGATAAAGGGGTTGTGGTAGATTATGCTTTTACCTACGGTGAGCCATCGATTAAATCACAGTTAAGTAAATACCAGGATTTAGTTGATAAGATTGTGCTGCTGCCTTTGTATCCACAATATTCCTGTGCGACTACGTCATCAATTTATGATCAGGTCTCGACGTTTCAGCTTAAGCAGCGGGAATGCTTAGATATTCATATCATTAAAGATTATTATCGAAAGCCGCTTTATCAAGCCGCGCTAGCTAATTCAGTCAAGCAGTTTTGGGAGAAAGCAGGCCAAGGCGAACATTTAGTGGTCTCTTTTCATGGGGTGCCTGAGCGTTATCGAGAAAAAGGTGACCCTTATTACCAGCAATGTTTGGAGACGGCAAAAGCTTTAGTGCTTAACTTGGGATTATCCTCTGATCAATATACAGTAAGTTTTCAGTCGCGTCTTGGGCGAGCAAAATGGCTAACGCCTTATACCGATGAAATAGTTAAATCGTTAGCTATGACAAATAAAAAAATCATTGATGTCATTTGTCCGTCATTTGCAGTGGACTGTCTTGAAACCCTTGAAGAAATTGCGATCGAAAATAAAGGCTATTTTACTGAAAAAGGCGGTGAAAGTTTGCGACTTATTCCCTGTCTAAATGATAGTGATGACCACATTCAAATGATAATTGATAGCGTACTGCCTTTTGTTGCCAAGGCGTCAGAATGAATCTGTTAGTCATAGAATCCTCAAGCCAGCTTTGTTTGGTTGCACTTCATGCGAATAATCAATCCTACGAACGCTCTACTTCAGGCAGTCGATCACATAGTGAGCACTTACTTAATTTTGTTCATCAATTATTGGAGGAGGCGAATCTACCCTTAGAGGCATTGGATGCTATTGCCTATTCGGCAGGCCCAGGCTCCTTTACCGGGATTCGTTTAGCTGCTTCGGCTGCCAAAAGTTTAGCGTATGCTGTGCAAAAACCTGTGATTTCATTGAGTAGTCTCGAGGTGATTGCGGCAACTTTTTTTGAAAAAAATCCTTCGGAAAAGAAAGTCTCTGTATTGATGGATGCCCGTATGGGGGATGTTTATTATGGATGTTATGCAAATGACACAAGTAACAACCATAGGCAGATTACTATTAATCCTTGCTATGAGGATAAAATTTTCTCTCAAAGAGATTCGAGTTTGTCAGATGTCCTTTTGCCCGTAATCGGTGATGCGCAGCATTTATTTCCTAATTTGTCCATTGAGCCTATAGAACCCAGTGCCAATGCGTTGATAAGTTTGGCGAGAAGGGCGGTGATTGAGGGGAAAACAGAAACAGCACTTAACGCAAGCCCTATTTATCTTCGTGACAAATCCAGCTGGAAAACGCTCGAAGAGCAGCAAAAAAAATCCTAGAGCGTCCTTATGGAACCTTTGAATGTACTTATTTTAGCGATAATTCAGGGCATCACCGAATTCCTGCCCATTTCAAGCTCGGCACATTTAATTTTACCATCTAAGTTGTTTGGCCTGACAGATCAAGGTTTACTCTTTGATGTGGCTGTACATTTTGGCACGCTGTTGGCAGTCATGCTGTATTTTCGCCAAAAAATAGGCGCAATGATTTGTTCTGTGCTGGGGCAAGCCAAGGGCCAGCCATTAGATGCTGATGGCCGTTTGGCGTGGCAAATTGTTTTAGCGACTATGCCTGCTGTGATAGTGGGGTTTATTGTGAACCTTTATTTTGAAGAAGCACTGAGGCAAGTCTGGATTATCGCTGTGACCACCATTGTGTTTGGCTTATTACTTTGGTGGGCAGACAGTAACGCAAGATCTGATAAAACCATTACACTAAAAATTGCCTTGCTGATTGGTCTTGCACAGTGTTTAGCATTGATACCGGGCGTTTCACGCTCTGGAATTACTATGACAATGGCGCTATTGCTAGGAGTCAATCGACACACCGGCGCTGAGTTTTCTTTTCTCTTATCCATCCCCCTGATTTTGGCAGCTACCTTGCTTAAATTGATTGATTGTTTAAATCTACCTAGTGTTGACTGGTCAATGTTGGCGCTAGGGGTTGCTGCATCAGCCATCAGTGCCTATTTATGCATCCATTGGTTTTTAGCATTTATTGAGAAAATTGGTTTTTTGCCTTTTGTCATCTACCGCTTATTGCTTGGTGCATTACTGCTATTCTTGATTATTTAGATTATTTTGTATCAGATGAATATCTCGCTGAGGATAGGGGATCGAAATTCCTTGCTCATCAAAGCTCAATTTAATGCCTTCAATCAGTGACCACTTGGTTTCCCAGTAGGTTTCTTTGGCCGTCCAGACTCTTACTAATATATTCACGCTCGAATCCCCGAGTTCGCTGACGGCGATGACAGGGGCGGGTTCTTTATTTGTATAAGTGTTCTTTTCAATGACTTGGAGGATGAGCTGCCTTGCTTGTTGAACGTCATCGTCATAACTGATGCCGATGATAATATCGACTCGACGTGTGGCATTAGCGGAGTAATTGATAATAGTATCTTGGTGAATCTTGGCATTGGGAATGGTGACTTGCTTGTTGTCCGGTGTTCTGAGCGTTGTATTAAAAAGAGTTATTTTTTCAACGAAACCACGAGCCTTGCCAATTTCAACCAAATGACCAATACGAAAAGGGCGCGTCCAAATTAACATGACGCCAGAGGCAACGTTGGATAAAGAATCTTTGAGCGCTAATCCAATGGCTAGGCCTGCTGCTCCAAATACAGCAAGTAATGAGGTGGTATCTATCCCAAGTTCACTTAAGGCAATAATAATCAGGGCAAACTTGAGTCCAATCCGGATAATGCCATCTAAAAAATGTTGTAATTCGACATCCATGCGCCTTTTTTTTGCAACGCGATGAAAGCCTTTAAGAAGCAGATTGATGATGAATGACCCAATCCAGTAGATAAGCCCTGCAACGATGAAATTAATGGCAAATGTTTCGACATGAGTCATCCACCCCTCTTGTAAAAAGCGGTGGGAGATATTGCTGAATTGCTCAAACAAGGTGACCTCGGCATTCATGAATTAGCCCTTATTCTTTTGAAGTTTAGATTAAAAAAAGACTAAGAGGTTCCTTGAGTTTTTTGAGCAGTGAATCAAAGAGCATCATGCCCTGAATAGGATAAATAGCGAAGGAGGTGCCAATAGAGTAATTTAACGAAAATTCAATACACTAACTTTAGTGTGTGAGTTTAAGAGAGCTAACTTGGGTGTATAAAAACTGAATTTTTAGCGTTAATTAATCGTAATTTTATTATTTGAACTTAAAAAAAATAGCGACTTCAAAAAAGCACAAAAAATTCTATTGGAGTTGCAGTTGTGGAAAGTTATTTAAAGCAATTGGGTGTGTCGATTATATTTAGCGCATTTATTATGCTTGGCGTGCTAGGGCAGGTGGACTCTGTTAAAGCCTCCCCAAAGCCGAGTAGCAAAAGTCAACTTAAATATTCTACAATCCTCTTGTCGGGCTTAGTTGGTCTCGCAGGTGGTTTTGGCGTGGGTTTATTTGGTATGCTCGTTAAAAATAAATTTTTTAATGATGCGCCTGAAGGCCCAGAAAATCAGCAAGTAGTGCCCCAGCAGAATCCCCCCTCATCTGATACTCCCGAAGGTGAAACTAAGAATGAGACACCTAAGAAAGGGTTAAAACGTGAGGTTGAAGAGGTAGTAAATAAAAAAACCATTGAAAAGAATGAGTCTGCTGGGAATCAAGAAAGCGAAACACCAATTACTCAAGAAAATGACCCGCGCTATAAGGGTATCTTGGGGTGGTTAAGAAAATACCGTGATCAAAATAAAATCATAAGTTTAGACAATAAAAGACAGGATTTAGTAGTGAACGAAGAGGAAATTAATAAGGCAAGTGAAAGGATTGGACATAAAATTAAACTCATAAAAGAAAAAGAAAAAAAATTTAATGATGAATATGAAAGTTTTAAAGAAAATAAAAAATGTCTAGAAATAAAAAAAAATTCCTGTGATAATTACGAAAAATATCTGAATAGTAAATGGAAAGGTTTAAATAAGGCTGAAGCAGACTTCAATAAGAAAAATCAGGAGCTTGTCGATAAGCAAGCGAAGCTCAAAAATGATAATGAAAAAATTAATGCCTTCATTAAACATAACAATGATATTAAGGGCACCTCTAAAAATTGCTTTCGGACTCTGTAACGAAATTAAATAACGTGTTTTTTACCATAAAAAGTCACAGGCTAAT
>JAPOUS010000056.1:0-2570 GCA_026708525.1 Cellvibrionales bacterium
GTTGGTTGCGATAATAATACCCAATTGCGACCAATTAAAATAAGCAACAAATTGGGCGGCAAAAAACATTAAGACAAGGTATCCGCCCATGCTTGATAGCGTATCTTCCATCGCATGAATAACATCTGTAGCATTGTTAAAAGTCGAATTTCTTAAACCAAATATCACCCCAACCATAGCAAAATAAAGCGCAATAAAAATAACAATTGCATGAATAAAAGGTGAGTTATCTAACGCCCCCGTTAGCGGGTTACGTAAAGGTGCATTCTGGGGTAAGGTGAGAATAGCTAGCAAAGTAATGTAAATGATTGATGCTAAAAAAAGGTATTGAGTGTCCCCTTTGGTTTTTTCACTCGATGAGTGGTTGTTGGTTGAACATTTTATTGTCTTGTTGCCATAGTGCAGTTCAGTGATTGTCGTGATAATAATTGCGAGTAATACACTTGAAAAAGCCGCAAAATACCAGTTGCTAGTAAGGCTAACATCTCGCCCGGGCTCAACTAAATGCAGTGCCTCTGTGGATATGCCGGCTAAAATAGCGTCAAAGGGGCCGACAAGTAAGTTAGCCCCAAAGCCACCTGAGACACCTGCAAAGGCTGTCGCAATGCCGGCGATTGGTGGCCTGCCTGCCGATTTAAACAACAGTGCGCTTAGTGGCAGCAGGATAACGTAGCCTGAGTCCGCAGCCATACTTGATAGAATGCCAGCAAAGGCCACAATAAAGGTTAACCACTGATCGTTTGCGGCTTCAACTATGCGTGTTAACCAATAATCCAGCAACCCTGATTTTTCAGCGATACCTAGCCCAAGCATGGCTATTAAAACCGTACCCACGGGTGCAAATTGAGTAAAATTGGTGACCATGGAGGTCATCATAAATCTCAGTCCTTCCGCTGAAAGCAAGGATTTTGCATGCAGAGTTTCTTGAGATACAGGGTTGAACCCTTTGATGCCTAGGGCGTCAGATAAAGCGGAAATGATGATAATAAAAACACATAGGCATAGAAATAATAAACTGGGATTAGGGATTTTGTTACCTAAGTGCTCAATTCTGTGTAAGATCGATGCCATAACAATTCCTCCAATTGATCTTGATGATTTATATCACAGTCATGCCCATAACGCATAGAGGCTGTCGTTTCTAGGTTTCTACTTTTTATTAATATATCAAATATTTTCTATACTTAATGTGTTTATTGAATTGAGGAGGGAAGACATTATGCAAGGAAAAACAACGCTTCAATGCGGGCTTGGTAAAATCATTTTTGTAGGAATTGTACTTTTCCAGCTTGCTTGTACCCAAAAAAAATCGACCCAAACGATTCAGCAAAAAGATGAAGAATTTTCGAGTTATTATTCCTGTTTGGTTGTTAACGATAAGTTGACAGAAGCCCCTAAAGATGAAAAACCAGGTATTTGTTTTAATACAAACAGCGGTGTAGAAAGTTATCCATCCGATGAGTTTTTCATTGAAAAAACAGTCTTGCATGGTAATACATATAAAGCTAACAATACGGATAGAATAGACGTCAATCAGGCGAGGCAAAACTTACGAAAAGTCCCCGCCTCTGAACTTCCCTCACAAGTTAAATACAATCAAGTCTACACCTATGTCAAACCTGGTAAAGTCAATCAAACGGCGTCGACTGTTTTATCTCCTAAGAGACAGAAATTTATTGAAGTATTAACCTCCTATATTTCAAAAAAACCGAGAGCTAATCATGGCTCAGATACTCAAGAGGTTATTCAGCTTTCCCAAAAAGAACCCTATGAGCACGAAGATATCAATATTTTTTCTAACGTGGTCATGGATAAGGAGACAGATGCATTTAAAACCCATGCGAAATTTCTATCTGATCAGATCACCCTATATGAAAACCAGCCAAAGGTTCGACAGCAGTTGCAACAGGAACTGATTAACTTAGGTAAAATCCGCAAGGAAGTAGAGTACTCTCAAGAAAATCAAGTACAAGCACTTAAGCTTTGGGAGGCAGAGATAGCAGCAAAAATTGCTGATCAGTCGGCAACTGATCAAGCGAATGTCCGTCAGCTCTTTGGCCAAGCCATTAAAGAAAAAAGTACAAAAACATTTTTTGATTCCATTGAAAAAAGTACACTGATACCGAAAGTTAAAGATCTACTATTAGCGCTAAAGCGTCGTAAGTTTATTGCCATTTCTCGACCAGTCGAAGATATCGGTTATCAACGTATTGCCAATGGATACGATGGTAAACCTGTTAATATGAAGGGTAAATCCAGTACCCAGACAGGCTTTATTCCACTCAACCAACTAGCTTCAAAGCTACCCAGACGATACCTTGATGAACTTGCTAAACGGAATAGTGCACCATCGGTATTAATAAAAGATTTGATAAAATACCAACACAAATCAGATTTGGGCTTGGTAACTATAGAGCCTAATTTTTTACCAACCAGTATTGCCAAGCCATTTATAAAAGAAACGCGATTAAATAATGCTCAATCGCGCTTTGAGTTGGCAGTTGTAAAAAAAATCGATCTTGCTGCTTTTCCAGAAACTGAATTTCAATCGGCACTAGAATCTCTGCCGT
>JAPOUS010000056.1:2580-3387 GCA_026708525.1 Cellvibrionales bacterium
AAGAAGGCTATGCCTACCTATCTGAATTAATTGTTACGGCAAAGTTTGATGATATTGAAATTTTACGGCATCACGCTAATCCATCTACCGTACCAAATGGTGCGACCTTAACAAACGCTTTTCGTCAAGAAAAATTTAAGGAGTTCAAATCGACCCTTGATCAACTTGAAGACTTTATGATAAATCATTACTCCAATGATGAGTCAGTTCAAGAGCTGTTAAGCCATCTGAGTGTGAAAAAAAGTGAAAAACCCCTTGAGAGTTTGTCTGAGGATGAATTTATAAAGCTTGTTGGTCGAGAGAGTTCTGAAAAATTACGGTCATTATTTAATGAAATGCGAATGACTACTGTGCCAGGGAGATCATTGGCCGATGAATTTGCTGAGTTTAGTATAAGGCAATCCAAAGGCCAGGAGTATCAAATAACAGCAAAAGATATTGAATACTTCTATCTAGGCAGTCGGGAAATTTCTGCCGATGTCGATACTTGGGGTAAGGCCCAAAAAGGAACCTTCGGGCTGCACAATTACAATTATAATATGAAAATACCTCCCATCAAGAGCAACTTTGCTACAGATGCCGAATATACCAAGGCCACAGAACATTTTAACCGTGCTTTGGTTAGGCAGGATCAATATGATGTTTTTATTAACTACCCTATACCGCCAGATTTACTGTCTAGTGGCGGGGTTCCTTCAAGACTTAGTAAACACTTTTATGAGCATTTAAATACGGGATTCTCTCAGCGTTGAAAAGATGATTACCCCTTATCTATTCAAGTAATTCAAAGTGGAGAGATAATAGTAA
>JAPOUS010000313.1 GCA_026708525.1 Cellvibrionales bacterium
GCATCCCTAAAGATAACGACTGCCATTTACGATCCGAAATGGATAGCGCATGGGTGCTACATATACGCGCATAGCGTTTACAGGTCGAGTTCCTAAGAGTATCAACATATGAATACCGAACAAAAAACCATCGTTTGGCTTCCAGGGTTATTGTGTGACACCTCCCTTTTCACTGACGTCAGTTCAGCGTTAAACCATATCAACCATCTTGTTTTTGATCTACCTGAAGAAGAATCATTTAACGCATTAGCAAAGACCATCTTACAAAAAATATCAACGCCTTCCTTTACATTGGCCGGCTTATCCATGGGAGGAATCCTTGCACTCGAAATCCATAGACAAGCGCCTGAGAAAATTGAAGGCCTTATTTTAATGAACACCAATGCGAAATCAGAGACAGAAAATGTCTCTGAAAAACGACGGCAATTTATTCAAGACTGCCAATCTCAGTCGATTGGTAAAGCCGTTGAAAAAACACTTATCCCTGCTCAATTATGCGCTAACAACCGTGATGCATTGCTACCGCTCGTATCTAACATGGCACAAAATGTCGGCATGACAAAACTGTTGAGCCATGCAAAAGCGCTCGAGAATCGAGACTGCTACTTACATCATTTAGGCTCTATCATGGCGCCTACTCTGATTATTTCAGGTAAAGAGGATTCTATTTGTCCTGTTAGTAATCATCTCGAATTATTTCATGGCATCCCCAACAGTCAGCTGACGCTATTAAGTCACTGTAGCCACCTGTCTGTTTTAGAGCGCCCTAGGCTCATTGCTAAACACATAGATAAATGGATGCACGTATGATACCTAACGAGATGACTCTCAAAGAACTAATCGCGCAAAAGACCGTCTTATCCACCTTTGTAAAAACGCCCCACCCACATATTATCGAAGTGTTATCTCATTGCCGCCTCGACTGCTTAATTATCGATACAGAACATACACCCCACGACAAAAGCACGCTAGACTTATGCCTTTTAGCTGCAAAAGCCACGCAACAACAGGCACTGGTTCGCATCGCTGACCACTCAAGTGCAGCCATTCAAAATGCGTTGGACTGCGGTGCAAACGGCATTCTTGTGCCACATGTCCAAACGCCTGAGCAAGCACAATCCATTATCGAAAGATCCTATTATGGCTCGACGGGTAGAGGTTTTGCCCTTGCCACTCGTGCTGGCGGTTATGGATCTGCACGATCGATCGCCGATCATCTGGAACAAGAAAATCAGAACACCTGCATCCTAGCGCAAATCGAAGATAGGCTTGGACTTAATAATGTCGATGCAATCGCCGCGTTGCCACAAATTGACGGATTATTTATCGGTCAAGTCGACTTGGCTGTCTCCCTTGGTCAGCGTGCATTGGGATCATCCGTTGTGCGTGAGGCTATTACTAAGATTATTCATGCCGGTAAGCGTTTTAATAAATCCATTGGCATATTTTTACCGTCAAGTGACGATATTAATTATTGGCAAAAGCAAGGTTGCTCCTTATTTGCTATTGGGTCTGAACATAAACAAATCGTTCAGGGCTTTAAGATGCTGGTTGATGAATACGGCGCTCAAAGTAATCCGAATATCCCGCAAGTATCGTAACTGAATGTGGAGTGAATAGATGAAACTGTTACCGCCATTTATTCTATTCAGCATGGTTCTCTGGCTTCTCTATTTACCTCTCAATGCAAATAGTGTAACGACCATTCATATTGGTCATGACAGCCAAATCAATGCGCCTTCTCACCTTGCCATGCTAGCCTTTAAAGAGCAAGTAGAAAGAGAAAGCCGGGGCAGTCTTAAAGTGAAAATTTTCCCCGCAAGGCAATTTGGCGATGTCTATGAAACCTGCATGCTTGTTCAGCAGGGAAATTTACAAATGACTTTTGGTGCAACCATGTTGCTCACCAATATTTTCCCTGAATACTATACCCTTGATTCACTTTATCTTTTTAACTCTTTCGAGCAAGCTAAGGCAAGTTTACTCAATAAAGAACTACGAGATATTCTTCTTAAACCACTAGAAACTAAAGGGTTCAAAGGTTTTGGCTTTATGGCTTCAGGTTTTCGCGTACTGACCAACAGCCAAAAACCCATTTATGACCTATCGGATTTAGCTGCATTAAAAATCCGCGTCGCCTCATCGCCAATGCAAATACAAACTTGGAAATCACTCGGCGCACTGCCTATATCACTATCTTTTGGTGAGGTATTTTTATCGCTCCAACAAGGCTTAATTAATGCGCAGGAAAGCAGTTTATTTTCAATCTTCCATGAACGTTTTTTTGAGGGACAGAGTCACCTCTCCTTAACCTATCATAGCTTTACAAACTATATTGTATTTATGCAAAAAGCGTTTTTTGAGAAGCTATCGAAGGAAGAACAAGCCATTGTTGTTACAGCCGCAGAAAGTGCTATTGAACAGCAATGGAGCCATGCACAAAAAGAAAATCAACGCGCACTTGAACTGCTCTCATCTACCCGAATAACCATTAATACACCCAATAACAGCTTTAAAGAAAGTGTAAAAACGCTTATGCAAGGAAGCATTGAAAAACAACTGCGTCATCGCGCAGGCGGCCTATTTTACGACCATGTCATCGAAGAAATTAACCGAATTAAACAGAAGTCTTAAATATGAAATTAACAGCTGCCTTATTTCAATTAATCGAAAAATCTATCATAGCTAAAGGCAGCCTGCTTATCTGCTTAATCATTGTATTACAAGTGCTATACCGTGCAGCGGGGAATAGTATCAGCTATGCAGAAGAATTAGCCAGATTGTTATTTATTTGGGTGTGCTTTATGGGGTTTAGTCATGCCGTTAGTCATTCACAACATATTCGTATCACGTTTTTCATCGATAAAATGTCACCAAGGGTACAACGCCTGTTTGATCTACTTACCGATATCGGCTTTATTGGCACCTGCTTTATTATGATGATCGCAAGCTTCCAGCTATCGCATCGTCTCTTTCAATTAGGCCAGTTATCCTCAGCACTTGAAATATCTCTTGGGTTTTTTTATGTCGCAGCATTTCTTGGATTTACACTATCGCTTTTTCATTTGTTATTAAAATTCAAGCATAAATTGCAGGAACTCAAGTCTCACTAACATTTCGTACGTAAAGATTACCTTATGACATTCCCCTTGCTTTTTTGCTCATTCTTTATTTTATTATTGATGGGTGTACCTATCGCGGTGGCATTGATTCTGTCTTCTGCGTTAGTGATTTCTTTTTTACCCCATCTCAACTACGAATTCATTGTACAAGGTTTTGTTTCATCACTGGATTCTTTCCCTTTATTAGCCGTATTGCTCTTTACCTTAACCGGTAATTTGATGATCTATCTCGGTGTTG
>JAPOUS010000021.1 GCA_026708525.1 Cellvibrionales bacterium
AACGACAACTGCCATAAATGATTGCCAACGACGGATAAAGAGGATAGCGCTTTGCTGAACCGACAACCCAATCAACATATCGATAATGTGGATACCTTTTTATCACATTGCAGCATCAAAAAATTCCCTGCAAAAAATACCATTCTTTGCGCAGGCGATGACAGTGATTCGCTCTACTATATCATAGAAGGCTCAGTAACGGTGCTTTTAGAGGACGAAGAAGGCAAAGAAATGATTATTGCCTACCTCAACAAAGGCGATTTTTTTGGTGAAATGGGGCTTTTTGACGCCAACTACTCGCGCTCTGCATGGATTCGCACCAAAACCGCCTGCGAGATTGCCGAAATCAGCTACGACAAATTCTTAACCCTCTCGCAGACTGAACCTAAATTCTTATTCGAGCTGTCCAAGCAAATGGCTAAACGTTTAAAAGACACAACCCAAAAAGTTGGCGATTTAGCATTTTTGGATGTGACAGGCCGTGTTGCTCGCACCCTACTGGATCTTTGTAAGCAACCCGATGCCATGACTCACCCTGACGGCATGCAAATCAAAATCACTCGTCAAGAGATTGGTCGCATCGTTGGCTGCTCCCGCGAAATGGCCGGCCGTGTATTAAAAACACTAGAAGAGCAAGGCCTAGTCGAAGTAAGCGGAAAAACGATGGTGGTTTACGGCACTCGTTAAAAATATTAAGGTCAATAAAGGCATCATAAGTCCTGATGCCTGAGCATATTTTACTTTTTTTTGCCTCAAACTCACTCAATGCACCACTTCACGGTGTGACTTTCCATAAAAAAATCGCCTAGCACTCAATGTGTTCAGCCCAGCATTCAGCAAATTCCAAAATTGTTACACTCTGCATTCTTAGTATCATTCGCTCACTGCCTAACGATCACTTGCCATTAGCGTCTCTTTCAAAATACAACTTTCACTGCAATTTTTAAAACCGTGCTTCAGCTTACGATTTTATACGACGAATTTAAGCAATCCATGCAACAGTTTGTTAAGCAATGGCTAAAAAAATTTCCTAACCTTGAAAAAGAAGAGGTAAGAAATGAAATAGACCAAGCATTAGCAAAATACAATCGAACATTCGTTAAAAACCTTAATCAGAGGTTCCCTAGGTAACTTAACAAAGCCTTCACCGCCACTAAAAGCCATGAAATGAGTGCAGGGGGGGTCATGAAAAATTCGCCAGCGCTTTTCATTGGCACGTTTATTTTAAAAAACAAGGCCAATCGCTTTTTTGGCAAAAGCCAAAAGCATTTTTAGAGCTGCCCTTACTACTTCTCATAAAAATGGCTATTACCTCTGCTCTTTTCAAGCTAAGGTTTGTTTTACTCTATCTACCGGTCAAAACTGAGCCCTTATTGATGAGTTTTATTAAATTCGTCAAAACTTGCCAGCCTGATGCCGATCCAACAAGGAATGATGTTGGGGTCAATTTTATTTCAGATCCAATACGCGATTCAGCCTCTACCCCAAAAATCTCTTCGATAAAACTCGTATCATGGATATGAAGTTTTTTAAGTTCATGATTTATTATTTGAATAAAATAACCTACCGTCAAAGTGTTAGCGCCTAACGATAAAAATTCATTTTTAAACGATTCCGACAAATTCCAACCTTTCGTCATTAGCCGCTTATCAGACTCCTCGATTAGCATCCTAACCGCCTCAGTATCCAGCCGCGTTTCACGAAATCCCATCCCCGCCTTGCCTGATTGACTGTGCTCTACCCATTTTTTCATGTGTAAAAAAAAATCAGAGACTTTAGATAACCCATGACCTTCCATCTTATAAAAAACTTGCGTCAATTTTCCACTTGGCATTTCATAAAAGCCTAAAAGTAAATGCCGCGCTTTGGTAGGTAGCACCTCAAGCGGATTGGTATCTGAACTCAAGCGCATATCAATGCCAATTTGATGAGGGTCAATCAGTCCAGCTTGCTTCAAATGACTTGAAAAACCATCTCTCAAATAGGCTTTCGTACTCCCAATGGGATGCGTCGCCGAACGAATTTTAGCCATCATTCGATAAATAGTCGCACTAGACTGCCTATAATCAATGGGCATGCTTAACCCATGCCTTCGATTTACTTCACTAATATATTTCAAATAGAACTTAAATAAATTTTCAAAACCACTAATAGTCGTTGCTCCGCGCTGATTCTGAGCCTCCTTTGGCTTTAGGGTTTCCATATACCATTGTAATGCAACAATCGCAGCAAGGTGATTTCGTTGATCGAACTTTTCCGAATGCTTTTCATTAAACCCCCTTGCCAGCGCGCTTTTTGGATTATTTCTCAAGGCTTCATCAAGGTTCGTTTGTGGACGAATTAATGCATTAAATAGTGATTCGGATGGTTCTATCGCCTTTTTGCTAATTAAGGAATGATGCAATAGCGCCATAAGATGATGATGATCATTAAATGTTTCAGAATTAACCTCGTTCAATAAAAAGTCTGTGATCTCTTTTCCTACTCGTTCTGCATAAACTTGATAGCCTGATTTCGTTTTCATCGCTCGCCCTTCTTCTTTGGCAAATGAAAGCTTAAGTTCAGTGGCTGCTTGTCCAGAAGTTTGTAAAGTATTAGCCTTTTCATCATTGGCAAATTGCATAGAGATTTCTGTGGAGTCATGAGGTTGAATAGCTAACGCCTGAGCAAAGCGCCGACTACATGCTGCTGCATTGACATCACTAGACTCATTCGCCATGAATTGATGGTGTGAAGCTATCTGCCTAGCACCCACATTGATCTCATGCACACCAGGGTAAATCAAAGGATCATGAAATCTCGGGGAAAGTAAAACAAACCGTATCTCTTTAGCAGCAACTTCACCATTTTCTATCTTTCCTTTGATCTTTACTTGATTAACCTGGCCAACGTCTGTCGCTAAAAACCTTGATAAACACATTTGGCAATCCTTGTCAGGTAATTGCAAGCGCTTGGCAGACTGCCTGTACTCTAACAGTAGCAGATCACACTCTGCCTCCGAAAAATCAATTAATTGGATATCACCTTCAGCAGGTAACACGTTTGGAGACTCAATTTGAGAGTCAAGTGCTGACCGTTTGCCTTTACGTCTATCAAGCATTAATTGATTACTCCCAGGCAAATAAACCACGCCATGTTTTTTAGAGGCTAGCAACGCCATAACATGCATGACATATTGAGAAGAGATAACATCAGCAGCTGAATCTTTTTTTAGTAAAAACTCTGGGCGAAAAACCCCAAACATGTTTCCATCCGTTTTAGAAACGAATGGAAACGCTCTGGATGCATCAAACAAGATGGTATGTTGTTGAGACTGTTCAGTAATGACGATGGGATGTGCAAAAAACATGCGG
>JAPOUS010000175.1 GCA_026708525.1 Cellvibrionales bacterium
TGTCGCGTGTGCCTCTTGCATCGTCATAATGGAATTGCGTTTATGGTTGAGAATCCATGGGGTTTTTAGATCAATGATTGTGGTTGAGGCTTCGGCATTTTTTCCCTCGGGGGTAAATCGCATGGGCTGCCAGATTGTTTTTTGATCAAGCAGTGGCTTTAAGGTCTGCAAACAATGGATATCAAAGGTGACATCATCATCGGTTAGCCATAGATGGGTAAAGGCGCTGGAATAGGCGAGCGCTTTTTCACAGCCAACAGCAAACCCTCCGGCCCCACCGAGGTTAGCCCCTGTATTGTAATAAATTACGGTATCTGTGGTTGATGCGGCAAATGCTTCAACTACCAGCTGGGTATTATCGCTACTGTTATTATCAATAACAAAGTAAGTTAAAGGCCCTTGCTGTTTGAGTGATGCCAGGTTTTTAGCAAGCATGGCTGAACGATTAAAGGTAACAAGAACCACCGCAATATTAATAGGATCTTCAGTGTTTGGCGTTGATGATAATGGATGCAGCATGAGAGAAATGATCAATAAGAGTGCACAAATTATAAAATAGACGCAGGCAAAACTAAATTCCTAAATCATGGAATAAAATCGAGGTTTTTCAGTCTAATAGACTCTATTTTTATGATTGGTCTGTGAGGTGTGGAGTGCGTTTTGTCATTGAGGTTGTTTGAGTTGGAGTTAGACGCATCGAGGCGGCAATTTTTTCCCGCCTTAGTTTTGGCGTGGCAAGATATTCTTCAAGGGGTGGCTGCTCGAGATAAGTGGCAGATGTTGGGTACGCAGGATATAAAGCAACGGTATCGACGTTCGGTATTGGGGCCATTCTGGCTAACCTTAAGTACCGGTATTATGGTAGCAGCCTTAGGCTTTTTGTATGCAGAACTGTTTCATCAACCTGTTACTGAATATTTGCCTTTTGTGGCGGCTGGAATGATTGTCTGGCTGTTTGTTTCATCGATGATTAATGAGGGCTGCTTTGTCTTTGCTGAATCTGAGCGCATGATTAAACAGATCAAGTTGCCTCTCACACTTTATGTTTGTCGTATTGTTTGGCGAAACAACCTGGTGTTATTACATAATTGCTTAATACTGATTCCGATCGTTTTTATGGTGCATAACTTTCAGCTGTTGCCTTGGCTTACGATTCCTTTCGCCATTGTTTTTTTATCAATTAATGGTGTGTTTATCGGCATCATTCTGGGTATTTTATCAACCAGATACCGTGATTTGCCTCCTATCATTGCAAGCATTATTCAGGTTGGATTCTTTTTAACCCCTATCATGTGGAAGCCTGAAATCCTCACATCTCGAGCTTGGTTTGTGGATACCAATCCTTTTTATCATTGCATTGAAATAATTAGAGCGCCAATTTTAGGCGAAGGTATTCCCTTATTTTCGTGGGGTATGATTGGCATCATGACAGTTGTGATGGGTGTGGTTGCCATGGGGTTGTTACTTAAGTACCGTCATCGTGTGGCTTATTGGGTATAGGATAAGATGTCATGGGATTGCTTGAAGTAAATGACTTGGTGATTGATTTCCCCGTGTTATCCATGCCCAGCCGCAGTTTAAAAAATTGGGTATTAAATGCAGCGACAGGGGGGTATTTAGCTAAATCCTCACGAGATAGGCCAGTGGTAAGAGCTGTAGATCAAGTGAGCTTTTCGCTAAAAGGCGGTGATCGTTTAGGTTTGATTGGTCATAATGGCTCGGGTAAAACCACCTTACTCAGAGCGCTATCTGGTGCATTTGAACCCAGTTCAGGTTCGCTCAAGGCACAGGGTCGAATTGTGTCATTATTGGATGTTTCTATGGGGATGGATTATGAAGCAACGGGCTTTGAGAATATTTTCTTGCGTGGCATTATGATGGGGTTAACTCGCAAGGAGATTGACGCCAAAGTCGATTCTATCAGCGAATTTTCAGAACTTGGTGACTATTTAAGTATGCCTTTACGTACCTATTCCAGTGGTATGGTACTTCGTTTAGCCTTTGCCGTATCGACAAGTGTTGAGGCCGATATTTTGTTGATGGATGAGTGGCTCAGTGTGGGAGATGCCAAGTTTAATGAAAAGGCCGCCAAGCGGTTAAATGAAATGGTTGAGGGTGCCTCGATTCTGGTGTTAGCGACACATTCGGATGCACTGTTAAAGTCTGTTTGTAACCAAGTGATTACCCTTGAGAAAGGCAGGGTGGTGGATCATAGATAAGTAGGCCCAAAGTCAACTTGTTTATCAATCCCTATCCCAATATAGAGGGTTAGGGAGAGGGTTAGGGATGAAAACTTGACCTTGGATCCAAGTAATTACTTACGCTATCTTCTGCTTGCGAGATAAGAAATTTCTAGCGACGTCCATCGCTTCGCCAATGGTGGCATCCATATCCAGGTAGCGGTAGGTGCCGAGACGCCCCACAAAAGTGACGTTTTCTTCTTTTGCAGCCAAGTCTTCGTAGGTAGCTAAAATCTCCGGATCTTTCACCAAGCGAATAGGGTAATAAGGGATATCGCCTTCTTCACAGCTTCGGCTGTGTTCTTCGAAATAGACGGTTTTTTCATGGGTTTCCCAAGGTGTGAAATATTTGTGTTCAGCTATGCGTGTGTATGGAATCTTGGCTTCAGGGTAATTCATGACAGCGCAGCCTTGAAAGTCACCTTCGGCAGTTTTTTTAATAAAATCAAGGGTTCGGTAAGGTAGTCGTCCATGGGCATAATCAAAATAGCCATCAATGGGCCCAGAATAAAAGACATGCTTATAATCTTGACATTGGCTTTTATCAAAAGCTGTATTTAATTTAACGGAAATTAATGGATGATCCAATATATTTTTAACTAGCTCGGTGTAGCCTTCCTTCGGCATGCCTTGATGTTTATGGAAAAAATAGTTGTCGTCATAGTTAAATCGAACCGGTAAGCGTTTTAGAATGCTGGCGGGTAACACATCGGTTGATAACCCCCACTGCTTTTCGGTGTAGCTTTTAAAAAAAGCTTCATAAAGTTCTTTGCCTACGAAGGCTAAGGCCTGCTCTTCAAAGGTTTTTGGGTCTGTAATCGTTGTGTCGGCCTTGTTTTTTATAAAAGTTTCAGCATCAGTGGGAGAAAAGGTGCTTTTGAAAAACTGATTGATCGTATGCAGGTTGATAGGCAATGAAAAAACCTGGCCACAAGTGGTCGACTTAACTCGATTGGTATAGGGCATAAAGGTAGTGTATTGATTGACAAAATCCCACACTTCATCATTGTCAGTGTGAAAAATATGTGGGCCATAGGCATGTAACATAATACCTGTGTCTTTATCTCTATAAGTGTGGCAATTCCCAGCAACATGATCTCT
>JAPOUS010000086.1:0-2500 GCA_026708525.1 Cellvibrionales bacterium
GAATTTCGCTACCTTAGGACCGTTATAGTTACGGCCGCCGTTTACCGGGGCTTCGATCAAGAGCTTCGCCCTCACCTAGATTATCTTTTCTTTATTTCTTTTATAAGCTTTCTCTAACACGCTGTTTTAGACTGTGATAAGCCTTTCCACTGCGTTTCAAATTCGCTTCACGTTGCGTTGCAGATTTCTCTGTTAAATACGCTTCGTAATAAACTACTTTACAGTCTTTTGCTTTTCTTATGGATTTGTTTAACCCCTCTTGGTGTTGTTTAAATCGTTTCTTTAAGTCCCTTGTAGAACCTAAATAAAACTCATCAAACGAATCACTGTAAAGCAAATAAACGTAAAACATAGTTTCTTATAAAATAATCTAGGTGAGGGCTAACCCCATCAATTAACCTTCCGGCACCGGGCAGGCGTCACACCCTATACGTCCACTTTCGTGTTTGCAGAGTGCTATGTTTTTAATAAACAGTTGCAGCCACCTGGTTACTTCGACCACCAACAGCTTACCGCGCGAAGCGTTCACCGTCAGCGGCGTACCTTCTCCCGAAGTTACGGTACCATTTTGCCTAGTTCCTTCACCCGAGTTCTCTCAAGCGCCTTGGTATTCTCTACCCGACCACCTGTGTCGGTTTGGAGTACGGTTCCTATTTATCTGAAGCTTAGAGGCTTTTCTTGGAAGCAGGGTATCAACCACTTCACCTCTCAAAGAGAGGCTTCGTCATCAGTTCTCGGCATTAGCATCCCGGATTTACCTAAGACACCTGCCTACTACCTTAAACGCGGACAACCAACGCCGCGCTGGCCTAACCTTCTCCGTCCCCCCATCGCAATAAATAGAAGTACTGGAATATTAACCAGTTTCCCATCGACTACGCATTTCTGCCTCGCCTTAGGGGCCGACTAACCCTGCGCCGATTAGCGTTGCGCAGGAAACCTTGGTCTTTCGGCGGGGATGTTTTTCACACCCCTTATCGTTACTCATGTCAGCATTCGCACTTCTGATATCTCCAGCAAACTTCTCAGTTCACCTTCACAGACTTACAGAACGCTCCTCTACCATGCGTGGCTCTTGTAAACAAAAGCACGCATCCGCAGCTTCGGTGTAGTGTTTAGCCCCGTTACATCTTCCGCGCGGGCCGACTCGACTAGTGAGCTATTACGCTTTCTTTAAAGGGTGGCTGCTTCTAAGCCAACCTCCTAGCTGTCTAAGCCTTCCCACATCGTTTCCCACTTAACACTACTTTGGGACCTTAGCTGGCGGTCTGGGTTGTTTCCCTTTCCACGACGGACGTTAGCACCCGCCGTGTGTCTCCCGCAATTGTACTCCTCGGTATTCGGAGTTTGCATGGGGTTGGTAAGCCGGGATGGCCCCCTAGCCCAAACAGTGCTCTACCCCCGAGGGTAATATGCGAGGCTCTACCTAAATAGATTTCGAGGAGAACCAGCTATCTCCGGGCTTGATTAGCCTTTCACTCCGAGCCACAGGTCATCCCCGCATTTTTCAACATACGTGGGTTCGGTCCTCCAGTTGATGTTACTCAACCTTCAACCTGCCCATGGCTAGATCGCCCGGTTTCGGGTCTATTCCCAGCAACTTAACGCCCTATTAAGACTCGGTTTCCCTACGCCTACCCTATACGGTTAAGCTTGCTACTGAAAATAAGTCGCTGACCCATTATACAAAAGGTACGCAGTCACCCCTCACCTACAATTTTCTGTATGGTTCGAAATTCTTTCTCACCCAGAAAATTCTAGGTGAGGGGCTCCCACTGCTTGTACGCATACGGTTTCAGGATCTATTTCACTCCCCTCACAGGGGTTCTTTTCGCCTTTCCCTCACGGTACTGGTTCACTATCGGTCAGTTGGTAGTATTTAGCCTTAGAGGATGGTCCCCCTATCTTCAGTCAACATATCACGTGTGCCGACCTACTTAATACGTCTTCGATTGATTTCGTGTACGGGACTATCACCCACTATGGTCAGCCTTCCCAGACTATTCCACTATCGTACGAAGCTCGGCTGCTCCCCGTTCGCTCGCCGCTACTTAGGGAATCTCAATTGATTTCTTTTCCTCCAGGTACTTAGATGTTTCAGTTCCCTGGGTTCGCCTCTCAAACCCTATGGATTCAGGTAAGAGATACCTAGCTTATGCTAAGTGGGTTTCCCCATTCAGAGATCTCTGGATCACAGGTTAGTTGCCACCTTCCCAGAGCTTATCGCAGGCTCTAACGTCTTTCATCGCCTCCAACTGCCAAGGCATCCACCGTATGCGCTTAGTCACTTGACCATAAACGTAAAACGTTTAGTTCAAAGACTGAAGAGGTTGTCTCGACTTTCGACAATCTCTTTTTCGCCGTTGTGTGTCACTGTCAGTAGTGGTTTAAGCCACTGACAACGCTTGAGTTCACACTTTGATTAAGATGCAATATATGCAATTTTAAATTTGGATGAATCATGTTTTAGTTAGTTAATAAAATTAACAACTAAACATTA
>JAPOUS010000086.1:5000-26279 GCA_026708525.1 Cellvibrionales bacterium
CTTGATGTTGTTTAATTTTCCTTCCGATTTAACCTGAATTCTCTTTGAGCCTTCAGCGATTTCCAAGAGAGCTTTCAGCATCTCTTCATCGAAAGTGGAAGCGTATTCTACACTTCGTTTTGTTTGAGTCAAGCTAAATGTTGAAGTTTTTTAATTTAATTTCAACCGCTTAACTCATGATCAAAAACTAAAGCCTTATGCTTAAATCTCTGATCAAACTTGAAGATCTCAACAGCTTTAAAAGCGGCTCCCCCCAAGCGAGATGCGCATTATAGAGAGAACTTTTTTCGTTGCAACCTCTTTTTTAATTTTTTATTACTTTATTTTCTCACTGCCTATTCTTTGCTCTAAAATGCCTTCCGGCCAACTCTTCCCGTGTTGTTTTTTTATCTGACTATAAGCGTCTGATTCCGCTATTTTCATCGTCCCCTCTTTTTTACTCCATTCACTTGCAAGTCCGGCATTCGATGTAATGCCGCCTCTCCAATAAAAACTTACCTTATCAGCCTTGCTTAAAAAAGTGTCTGCAATACGATTAACAACCTCAGCGGCCTTTTTTGCCACATCCCATGGCAAGGACTGGTAAAAGAGTTTATTTCTTTCAGTAATCGAAGCTAAACGCACCGACTTAGGCGATGAAACATGAACAACTTCTACTGTATAACCCTCTCGCTTCAAAAATTCATAAAATTTGGGCGTTTCGGCTCCAGCACTACAGGATCCAAAATAAAAAGCCTTCCCATTTTTTATTGCGTGCGCCAAACCTAAGTGAGCCACATAATTTGATGCTGGGCGCCACTTAATCAACTGCGCTTCCTTTCCGTGCTGCTCTAGAAGAACTTCTGGATTCAACTTGCCTGAGGTAATTAACTTATAATAAATCATCTTTAGTTGATGGCTTGGATCAATAACGACCATAGATTTATCTAATATCTGCTCAGTTAAGGTGCTTTTACCAGCACCCGGCGCACCAGCTGTAATGATCGCCAATCTCTCTTGTTTAGCGCCATTAACCCTGTCTATTAACTCCTTAGCTAACGTCTCTATTAAACGCTTTTCATCAACAGAATAACTGACCGTTTCTTTATACCCACCGCCATCCAACCAAAGCTTCATCTGCGCTTGGGGTATAACATATGTAAACTCTTTCGTGTATATTGTTGAGACATCTAAAAAACTCGCACTCGAAAGACAACTTACAGCACCCAATAGCAGTAATGTATTCAACAGCCCACTCTTTATGAATATCATATCGCCTCAACCTCTTTCTCTATCAGCACCAAAACACGTAAAACACTTCCTCAAAAAACCAACAAACCGCTTCAAATTAAGCCCTTTTAACACGCATTTTATATAGCCCCTAATCAAACCTCTTCTTTCATTTTTTTATCAGGTTGCCCACTCTTTGTGACTTCTTTAATCTCCTTCGGCCATTTTTCTCCATGGCTTTTTTTGACGGCATTAAGTGCATCACTCGACTCAACTTGCATTTTATTGTCTTGTTTCACCCAGACACCAGCCAAAGTAGCATTACCATTGAATTCAGCTCGCCAATAGAAACTTACCTTATCCGGAAAAATAAAAAAGGTATCTTTAATTCGATCAAATATCGCCTTTCCTTTCGCCTCAATATCTTTTGATGATGTCTGATAAAAAACACCATCCCTTTCCATTATCGAACGTATACAGACTTGTTTAGATGCCGTCACATGAATCACTTCCAACTCGTATCCATGATTTTTGAAATATCTGTAATAGGAAGGGGTGTCTTCGCTTGTACTAGTCGTCGCGCAGTAAAAAGGTTTACCCTGATAAGCAGCATGCGCCATCCCCCAGTGTACAATAAAATTGGCAGCCGATCGCCACTTGTCATAAAGATTCTTTTTTGCTTTGGGATCCAATAATAATTCAGGATTCAACATACCTTGCGCGATAAGTTGTTTATATAGCAATTTGAGTTGGTCGACAGGGTCTATATAAACGTAGGCCTTACCTTCTTTAGCAATAATGCCTTCCAATAAAACCGTCTTTCCTGCCCCAGGTGCACCTGCCGTAAAGACCCCGCACTTAAAAGTTTTCGCTAAATCAACCGTTCGCCTAAGGCGATAAGCCAGCTCTACAACTATTTTTATTTCTGCTTCAGAATAAAGATCTTGATTCTCAAAACCTCTACCACTTAACCATAAGTGCATTTTTTCTTTAGGTAAAAAATATTGAAATTTATCGTTATAGATTTCAGAAAAATCTATGGTAGACACCCCGGCAAAAGCACTACTTACAGCGCCCAGAAAAAGCAGGTTTATGCAAAACAATGTTTTGATCCTCACTAAGCACCCTCCCCAGACTGAAAAAATATCTATTGGATGCACATAACTACCAGCAAGTTCGATTTATCATTAAATTTTGTCAAGAAACTTACCTTCAACCAAAAAGCCAAATCTTACAGCTTCTGCTCAATTATCTGCTGTATTAAAGGCCTTAGCCGAAAGTCTCGCTTCCAAGCGTTTTTTTAAGTGTTTGCTCCCTCTACATATAACCTATTGATTTAAAAGACAGACTGGATAAGCAAAAATTAAATGCTTACAATAGGGGTTTCAATCGCTTTGGACTAAGGCGTTTTACATGCCTCACCGAGATAAAAACATTACCTTACCCCTAGATATGAGCCTTGCGCCTCGTGTCATTTTCTTTTTTGGCATGTCGGGCGCTGGCAAATCTTATGTTGGCGACATCATTGGGGCGTTTAATAAAGACAGCTATGTCTATCATGCTGATGAAGACATCACCGATGAAATGAAAAATGCGCTTGCTAAAAAGCTGCCTTTTACAGACAAGATGCGTAATGCATTTTTCAAAATCATCACGCAAAAAATTCGTGAGCTTATCAAGCAGCACGAACAAGTTATTATCACTCAAGGCGCCTATAAACAAAAACACAGAGAGTATCTTGCCAGAGAAATTCCTGGCATTGAATTAGTTTGGGTGGACGCCTCTCAAGACATTATTCACCAACGATTAATGCAACGAGCGGAGGGTATCTCCATTGAAAGTGCTGACGCCTTAGTAAAAGACTTTGAAGAGCCACCAACCTTAACAAAATCCATCATCAATACTCGAGATGGTAATTTTATCATTGAGCAGCTTAACTACTACTACTCTGACCATAAAGACTACCTAAGAAAAATTGGTTAACTTAGTCAGGCTGTTTCTGTGCTTAGTCGATTAATGCACAGCAATTTACTAAGCTTACTTAAAGAAATGCTCGATAGCCAACGACACCTTTCGCTCCATTTGCCTTTAGCTGCACTTGCTTATAATAGATCGACCACCCAAAAAAACCGTTCAAAAACGCACCCTTCTTTTTTCAAAATTTATACCTGAATGCAATTCTAAGTCAGCTTCCTGCCGATTTTTTTTGCCTCTCCCCTCTTTTAGTCTTACACTGTGCTGGATGTTGAAGTAAAGGGAGTATTGTCATGCGTCGAGTCATCTTTAACCAAAAAGGTGGTGTTGGTAAATCAAGCATTAGTTGTAATTTAGCAGCAGTTAGTGCCTCAATAGGCTATAAAACTTTACTGGTTGACTTGGATATTCAAGGCAACTCAAGCTACTACCTTGGTTTTGATTCCCATAACGAAACAAACCGTGCATCACTCGAAGGCTCTGTCGCCGAATTATTCAAGCAATCATCCGGCGGCTTCTTTACACAAAAAAAGCCCGTTGGCGCCTTTGTTACTCAAACACCTTTTAACAATCTTGATCTTATGCCTTCAAATCCTGCGCTTGAAGCAATGGAAAAAGAGCTAGAAAGCAAATACAAAATCTATAAATTGCGGGATGCATTAGAAGAGCTATCAACACATTACGATCGCATCTATATCGACACGCCACCCAACTTAAACTTCTACAGTAAATCTGCACTAATTGCCGCAGAATCCGTTGTTATTCCGTTTGATTGCGATACGTTCTCTAAGTCGGCGCTGTACAACTTATTAAATAATATTGTCGAACTACAAGAAGACCACAACCCAAAACTCAGCATTGATGGCATCGTTGTTAACCAGTTTAATAGCCAAGCAAATCTACCAACTGAACTGATTAATGAATTAAGGGAAGAGGATTTACCCATCTTAGACAGCTATCTTTCATCATCGATCAAAATGAAAGAGTCTCATCGCTCCCAAAAGCCGCTACCCTACTTTGCACCAAGCCATAAACTTACTGAGCAATTTCGTGAATTGTTTGATGCAATTGAAGAAAAGGCACTGGTAGCAGAAGTATAAACAAATACTCACAGTTCGTGATTGAGATGAGCGAAGCTATTCGCTAATCTCATAACACGCTTTACTCACTAAGGTTTGCACGAAGGCTTGATGGCTTGATCATATGACCTCGCATTCAGCCAATGGATGAACCAAAGACCTCTAACCGGCTGGTACAACCTTATCGCATCACCCCATTTCTTGATAAACACCAACAACACAGACAACATCAAGCAAAGAAAAGCGCTAATCATTTTTTCATTCCACAACCCTCAAATTTAACATTTTTTTATTAGCCATCAAAAACCATCACAAGAAGTTCATTTTAAAAAAGCAGATCGTCCAATCAGCTTACGCCAACAATAATGCACTTTCTTAGATAACCCCAAGAAAACACAGCAGTGCCGAAGAATGGTAAAAATGCGATCATTGCCCTCTGCCATATAAAAATACTGCATGTAATCTTAGAGTGATTGGCGTATAATCCCCCGCTGATTTTTAAGTCTCTATTATTTCGAGTACTCCCTTGAATACTGACACTCCGAACATCTTCGATTACCGCAAATACTGGGCAGAATGCCTATTGCCTGCGCCAGAATTACCCATGTCACGCGAAGAGATGGATCAATTAGGTTGGGATAGCTGCGACATCATCATTGTGTGTGGGGATGCCTATGTAGATCACCCAAGTTTTGGGATGGCAGTGATTGGGCGAGCCCTTGAAGCACAAGGCTTTCGGGTCGGCATCATTGCCCAGCCGGACTGGCAAAGCCCTGATGATTTCATGAAGCTAGGTAAGCCCAATTTATTCTTTGGTGTTTCTGCCGGCAATATGGATTCAATGATCAACCACTATACTGCCGATCTTAAACTCCGCCATGACGATGCCTATACACCAGAAGGCGAGGCAGGAAAACGACCCGACCGAGCCGTTTTGGTCTATTCCCAGCGCTGCCGAGAAGCCTATAAAGACGCGCCAATTATCGTTGGAGGCATTGAAGCAAGCCTGCGAAGGATTGCTCATTATGACTACTGGAGTGATAAAGTTCGTCGCAGTGCTATTGTGGATGCCAAGGCTGATTTATTAGTCTACGGCAATGCCGAACGCGCCATTATTGAAGTCGCCCACCGTTTAGCGCGTGGTGATAATGTCAAAGATATTCAAGATATTCGAGGTACCGTACTGGTCAAACAAGGCTTACCGTCCGATTGGCAAGCTATTGATTCAACGCAGTTGGACACCCCCAAAGTCATCGATCCAATCATTAGCCCCTATACAGATACCAGTGCGGCCAGTTGTGACAAAAAAGAGGAAAAAACTGATGAGCCTCAGCCTATTAAAATGATAGGCATGATGGACAATCATAGCCTCAATCAAAAAGATAAAACCTATATCCGGCTACCGAGCTTTCAGCAAGTTAAAAAAGATAAAGTGCTTTATGCGCATGCTTCACGCGTATTTCACTTAGAAACAAACCCTGGCAATGCACGCGTATTAGTCCAAAAACAGGATAAAAAAGAAGTGTGGATCAATCCACCCCCCATCCCATTAACCACAGAGGAAATGGATTGGGTGTTTGAATTGCCTTTTACACGCTTACCACATACAAGCTACGGTAAAGCAAAAATTCCTGCTTTCGACATGATCAAACATTCGGTGAACATCATGCGGGGCTGTTTTGGTGGCTGTTCGTTTTGCTCTATTACCGAACATGAAGGACGAATTATCCAAAACCGCTCGGAAGAGTCGATCATTAAAGAAGTTGAGAAAATCAAAAATACCTCGCCAACATTTACGGGTATCATCTCAGATCTGGGAGGGCCCACCGCTAACATGTGGCAAATGGCCTGCAAAGACAAACCCACCGAAGAAAGCTGCCGTCGGTTATCCTGTGTACACCCTAACATCTGTAAGAATTTGATTACCGACCAAAAACCTTTGGTCAGTTTGTACCGCAAAGCTCGTGCGGTAGATGGGGTAAAAAAAGTCTTTATTGCCTCTGGCCTTCGCTATGATTTAGCCGTGCGCACGCCTGAATATGTCGAGGAATTAGTGACTCACCATGTCGGTGGGTATCTTAAAATTGCACCTGAACACACAGAAGATGACCCCTTATCAAAAATGATGAAGCCGGGCATTGGTACCTATGACGCCTTTAAAAAAATGTTCGAAAAATATTCCAAAGCAGCAGAAAAAGAACAATATCTAATCCCTTACTTTATTGCAGCACACCCTGGCACATCCAATAAAGACATGATGAATTTAGCGCTTTGGTTAAAACGCAATGGCTTTCGAGCCGATCAAGTGCAGACCTTTTACCCATCACCGATGGCTAACGCCACCACCATGTATCACACCGAATTAAACCCTTTGAAAAAAATTGGGCGAGAAACGGTGAAGACAGCCAGAGGCTTACGCCAACGTCGCTTACACAAAGCTTTTTTGCGTTACCATGATCCAAAAAATTGGGATTTACTACGTGAAGCATTAAAAGATTTAGGGCGTGAAGATTTAATCGGCAACAAGAAAAATCAGTTGATTCCTTTCCCATCGCGTAAAGGATTTCAAAAACCTAAGCATAATCCTAAAGCACGCGGACGTAAATTTCACACCCAGCATACTGGCTTGCCGCCAAGAGCTCATAAATAAAATTTTCATTTAGAATGAACTTGCCTTGATTTATTTTCACTAAGCCAATAAATCAAGGATTTTTTATGAAAAAATTTTATTTTATTTTATTTAATCTATTTTTTATTCCTAACTTTGCATCATCTGGCCTATCTCAACCCACAGATGAAAATACGAACCTGTCATTAATTGGAAAAAAACTATCCATTGCTTGTGCCTTTACTACAAATCCTCAACACTCTATTTTTGATGCACCCAGCCTCATTGTTCTGTATTTAACAAGAATGCAGCTAGACAAGGAGATGAAACAAAAAATTAACACGATAGAAAAAGCAAAAGAGGAATATAAAAACTCAATAAATAGCAAGTTTGACAGAAAAATTCTCGACCTCACTAAAGAAGATAATGACTTTCTTACCACTGAATTTATCAAACAAATCAACAAAGCAAAAGGTTGCTTGAAAAGCCACCAAAATAGCTATGATGGCAAATTTTTGCCTCCCTTATCCTTTGAAGACGGCTCAGGTGAAGCTAATGATTTTGAATGGCTTTATCAACTAGGGCATATCGATGAAGAATCCTATTTACAACTTGTCACGACTGAGATGGGTAGCTCTACTTCATTTGCATTACCTCAGGGGTTTCAAAATGGAACGCCGAACAACTTAAAAAAAGACACCGAAAACACACAAAAGACTTGCTCAGGGAGCTGGAACTCTAGCAATGGTCAAAATATTCTCACAATAAACGATGCAACAACATCAAGCAAATCTGCACCCCACCCATTTTTTCAGGCAGCTAACTTCCAGCTAGAAGAGAACAGAGGAAAAGGGAGAAAGAAAAGAAGACAACACAAGAAAAAACAACCGGAGGGCCATAGATTAGGATCTGAGAATCCAAATAGCAACGAGGAAAAAAGCATTCAAGAACGAAGAGCTGCGTTTTTAGCCGGCCTTCAGAGCAAACGCCCTGAAGATAAAAATCCCCCCAGCCAAGAAGAATAAACTATTCAGCCGCTGGCGCAGCTTCATCAATGAGAGTTTTTAATTCACCTGACTCATACATTTCGGTGATGATGTCACAGCCGCCAATCAATTCACCTTTTACCCATAACTGAGGGAAGGTTGGCCAGTTGGCATATTTAGGTAACTCAGCACGGATGTCTGGGTTATCTAAAATATCAACATAAGCAAAACGCTGTCCACAGGCCATAATGGCTTGGGCAGAACGCTGTGAGAATCCGCATTGTGGCTGATTAGGCGAGCCTTTCATATACAAAAGAATTGGGTTGGCTTCGATTTGCGCTTTAATGGTATCAATGGTTTCCATAACTTTACCCTCTAAATTAAAAACTAAAACGTGAAAAAGAGGCGCGATTCTACCCTAAATTGCCTAATTTTCGAAGGATTCGCCTCGCATCTTTGTTGATTTACCCCTATTGATTTCATTATTAAGTTCGCTTAGGATGAGTTCAAAGGCTGCTTGGCAGCCTTTTTTTGTTTACTCCAATAAAAACGAATATCTCAAAGAGGAAAAAAGGAACATAGCACCATGTCAACCAGCATCATGAATACTTACGGGCAAAAAAATCTCCAGTTTAGTCAAGGCGAAGGCGTTTGGTTAATGGATGATGCTGGCCGCCGCTATTTAGACGGGATCAGTGGCATAGGCGTTAACAGCCTTGGGCATGCACATCCAAACACTACAGCTGTGATTAACGAACAAGCCTGCAAGCTTCTTCACACCTCAAATCTTTACCATATTACCAATCAGCAAGCACTGGCTGAAAAACTGACCGAAATTACGGGGTTAGCCAATTGTTTTTTCTCCAATTCAGGGGCAGAAGCGAATGAAGCAGCCATTAAACTTGCCAGAAAATACGGGGCCAATAAAGGTATAGAAAAGCCTACTGTCATTACGTTTACTGGCGCATTTCATGGGCGAACCATTGCCACGTTAACCGCCACCGGCAATGAAAAACTTAAAGATGGCTTTGGGCCTTTCCCTGAAGGGTTTATTCAATGCCAATATAATGATCTAGCAAGCGTTGAAGCCCAGTCCAGCAATACAGACATTGTCGCAGTGCTAATCGAAACCATCCAAGGCGAAGGCGGTGTTAACCCAGCAAATGATGAATTTTTAAATGGGTTACGTGAATTATGCACGGCTAATGATTGGCTACTAATGCTTGATGAAGTACAAACCGGCAATGGCCGAACCGGGCATTACTTTAGTTACCAAGCCTATGATTGGCAGCCTGATGTATTGACCACTGCCAAAGGCTTAGGCAACGGCCTACCTATTGGCGCATGCATTGCCAGCGATAAAGTCGCTGATGTGCTTCAGCCTGGTTCACATGGCTCGACTTATGGAGGCAACCCTTTAGTTACCGCTGTTGCGCTAAACACCATCAATACGATTTTGAACAACAACCTGCTTGCCAATGTACAAGCCATGGGCAATAAGCTCAAAAATCAATTATCTGATGCCTTAAAAGACCACCCACAGGTTGTCGATATTCGAGGCAAAGGCTTGATGATCGGTGTTGAACTCACTAAGCCGTGCTCGGATTTTATCGGCAGAGCCATAGAAAAAGGGGTATTAATTTGTTTATCCAGAGACAAAGTGATCCGCTTTTTACCGCCACTGATTATTAACGAAGAAGAAATCGATTTATTAGCTAGAACAATAATTACACTTATTGATGGCTTAGGGAAAGAATCATGACCGTCAGACATTTTTTAACACTCAACGACTGCACGCCAGCTGAATTACAACAAATTATTCACCGCGCAATAGAAATGAAACAAAACCTCAAAGCGATTGCTCATGAGGCGCCCTTTAAAAATACCGTTATGGGCATGCTATTTGAAAAGTCATCCACACGAACCCGTGTTTCATTCGAAGCAGGCATGGCGCAACTGGGTGGCCATGCAATGTTTTTATCGCCGAATGATATTCAACTAGGACGTGGTGAACCCATTGAAGATACTGCTATCGTGCTGTCGTCCATGCTTGATATTATTATGGTGAGAACCTTTGGCCATGAACGTTTAGAGAAGTTAGCCGAATATTCATCTGTCCCTGTAATCAATGCACTAACAGATAGCTACCATCCTTGTCAGTTGTTAGCAGACATGCAAACCTACCAAGAATGTCGCGGATCTATTCAAGGTAAAAAAGTCGTTTGGGTCGGCGATGGAAACAACATGTGCCAATCCTACATGAATGCCGCCAAACAGTTTAATTTTCAGTTAATCATCACCTGCCCTGAAGGTTATGAACCTGAAAATCAACTACTCGATGATTTGTCATCTTATGTGAGTGTTGTGCGCTCGCCGACTGATGCTGTTAAGGATGCTGACTTGGTTGTCACCGATGTTTGGGCATCTATGGGAAAAGAAGAAGAGCAAGCCAAACGCGTCAAAGCCTTTGCTGATTACCAAGTCAATGAAGCGCTGTTGGACTTAACCAAAAATGATGCGTTATTTATGCATTGCCTGCCAGCCCATCGCGGTGAAGAAATCAGCGAAAATTTGCTAGAGCATGAAAAATCCGTCGTTTGGCAGGAGGCTGAAAACCGCCTTCACGCCCAAAAAGCGTTAATTGAATTTTTGCTCAACGCCTCCCACTAAAAGTCGAGAAATCTCTCCAAACGCTGCCTTAACGCAGCGTTTTCTCGCTCTAACGCGTCTCTTGCATCCAATAAATCCATCATCAATGCTACCGCATGCCAATCTAAATTTAGCTCTTTGTGCAATCGACAAGCTTTTTTAATGACCATTAGATCTTGCTCTTGAAATGCTGGCTGACCCGTTTGCTGAGTTTTCGGAGAAACAATACCTTCTTCAACGATCAGCAGAATATCCTCTTCTTGATTAATGGTGATTTGGCAAACTTCTGTCAATGTAATCATCTGCTACCCCCATTCACTGCGTGGGTTTTCATGAATACTATCGGCCAATTTCTGCCATAACGCTTTATCTTGCTCGGTCATAATGCTCGGCATCACCACTCGAATCACAGCAAGCAGATCACCCTGTCCTGTTTTTGTAGGTAATCCTTTGGCTTTTAAACGCAGCTTACTGCCTGCTTGCGTATTAGGGGGAATGCTTAACTGCACTTTATCTGTTAGCGTTGGCACAATGACTTTTGCACCTAAGGCCGCTTCATGCGGCAACAAAGGCACGGTCAACATCAATTGATTTTTCTCAATATCAAAAACAGGATGGGGAACAAATTTAATGGTTAGATATAAATCCCCGCTCTCGCCACCATTCACTCCAGGCGCGCCCTGTCCTCGAAGACGAATACGCTCGCCATCTTGTATACCTTTAGGGATTTTAACCTCCAAGGTTTTAGAAATATTTTCTCGATGCCCCTGTGCATTGATCGCAGGATAACTAAATTGAATCGCTTTTGGCTGGCCTTTAACTAAATCTTCTAAAAATACTCCAAGCTCTGTTTCGATATCCTGCCCTTTATGCTGACGCGGTTCTTGGTGAAACCCACCTCGACCACCAAAAATGGATTCAAAAAAATCAGAAAAGTCTTCGTTACCTCCAGAGTGACTATAATCGCCAGCACTTCGATAAAAATGCGCCCCGCCCTGCCAATCCGGCGGCGGTTCAAACTGACCACTCCTACCGTACTGCCTTAGCTGATCATACTCTGCTCTTTTTTCTTTATCTTTTAATACATCATAAGCTTCAGCAACTTCCTTAAATTTATCTTCTGCGTCTTTTTCTTTGTTTATATCGGGATGATACTTACGCGCCAAGCGTCGATAAGCGGTTTTAATGGTTTTATCATCAGCTGTCTCATCAACACCCAAAATCTGATAATAATCTTTAAACTCCACGGTTCACTTCCTCTTAGCAGTCAACCTTAGTTTGTCGCAATAAACATTTTGTACGAAAGATTTGCGTACTCCTTGCATTTCCATGCAGTGACGACAAGGAGGAAAGCACAATAGCCAATAGAACGAGAAATAGCTTTAACATCTCGGCATACACTTCACCTGATCACATCCCTTTTATGACTCTTAATCCAGACGTGAGTTCTCTATCACTCGACATATTCCCTCGCGTTACCATTGACCACTCCCCACCAAGGTGAAAAAATAACCACATATTGTTTTATTTACTATCTAAAACACTACATATTGTGTTATGTAATAAAAAGTGAAAAAAAATGAAAAAAATTTTTCTCTTTTTTTGGGCCGACTTATCCCCAAGTTTTACTCCACTATCCTTTTGTTTTTTAAGGATTATGTAGCTATCACACCATCGACTTGTGGATAATTACACAAGTTATCCAAGGTTCATCACCAGCTTATTGGGGTTGAAAAAGCATTGAAACCGCATTATCTTGTATATCAGTAACCCATAACCACAATATGTTGTGGAACAGCAAAACCTATTTTCACCCTGAAAGGGCGTTTACTGAAAGCGCAAACAAGGATAGATTTTAAGGAATAAGACTCAACCTTTTACTAGCGTCACCCAAAATATGTAAACCCAAAAGGCTGTAGCCTTTGGCCTATTAAGCAGTGAATTTACTAAGCAGTGGGTATGCCAAGAAGTTAAAGAAACGCTGAGTTTCAGACAAGCATCTTAGATCCTTAATCTTTCACGGTAAATTCGGTCGATTTAACGCGTATTTTGCAAGACTTTATCGCTTACTGGAGTGCTTAAATTCCGGTACGTGGTTGCTTGTTCCCGAAAAAACTCAATACTGAATAAACACACAGGGAAATACTCATGCAGACGTCAACTGCCAATAAAGAAACTGCCAGCACTGACTCGCTAACGGCAACCACAGACTCTCAAATTACCGACGGTCAGCTCGATGGCGCGTCGCCCAAAGTGAATTTAACCGCGCCGGGACAAATCCGCGTCATTAAACGCAATGGTAATGTGGTTGGCTATACCGATGATAAAATCAGTGTGGCCATTACCAAAGCATTTCTTGCCGTCGAAGGTGATAAAGCCTCGCTTTCTTCACGCATTCGAGAAACCGTCGAACAACTGACACTACAAGTCAGCGCCACGTTTAAACGCCGCATGCCTTCAGGCGGCACCATTCATATTGAAGATATCCAAGACCAGGTCGAGCTTGCCTTAATGCGTAGTGGTGAACACAAAGTTGCGCAAGCTTACGTACTCTATCGAGCCGAACAAGCTAAAAAACGTGCAGAGCACGACAATACGGTTAGCGGAACACAACCCCATCCAAGCATTATGGTTGTGCTTGAAAATGGTGAACAAGAGCCTTTAGATATGGCTCGTTTCGAACAAATTGTGGTTGAAGCCTGTGCCGACTTAACCGATGTAAACGCTAAAGCCATCACCGACGAAGCACTTAAAAACCTCTATAGCGGCGTTTCTATTAAAGACTTGAACACCTCTTTAGTAATGACTGCCCGTACATTAATTGAGCAAGAACCTAATTACACCTACGTTACCGCAAGACTCCTGCTCGATAGCCTACGTCGTGAAGCGCTGCAATTTCTTAATGTGGCTAAATCAGCCACGCAGGCAGAAATGAGCGCTCTGTATAAAAACGCTTTCCCTGCTTATATTGATAAGGGCATCGAATTAGGTCTTTTATCAGAAGACTTAAAAGGCTTTGACTTGAAAAAACTCGGCGCTGCCATATTGCCCGAGCGCGATTATCAATTCACGTATTTAGGCCTACAAACGCTTTATGACCGTTACTTTTTACACTCTGAAGAAGTCCGTTTTGAATTACCACAAATTTTTTATATGCGTGTCGCTATGGGCTTGGCGCTTCAAGAAAAACAAAAGAATGAAAAAGCGATCGAGTTTTATCGCCTGTTAAGCTCCTTTGATTACATGAGTTCGACGCCAACCTTGTTTAACTCAGGTACCTTGCGTCCACAATTATCGTCCTGCTATCTCTCCACCGTACCGGATGATTTGTTTGGCATTTATGGTGCCATTCAAGATAATGCCATGCTATCCAAATGGGCTGGTGGCTTAGGTAACGACTGGACACCTGTACGTGCATTAGGCGCCAGCATTAAAGGCACTAATGGCAAGTCTCAAGGTGTTGTACCTTTCTTAAAAGTTGTCAATGATACTGCCGTAGCTGTTAACCAAGGCGGTAAGCGCAAAGGCGCGGTTTGTGCTTATCTTGAATCATGGCACTTAGATATCGAAGAATTTTTGGAGCTACGTAAAAACACCGGTGATGATCGTCGTCGCACCCATGACATGAACAGTGCTAATTGGGTGCCTGATTTATTCATGCAGCGTGTATTCGAAGATGGCGAATGGACACTATTTTCGCCGAATGATACACCGGATTTGCATGACCTGTATGGCAAGGCATTTAAAAATGCCTATGAAGCTTATGAAGAAAAGACTCGTACAGGCGAGCTCAAACTCTTCAAACGTATTTCTGCTAAAGAGCTATGGCGTAAAATGCTTGGCATGCTCTTTGAAACAGGCCATCCATGGATCACATTTAAAGACCCTTGTAACATCCGCTCGCCTCAACAACATGTGGGTGTGGTGCATTCATCAAACCTTTGTACTGAAATTACCCTAAACACCAAAGCGGACGAAGTCGCTGTGTGTAATCTTGGTTCGGTCAACCTGGCGCAACACATTGATGACGGCAAACTCAATCATGAGAAACTACAGAAAACCGTAAAAACCGCCATTCGCATGTTAGATAATGTGGTTGATATTAACTACTATGCCATTGAGCAAGCACGCAATTCCAATCTTAAACATCGCCCTATTGGCTTAGGATTAATGGGGTTCCAAGATGCATTGTATCAATTGGGTATTTCCTATAGCTCGGATGAAGCGGTTGCTTTTGCCGATGAATCCATGGAAGCCATTTCTTACTACGCGATCGAAGCAAGTTCTGATCTTGCCAAAGAGCGCGGTGCATACTCCACCTATAAAGGTTCATTATGGTCACAAGATATTCTGCCAATTGATTCCGTGCAGCGGTTAATTGATGAGCGTGGCAGTGATTTCATCGAAGTTGATCAAAGCAGCAAATTGGATTGGGCTAAAATCCGTAAAAAGATCAAAGCCAATGGTATGCGTAACTCGAATGTGATGGCGATAGCTCCAACGGCCACCATTGCCAATATCACAGGTGTCTCTCAATCGATTGAACCGACTTATCAAAATCTTTATGTTAAGTCTAACCTCTCAGGTGAGTTCACTATCGTAAACCCTTACTTAGTTAAAGACCTTAAAGCCCTTGGTCTTTGGGATAATGTCATGATTCATGACCTTAAATATTACGAAGGCAGCTTGCAAGCGATCGAACGCATTCCGCCTGAGATTAAACAGCGTTATGCAACCGCCTTTGAAGTAGAACCTCGCTGGTTAGTGGATGCCGCTTCGCGTCGTCAAAAGTGGATTGACCAAGCTCAATCACTGAACCTATACATCAATGAAGCGAACGGCCGAAAGTTGGATATTACTTATCGCATGGCATGGTATCGTGGCCTTAAAACCACCTATTATCTCCGCGCGTTATCAGCAACAACAACGGAGAAATCAACCGTTAACACAGGCACACTCAATGCGGTTAGCAGCCAATCAGAAACACCTACAGAGCCACAGGCAGCACCTGTACCATTGGCCTGCTCTATTGATGACCCGGATTGCGAAGCTTGCCAATAAGCTAAAAAGATTGCCGCAACGGCGGTAATCTTACAAAAATAACTCTATGTGGTTATAGACTAACAACTAACCCTCTCTAACGAATAAGGAGACAACATGTTGAGCTGGGACGATTATGATGAGTCGCAAGAATCATCAACACCAAACAAAGCACCTGAGCAACCGCAATCTGTTCAGGCTACAAAGCCTCAAGCTGCGAATGTTGTAAAGCCCAAAGCTCCTGCCCCTAAAGCAGACGTTGATGCGAACGTAAAAGCATCCGAAGACAAAGCTTTAGAAAAGGCGCAGGCATCATTAAAAAACCTCGATGTCGCACCAGGCCTTGAAGAACTAGAAATGGGCGCCAAGCGTGTACAGGTTGATGAAAAAGCCATGATCAACTGCCGCGCTGATCTGAACCAGTTAGTGCCGTTTAAATATGACTGGGCTTGGCAGAAGTATTTGGATGGCTGCGCCAACCACTGGATGCCACAAGAAATTAACATGACCGCTGACGTAGCGCTTTGGAAAAGTGCCGATGGCCTAACCGAAGATGAACGCCGTCTGGTCATGCGAAGCCTTGGGTACTTCTCAACAGCTGACTCATTAGTTGCCAACAATTTAGTACTGGCTATTTACCGCTTGGTAACTAACCCTGAGTGCCGTCAATATATTCTTCGCCAAGCCTTTGAAGAAGCCATTCATACGCATGCCTATCAATACTGTGTAGAATCTTTATCGATGGATGAAGGCGAAGTCTTCAATATGTATCGTGAGATTCCCTCTGTTGCCAAAAAAGCTGCATGGAGTTTAAAGCACACCAAAGAAATTTCTGATCCGACATTTACCACAGGTACAGAAGAAACTGACCGTATCCTTCTTAAAAACCTGATTGCCTTTTATGTCGTCACTGAAGGGATTTTCTTCTACTGCGGATTCTGTCAGATTTTATCTATGGGTCGCCGTAATAAAATGACAGGCGTTTCAGAGCAATTCCAGTATATTTTGCGCGATGAATCGATGCACCTTAACTTTGGTATCGACGTCATCAACCAAATCAAACTGGAAAACCCGAATCTTTGGACAGCCGAATTCCAAGAAGAGGTCACCCAAATGATCCTTGAAGGCACTGCCCTTGAGATTCAATTCGCCAAAGAGAGCATGCCAAGAGGCATTTTGGGCATGAATGCGAACATGATGGAAGAATATTTAAAATTCATCGCTAACCGCCGTTTGACGCAAATTGGTTTGCCTGAGCAGTTTAGCAATGTTTCCAACCCCTTCCCTTGGATGAGTGAAATTATGGACCTGCGTAAAGAGAAGAACTTCTTCGAAACGCGTGTTATCGAATATCAGACAGGTGGTGCTTTAAGCTGGTAACCGTTTAGCTCACCTGCTACCAGTGTAATACTAAGTAAGTTCACCCGCCTTGTGCGGGTTTTTTTTTATCTTCTAGAAAAGCTATCATCGCCAGAATGACAAACTCTGCATTAAACTAACGAGAGTTAATCAATATGAAACTAGATAATTTTATTATTTTTTCAGGCGGCCCAGGTAGCGGAAAAACCACTTTGATTAACCAATTAAAGGCATCTGGCTTTAGGACTAAATCTGAAAGTGGTCGTCAAATTGTAAAAGAATCGATGGCAGCAGGCTCTGACTTTTTTCCATGGAAAAATAAGCAAGGGTTTGCCGATCAATTATTTGTTGCTGAAAAACAAGCACTTGATAAATTTAAAAACCAAAAATCATTAATTTTTTGGGACCGATCTATCATCGATACTTATGGTTATCATCAAATGGAGTCACTAAGAATTCCTTGCTCACTCTTGCAAATTTGCAAAGACACCCGCTTTAATAAAAAGGTGTTTATATTCCCACCTTGGGAGGCAATATACGAAAATGATAGCGAACGAAAACAAAGCTTCAAAGAAGCTGTTAGGACCTATGAAACCATGGTAGATTGCTATACAAAATTTGGCTATGACCTCATCGAAATGCCTCTCAAATCCGTAGAGTACCGCCTACAGTTTGTGATGGATAATTTACAACAGACTAAATAAATATAATAAAAAAATAACAAGGAACGTCATGTCACACAAAGAAACTCCCATAGGCTTTGAACCCCTTCCTCATCAAGATCCATTTTTAGAAACCATTGGAACCTTTTTAAAAAAAGAAACAGAGCAAGGTTGGATTGTCGGTATTAGTATTGAGGAAAAACATTGCAACGGTAGGAAAATCGCGCATGGCGGTTTAATTTCAACGCTAGCTGATGTGTGTCTAGCCTACGGCTGCACTTATTCTCAAACACCACCACTGCACATGGTCACAGCCCACAAAAATATCGACTTTTTAGGGATGGTTGTTGAAGGGCAATGGCTGGAAGCTCACCTAACTATCCGTAAAAAAGGGAAAAGCCTCTTTTTTGCAGATGCAGACATTATTGCCTCCAATAAATTAGTTGCCAGGGCATCTGGCGTGATAAATGTCTTACCTAATCAAGTGATTAACTAAATTGAGAGGCAGCTAAGTACTCAAGTCACAAAGCCATCCCCTTTTGGTTGACAAATAAAGGTCATCAACCAAAATGTGGGCATGGTTAGAAATAGATTCATCATTTTATCGCTACTGTTTTGCTTTACTGCCAATCTCTTTGCGCAGCCTGCATTGGCGATAATGATTGAAAAGCCTGTTGCCTCTATTTCTGCATCCGAAGAAAAAGCACAGCAAACATCAACAAAACCCCCTTGCCATAGTGCAAGCGACTCATCAGATAAGCCGATTCAGGCAGATACTGTGGCAGATAAAGACACACTATGTTGCGACACTGTCAGTTGTGATTGCCAACACATAAGCTCCGTTATTTTACCCAGTTCCATACAACCTCAATCTAACTTAAACACCCATTCAATCATAATGGAACCCACTGTTACCCTTATTCAAACAGCGCCTGATAGCCTCTATCGCCCTCCCATTCGCTAACACTCAAACCGTATTACCCCTTTCATTATCAGCTGTTAAATAACGCAGCACACTTGAGTGTATCAACATGAAAAAAAAATTCGTTAAGCCTGCGCTTATCTCAGGTACTTTGCTAAGTATTGGCTTTTGGTTGGGTCAATTTAATGCATGGTTAGATAAGCATTCACCATCAAACGTACCTGATGCAACGTCAACGCCATCGCGCGAACCTTTATATTGGGTCGCGCCAATGGACAGTAATTACCGGCGAGATAAACCGGGCAAATCCCCCATGGGCATGGATTTAGTCCCCATCTTCGATAAAACATCTGACGATGACGGCATAAAAGTTTCAGAGAATGTTTTAATGAGCTTTGGTGTGACAACAGAAAAAATCACGCGCGGGCGATTGGAGCGACAAATTAACACCTTTGGTTTTACCGAATGGAATCAAGAGAGCATCCGTCATCATCACCCTCGCATTGCAGGATGGGTTGAACGCTTATATGTAAAAACCCAAGGCGAGACCATTAACAAAGGGCAACCGCTCTACGCTTTATATTCCCCTGAACTGGTCAACGCACAAGCTGACTACTTGCTTGCGCTAAAGCAAAATAACACCACACTGATTGCCGCCGCAGAAAGTCGCTTGCGAGCATTCCAAGTACAAGATGATTTTATTCAACAGCTAAAACAAACCAAAAAAATTCAACAAAACATTCTGACTCGAGCCGAATATTCGGGTGTTTTATTGACGTTACCCATCAGTGAGGGCATGTATGTTTCACCTAACGAGCCGCTATTTTCAACCGCATCACTCGATGAAATATGGGTCATAGCGGATATATTAGAAAGCTATGCTCAACAAGTGACAACGAGATTGCAGGCTGACATTAGCGTAGACGCTTATCCCAATCACACTTTTCGAGGAGACATTGATTTCATCAACCCAACTATCATCGATCACCGACTTAACGCCAGAATCCGTATTGCCAATACCCAAGGGTTATTAAAACCCAATATGCTGACGCATATCCGCATCCTGCTACCACCCTTACAAGAAACCTTGTTAGCACCCACTCAAGCGATCATTCAAACGCAAGATCAAGACCGCGTCATACTCGCTCATGGCCAAGGACGATTTACCTCGCAGCCCATCACCAAAGGGTTATCCAGCCAAGGGCAAACGCAAATACTTAAAGGATTAAAGGCAGGTGATGAGATAGTCACGAATGCGCAATTTTTACTCGATGCAGAAACCCAAACTCTCACGGCTATTAAACGATTAAATTCAGAAGCGTCGAAAAACCAAGATCCAAAAACCGAGCATTCAATGCATGACATGGATCATTCTACACATCACCAACACATGCATCATCACTAAGGAGGGCCATCATGATTCAATCAATCATTACGCATGCCATCCAACACCGAGCCATGGTTTTATTACTAATACTTGGATTATGTTTACTCGGCATTTATTCGATCAAGCAAACCCCCATTGATGCGCTTCCTGACTTATCCGATGTGCAAGTTATAGTAAAAGCATCCTACCCTGGGCAGTCACCACAAATTGTTGAAGACCAAGTGACCCGACCACTGGCAACTGCATTGATGTCTGTCCCTAAAGCGAAAACCATCCGAGGGTTTTCATTATTTGGCGATAGCTATCTTTATGTTTTATTTGATGACGACACCGATATCTATTGGGCAAGATCTCGAGTACTGGAATATCTTAATCAAGCAAAAGAGCAGTTACCAGAAAGCGTCACACCCACGCTAGGGCCTGATGCGACAGGTGTGGGCTGGGTTTACATTTATGCATTACAAGACACGACTGGCCAAAGCGATACCGTTGCATTGCGTGAACTACAAGATTGGTTTTTGCGATTCGAATTACAATCCCTTCCGCAAGTCGCTGAAGTCGCCACCATGGGTGGCATGGAAAAAGAAATCGCCATTCGTCTAGATCCTCATAAGCTAAGAGCGTACGAACTATCCATCATGGATGTGAAGGCAGCGATTAAAGCCTCCAATCAATCGGTTGGCGCCCATGTTATTGAACTAAGTGAGGCCGAATACCGCGTCTTCAGTGAAGCCTATCTTAATACCCCTCACGATTTTCATAGCATTGCCATAAAACAGCTACCGAATGGAAATCCTCTGCTTTTAAGTGAAGTAGCCGATATCCATTATGAACCTGCCATAAGACGACAAGTGGCTGATTTGAATGGTTTAGGCGAGGCAACAGGTGGCGTCATTGTTATGCGCTTTGGTGAAAACGCCAAGCAAACCATCGAGCGTGTTAAACAAAAACTTGCAGAACTTAAAAAGCAACTCCCCAAGGGCATAGAGATTATCGAAGTCTATGACCGATCAGCGTTAATTAATCGATCCATTAATACCCTTTGGCAAACGTTAGCCCTTGAATGGGTAATTATCGGTTTAGTATGTTTATTGTTTCTCGGCAGTTTTAGTGGCGCCTTGGTTGCTATTATTTCACTGCCTGTTGGCATATTAATCGCGTTTATTTTCATGCGTTTTCATGACATAAATGCCAATATTCTCTCCCTTGGCGGGATCGCCATTGCGATCGGCACCATGGTCGATGGTGCGATTGTTATGCTTGAACAAACCGTACGCTCGTTACAAAAAAACCAAGGGAAAAAACCGCATTGGCAAATTATCAAAGAAGCCAGTATAAAAACTGGGCCTGCGGTATTTTTTAGCCTGCTCATTATTGTGGTCAGTTTTCTTCCCGTATTTTTAC
>JAPOUS010000017.1 GCA_026708525.1 Cellvibrionales bacterium
CCACTTTTTAAAAGAAAAATCTACTGATTAAATAGAAAATTACGTAACAGTTCTTTACCACCTTCGGTCGCATAAGACTCAGGATGAAATTGAATGCCCGTGATAGGGTATTCTTTATGTTGAACTGCCATAATTTCGGCGGTTTGTTCATTCATTGACTGATTGAAATCGGGCAGCGGATGGTCAGAGGCAATCGCTGTGATCTCAAAGCAGTCAGGCATCGTTTTGTTGGAGGCCACTAATGAGTGATAGCGCATTACGGTTAGAGGGTGGGGCGCTTTATTAAAAATACCCGCCGCGTTATGATCAATATCACTGACTTTGCCATGCATAGGTAATGGTGCTCGAATAATCTTGCCACCAAAGGCATGCACTATGCCTTGCATGCCAAGGCAAACGCCGAGTGTAGGAAGGGTTTTGCCAAGGGTTTGAATCACCTCAAGGCATACACCAAAATACGCTTTATCATCGGGGGAGCCAGGGCCGGGCGAGATCACTAGCCGATCAGGGTTGGTGGATTGTATGTCTTCTAAGCTCACCTCGTCATTGCGTTTGACAGTAAGTTCAAAACTATCGATGTCGCCCCGCTGTTTGGCAGAAGTCAGCACTTCGCCAAAAAATTGGTAAAGGTTGTAAGTAAACGAATCGTAATTATCGATAATATATACGTGCATGATGTTACTCACTTACCATGAATTGATCTAAAACTTTTTTAGTTCCGGCAAATTTACGGACAATTTCCTGGTATTCGTCTTCTGGGTTGGAGTCATACACATTGCCACCGCAAGTTTGTACGTAAGCCTCTTCGCCTTTAACGAAAACTGTGCGAATAGGTATTGCAAAAGTGCAATCGCCATTAAATGAGAATGTACCAACTGCACCACCATAAGGGCCACGGCCATCCGATTCTAAATCATCAATGATTTTCATCGCTTCAATTTTAGGGGCACCCGATAATGTACCGGCAGGGAAGTTACTGGCAAGCGCGCTAAACATGTCATTTTTTTCATCGATGATACCGACAATTTCGCTCGATATATGTTGTACATGGCTAAAGCGCTTAATATCCATGAGGCTTCTAACTTTTACTGTACCGAATTGAGCGACGCGGCCAATGTCATTACGATGTAAATCGACGATCATGTTATGTTCGGCGATTTCTTTCGGGTCGTTTAACAGTTTTCGCGCTAATGCCAGATCTTCTTTTTGGTCTTGTCCACGGCCAACGGTGCCTGCTAAAGGAAAGGTTTCCATCTCTCCTTGACGCAAGCGGAAGAGTAATTCTGGGCTTGCGCCGATTAATTTTTGTGTGTTGAATTTCACGTAATACATCTGTGGCGATGGGTTCAATTCGCGCATTTGCTCGTAGATGTTGATGGTATCGCCTGCGAGTGAAAAGCGTTTTTTAAAGCCTACTTCGGTTTGAAAGATTTTGCCGGCTAAAATATCGCCTTTTACTTTAAGTACGGCTGCTTTATGTTGTGCTTTGGTCATGGTTTCACCCAGGCTTTTAATGCGTAGATCCTCATTTCCAGCGTAGGGCGTTTGCATAACTTCAATAACACGATCTAATCGAGTTTCGCGGTAATGAAAATAAAAGACTTCACCTGTCATTTTATCAAGCACGAGTCCATCGGTATAAAAGCCAAAACGGAATGCATCGAAAAGCGCGTTAGATTGTACATTTAGGCTGGGCTCAAAATAATTAATCGCGTCATAGCCTAGGTAGCCTGTGAGCCCACCTGCGTATTGTCGGGAAATGACATTCTGCGGCACAATTTCTTGAAGTAGATAATAGGGGTTGTCACTCTCGTAAGTTTTTACAATGCCGTCACGATCTTCAATGGCGAGAGTTGTGCCATTGGCATACAACTGATATTCAGGGTCGAAGCCAATAATGGTATGGCGAGCCATGTGGCTGTCTTCGCCTAAGGATTCCAAGATAAAGCAGTTATCAAAGGTTTTTTCTATTTTCTTAAACAGTTCGAAAAAATCACAGTCGTCACTGACCTTGTGATACTTAGGTTTTCTTGGCAGTGAAAAGGCCTGTGGCTTCATGGTAAATCCAGATCTGACGATTTAAAGGCTTTGAGTGCGCGTGCACCACGCGAGACAGTCGCAATGGCAACGCCGAGTTCTTTGGCAATTAGTCGTTGAGGTTCACCCGCTTCTAAGCGTTTAGCAATCAGAATGCGATTGTTAAACTCTTGCATTTCGGTTGGGGTTAGCAGGAACTCAAGCTGAGAAATTAACTCCTCTTTGCTTTTTGCCTTGTGTAAAAAATCGATTAATTGTTTCGGTGTACTCATGCACTAGTATAGTATAACGTCTTTCGGATAAGTCAATGGATATTTACTGCCAATTGTATTGTGGCCTTTATTATCATTGAGGGAACTTGTCGAGATCTTTAGTTCTAACTAAGTACCTTTTTAATGGAGTGTAAAATTGAAGTTAATCTCAGTTTTTTTGGTATGTTTCTCATGCTTGGTGTTTTCGGGGATTGATGGTTCTTTGGTAAACGATAATCATGATGAATTAATGGAAAAACTCACTCAAGAAGTTGCATCGAGAGATAATCCTCAAACTCGCAAAAACATAAAGGAGTGGATGGCTGATTTAAACCGATCTGGTGCGTTAATAAATAATTTTGGGCTTGAAGGTTTTTCAAAGGTAGAAACAATACTAGCAAACAGCAAAAAAAAAGAGCGAGAAGAGCAGGGTGTAGCCGCTAATGGTTATACCTTTTCGGCCCGCTTTAGCGATTTAAACAATAAAAACCATAATGAAAATAAAGTCAATTTTTATATATTCCTTGAAAATAGTGGAAAAGGAATAGCAGATTTTGAAGCCTTTTTCAAAAATCCACAAACAAGAGGTGACGAATCCACTCTTTATATTGGTGAGCCAAGTAAACTCACTTTCCATATGCCTAATCTCAGGTGGTTTAAGTTGTTTATGGCATCCTTATTCATTAAGCATCAAGAACTGGATAGCGAAAAGAAAAAGACTTTTTTTCATCCAGATCAGGTGATCCCAGTTGCGCATGAAGATGAATGGAAGGAGCTAGCAAAAAAGCTAGGTCACCATCCACTGGTTCAGTTACCTTATGCTCGAAATATTTCTGTAGATCGAGAAACTGTGTTAGCCACAAAAGATGTGTTTAGAAATGTCGTACCACTTCAGAAAATAGTTGATGCTGCAGACGGCACAGGAGCTGATAATTAAGGGCACCTCTAAAAATTGCTTTCGGGCTCTGTAACGAAATTAAATAACGTGTTT
>JAPOUS010000223.1 GCA_026708525.1 Cellvibrionales bacterium
GATCACGCCAACTTTAACATTGTTATTGGCATACCAGTTAACACCTGCTGTATGCGCTGTACCATTATCTGTACCCAAACCAAAATCTTTATATTTACCGTAACCACCTTCATAACGGTAAGTGACTTCCCAAGCACCCGCTTTAGATTCTGGCTTAATGCGTTTAAAGGCGCCTTTTTTATAGCCGCGATGCTCACCTGTCATTACGTAACCTACTTGAGCATAATAACCATCGTGTTTAATGTCCGCCCCACCATCAACTAACTCTTCTTGAACTGATCTAAAATATTCAGCTTGCGCATGAAAGGCTGCTATCGATGCACCAAGCTCAACATTATAGGTTTGTTTTGTTGTAGAAATGTACTGACCATCAAGAACTTCAATAGCATTTTTGCGATGACTAATACCTGCACCAAGATGAACTAAAGCATTGTCAGCTTTATATGGCGTAGTTGTGAAACGCGCGGTAATTGCAGGGTCATTCATTGTGACTTTATCAGCAACAGCATCATTGGATTTATCTTCATAAATGCCCACAGCATAGTAACCATGCGACCAACCACCTGAAAGGGTTAAACCATAGTTACGACCAAAAGCAAAGGCCTCAACGCTAGCTGCACGCTCAAGTAAGGTGATATCTTTAGAGCTTTCTAACTGTTCAAGAGAGAATGGCTCTTTTTGCTTACCAAGGGTTAATACAGCTAGTTTACCAAGGCCTTTATAGCGAATGTAAAGATCTTCTGGGGTGCCTGCATCAGCACTATCTAAAATATTGAACTGCGCCTTAAATGACCAATCTGCCATTTCGCCCGCTGCAAAAATGCGAGCACGACGCAACTTCATATCATTCACTTCAGTGACAGCATCACCATCTTTTGGCTCAGTTTCGATATTAATATAATCATACATAATACGCCCACCCATTTTAAACTGGATGCCGTGTTCGGTATCTGTGGCTTTAAGGCCACCTGAACCTAAAGTAATTTGAATATCAGCAGCAGCGGGAAGACTCATCGCTATTAACGCAGAGGTTGCAAGCGCAGAGGTTGCAAGCAATTTTTTCATTATCGTTACTCAGTCGAATTCATTCAATGGTGTGCATTATGTGACGGAAATATTTCAGTATTATGACAATATTACTTATTTTTGTAATTTTTATTTAAAATACGCCATATAAAGGCAGGTGACCCGCTGAATAGAATAAGACTTACCAAAGATTAAGCGGGATTTTTATGACAAGAAAAACCGGCTTTTTCCTCGCCTAATTTAATCGTGGTGGGAATATGAGTAGCTCCTGCATAAAATACAATAATTTTGGCGGGGCCACCAAGTGATTTTGCTCGGTGTGGGGTTTTCATAACTTCAACGGCTGACTGGCCTTGAGTTAAGGTCACTTTTTTACCATCGATCGTCTCGACTTCAACCGTGCCTAATAAGATATATCCGAGTGTGGGTATGGGATGACAATGATAAGACGAGGTTTTGCCTTCCGGAACGTTGAGTTCGATTGAAGTGATTTCAATCTCCCCCTTGGGGTAGCTTATTACACCGCCATCCCAGGAGGTGGTTGTTTGTAGCAAGGGTTTAGGTGCAGCTACAGCCAATAGGGGTAAGCATGCGAACAACAAAAACCCTTTCATGGCATTAAGACACCTTTTTCTCTTCGGACACAACATCCGTTACCTCTACCGACGCTGCTTTTACTCTACGAGCCGCCGCCTTTTTAACCGACTGAGATTTAGTAGAGGCCTTACGTTTTGCTGCTACCTTACGCTTTGGTTTTGGCGCATCATTAGTTTTTGGCGCTTCATCTCCAACGCTAGGTGCTGCTTTTATCAGCTTGCCTTCTTTCGCTGCTTCTTCGCCTGGCTTTTCATCAGTGACTACCTCATCTGCTGGAGGCTCAATGGCCTTAGGAGCAGGCTTACCCTCTTGCTCAATTTTTAACTTAATCGCCAATATTTCATCTTCAGAGGCAGTTTCAACTGCTTGCTGTAATTCAGCAAACGCATCATCCATGCACTGTCGATAAAACTCAGGATCAGGCATCATTTGACGATCAGCCAAGATAGTCACAGAAAGCTTGCCACAATAACTAAACACTAAGTGGAAAATTCCAACGCCCGGCGTCAACACCCCTACCCCATGATAATTAAGTAATTTGGCGCCTGAGCAATACAGTGGGAAGTTTGGGCCTGCCACATTAGAGATAACGGTGTTGATCTTCATTGGTAAATGCTTAGTAATTTTGTTATCAACATAAGCATTTACCAGCATTTTGGTCACTCTTGGCGACAAAGCACCCACCAATTTTAAGGCATCTTTTAGTGGCGCTTCTTGACCAAACTCTTTCGCTTCATCGGTGTTTTTGTGAATACGCAAAATTCGCTCAACTGGGCTATCGATATCACTATTTAAGCTTGCGAAAATCGCGCCGACTTGGTTTGCATCGCCATTATCACCGGTACGGGTACGCATATTAATGGGCACCGACGCAACCAAGGATTTTTCTGGATGCTCTTCATGTGCATCAAGATATTTTCGGAGCGCACCGCCAATCACTGCTAAGGCCACATCATTAATTTTTGTGCCGGTTTTATTTTTTACGGCTTTAAAATCTTCTAATGAAAAAACCGCCGATTCAATCACACGGTGCGGACTAACAGGGTTATTAAAACGCGTTGCAGGTGCACTGGTTGGCGGCGCTTTTAATTCACCTTTAGCTAGCTTAACCGCAGACTTGCCAATATCGTTCATTAAGCCGTAACTGCCTTTGGTTAAATTCCAAATATTGCCAATGTAGTTTTGCGTGCTGGTCAAAATCAGATCATTACGTCCCGGCATTTGCTCGGCTTCAAAGGTTTCTTCTTCTTCATCCTCATGCACCATTGGCTCAAGGTCATGAATGGCTGCCATAAAATCATCGGCACCACCGCCATCAACAATCGAATGATGGATCTTGGTGTAAATAACAAAACAGCCTTTAGGTAAGCCTTCAATGTTATCAAGACCCTCTATCACATAGGATTCCCACAATGGGCGAGACATATCAATAGGGCGAGAGTGCAAACGTGCGATAAGAATACAAAGCTGACGCCAATCACCTGGCTTGGGTAATGCAATGTGACGAAGATGAAACTCCATATCAAAATCATCATCAACTAACCAATATGGCCTAGCAAATCGGCCGGGTGCTTGAATGAGCTTAGTTCGAAATAGAGGGATTTTTTTTAGTTGAATTTCAAAGTGTTTTATGAGGGAT
>JAPOUS010000051.1 GCA_026708525.1 Cellvibrionales bacterium
AAAATCCAGTGGCGCCTTTTTCTAAGGCTTCAATCCCAGTTGCCTTATCAGATAATGCAGAAACAACTAAGATGAGTACGTCAGGGTTTATAGCAATCAAGTTTTCAATACAATCAATGCCCTCCATTTTTGGCATGGTTAAATCCATAGTGACTACATCAACGGGGTGCGACTTGAACATCTCAACGGCTTCTTCGCCGTTGGTAGCTGTGCAGACAACTGTAAACTTTTCCTTGTCATAAGCTCGCTTGATTTTGCTGCGAATAATGTTTGAATCATCCACAATCATGAGGTTAAAAGATTTCATTGGGTTAGGCAGCCTCTGTTTGAGTCGTTATTTCTGAGGGTAGTCGAATAGTAAAGGTAGTGCCGACATTGGGTTTAAATCCAACCGAGATTTTTCCGCCGGCCTTAGTGATAAGCTCTTTGATTGAATACATGCCAATACCTCTGCCGGCAATATCATCTACCGTTTCAGCTGTGGATAAGGAAGGTGAGAAAATCAATCCAACGGCGGCTCTGTCATCAAGTTGTAATGAGCGTTCTTTAGAAATAAGGCCTTTGGCAATGGCTTGCTTTTTGATGGATTCAATATCCAAACCACTGCCATCATCTTGAAAACTGTATTCAAATTGACCGTTAGCACGCTTGGTAAGACGAATATTGATAAGCCCAGCCGGTTGTTTATTTTTTGCTAGGCGTTGGCTTGAGGTTTCAATTCCATGACTAATGGCATTTCGGATAAGCTGGGTCGATAATGTATTGATGATGCTTAAAAATTCTTCTGAGAAATCGTAGTCGTTTAGCCCGCTGTGAGTGAGTTCGACCAGTTTGTTTTGCTTTGTGGCAATGGTTGTTGCCAGTGTTTCTAGGTGATCCCATTGGAAGCGTTTAACCGGCTGTGCAGCATTGGCGGCTTGCGCTTCGGTGCTTGATGTTAAGCCTCGAAGCTTTTCGACCAGATTTTCGCAATTCTCGGTGTGAGTAATAAGGGCATTTAGCTGGATGGTTAAGCTTAAAAAGTCATTCCCAGTTAAGTGTGCTTTCTCAAGTAATGTATTGACCTGATCTTCAAATTGATGCGCTAGCTCAACAAATTGATCGAGATTGAGTGCCGAGGCATCGCCCTTAAACTTGTGGATGATCGAGAAGATTTGATTGGCTTTATCAATATGTTGTTGATGGGTTTTGGCGCTATTTTTAAGGATGCTGTTGATATCATTAAAGGCCATATGGCTATTTTTAATGAATAAATCAATCATATCCATGTTGCTGTGAATTAGCGTGGATAGCAAAGTAAGCTGTTGCTCATTTTGGCCTTTTGCTACTTTGAGTGCTTTTTCTAACTCAACTTGCTCGGTGATATCTGTTGCGGTGACCAATACATGGGATATGGTTTTATCGTTAGATACAACCCGAGAAAATTGGAAGTTAATGTATTTGTTGGTGTATAGATTATCATCCGATAGGATGTGAATTTCGACTTTGGTCAGTGGGTTAAGGTCTTTAATCAGGTTTTGTTTGATGGTTTTTTTAAATAATAGTTTGATAAAACTCTCTGCGGTTGAGAGATCTTTCTCTGAAATAATATCTTGCAATAACGATTTAAAGGGCAGTCCAACAAAGTCATCCCGACCAAAAATGTTGATAAGCTCTGCCGAATGCTGACTACCGATGCGCAAATCTTCACTTAATAAGAATAGGCCTTCTTTAACTGTATTGAGAATTTCATCAGTTTCTTGCTTGGCTTCAAAAATTTGTTCGTCAGATGAGCGTAACTGGCGCATAAAGTGGAACATGATGATAAAGAAGTTAAGTATTGCAAGGCTGATGCCCATGACCTGGATCATTCGAAGTTGATTCGCCTGACTGCTTGCACGGTTTTGCAGGTGGTTGGTGAGGTTGTTCATCACGGCAAGCAAGTCTAAGTTGTTTTTTTCACCGTATTCAATGACTTCGCTAAGAGAGCTATTAAATAGTGGATCGTTTGGGCTGGTGCTAATGTTTAAGAAAATTTCAAGTCGTGTATACCATGGTGCCCAGAGAGTTTCGGCTTCGCTCATGATGGCTTGGCCTTTGAGTGATTCGATTTTTTCGAGTAATACGCGATCACCTTTTGCATCCATGGTGTATCCACTCGATAAAAAGCCATTAAAGGTTGAGTTAAAAAGTTCGGCGGTGGTTTGTAGTCGCTTTGTTGATTCAAGCAGCAGGATAGGGTTGTTTTGATAGGCTTGAATCTCAAGCAGAGATTTCATCATCTTTTGCGAGAGCATCCGCTGACGACCAGCAAGGTTAATTGCAACGGCATCATCCTTGATCTTAAAAGAGATATAGAAGTTAAGTATAAGAACTGACGCATCTAACAGGAGGAATAGGGCGATTGAAACCACTATTCCTCGATATTTTCCAAGGTTTAATCCTAGTTTCATAATACATCTCGTTATTCGTATAGTGATAAATAAGCATTTTTCGTACCGTTATTGTTTTTTTTATAGCTAGGCGTTCTTTGACTCTTGCAAGCCCTATTGCCCTAGTGGTGTCATGAGAAAGGGTAGCAGGGGTTTATGAACCTATGAACTTGTTTTGCTCTTTTGAGAAAAACGTCACTAAGTCTTCTGTGCTTGTAATTAAGTCTTATAAAAACAAGGGTTTCTATAGGATTTGGCAGGGGGTTCTGTTATGGTGCGTTTCTTGTTATGTTGAGTAGATATCTGTTGAAACATGAATAAGGTAAGGCTATCTAACGTATGTTTCTAAAAAAAAATGTAGGGCTCTTCGAATTTAACCTGCATAATAAATCGCATTTAACTATTGAAACAACTTTTGTTGTTGGCAATCAAGCATCGCCAACGTTTGATTATTATTTTCGAGCTCGCAAGGCTTCATTTCCCTGTTACTTTGAATTAAGCGATAAAGAAGCCTTAGATAATTCTCATCCTATTTGGCATACAAATAATAGTCAATTGATTATCAGCCGAACGGTTTCACTGGCGTTTTTAGAAAAGCTTTGTTCCTCTGCTTTTAGGCCAGATAAGATTATTTGGTTTATGGACGATGATATACCGGGTGCAAATACCGATAAAACACTCCCTCGATCTTATCGCTTGAAGTTGGCAAGTTGGTATAAGCAGGCTTCCCCATTGTTGGCAAAATCTTGTGATCAGGTTTGGGTTTCGACTGATTACCTAAGAAAAAAATACAAGCTTCCTAAAAGTTGGGTATTGGCTCCCG
>JAPOUS010000324.1 GCA_026708525.1 Cellvibrionales bacterium
AAAACTCAGTATTTTGCTTGCGATGCTAAGGCTCATTTATCTTCTTATTATAAAGTCTTGGAAAACCTTATATATCAACAGATAAATGCTGTCTTAGCATCTTTTTTTTGCATCAAAGCGGAGAAGAGCCAACATTTTATTCACTCAATATCAGATTGCCTGATGATTATGATACAGATAATGATGGCATTCCTGACTCGTTAGACGAAGATCCTGCCAACCCTAACATTCCAGTAAAATATGGAAATTTAGACCTGGATAACGACGGTATTTCAAATGCGGTGGAGTGGAAAAATGGCACTTATGATCCTAATGGTGATTATGATGGTGATGGTTTTTCAAATGTGCAGGAGTACGACGCCAATACCAACCCGGCTCAAGCTGATAGCTTACCTAAGCAAATACCAGATCAAGGCGAATATGCGGCGTTTCATGTTCATTCATCAGCAATCACTTTCCTTCAATCTCAATCAGGTGGCGATTTCGTTTGGGACGAGTCGGTTCTTGGTGTGCCTGTCAGCTTAGTTCCCGTCTATTGGGATTTGGATCAACGCATTGATATTTTAGTCTCTACCAACAAAGGTACAGTGTATTTGCTTAAGGCGGCTGAAAATGGTTTAGAGCCACAAACATTGATCTCATTAAATACCGTACCAACAGGCACAGCGTTGCAAATTGGTCTGGTCAATATAGATAGTGATAAAGCGCTAGAGCTCTGGGCCTATCATTCAAAGACCGATCAGCTATTTTTGTATAAGCGTCAACCTTCAGGGGATCCCTTTGGTTCTGCGTTATGGAAGCAGGTCACATTAGCTGATGTTAAGGGTCATATTAGTCTAGCCGATTTTGATGAAGATGGCGTAGTAGATGTGATTGCATCTGGTGTGGATTTAAGTGTGGAAGGGAAATTACCTCACAATACCATCGCGCTTTTTAAGGGCTTTTGGAATGGGGTGGATTATAGTTTGGCCAATCCAGAATTAATTACCGCGCAAGATTATATTGGCCATGCGCATTCAGTTTTGCTATCGAATATTAAAGAGGCAGGGTTTGATACAAAGCCTGATTTGTTGATTAAGGCAAATGACCAAAAGATCCGTATTAATCTTTCGTTTAATAGCTACAAAAAATCTCGGCGAGAAGAGACGTTATTGCAAATGGTAGTGACTACTCTGTTAGCAGATGATGCAGCGGTTGAACCTTTAGGTGCGCAATTAGATACGGGCAGCCGCTTAGATGCCTTTGCGCTGGCGAATATAGATAATGATATCGATAGCACAATGGATATGCTGCAATACACAGGTAGCCTTGCAGGTGTTGAGCGTAAGTTTCGTTTGGTTAAAGGCATAAAAACCAATAATCATACGGATGAAGATGGCATCCCAGATTATCGTGATATTGATGCAGAAAATAACGATTTACCTTTACCGGCAGGTAACATTGATCACGACTCTGATGGCATCCCCTATGCGGCAGATGAAACCAAGCGTGGCGATGAAGACTATGATAACGATGGTATGAGTGATGCCTACGAGTTAAGTCATGGCCTTGACCCACAGGTTGTTTCAACACCTGAGGATGACTCCGATGGTGATGGCCGTTCAGATTATGAAGAGTTTATTGACGGCACGGACCCTAATGACCCCAGTTCTGTCTTGTCGCAACAAAGTGAGCTAATGAATACATTTCAGGTCTTTAGCGAAGGTGCAGCAGATTTATCTGTCGTAAACAATACAGTAGTTGTTACTTCGCAAAATTCGCCTTCTGTTAAAATAATGAATTTAGACGACTTAACAGATGTAAAAACCATAGAGTCGCAAGACATAAATGGTGTTGCTGATGTGTTTGTATCCAATGATCAGATATTACTTGGCAATTTGGGTGGATCGGTTGAAGTCTGGGATGCCAAATCATTGGTGAAGCTCACCACCTTTAATCAGCACAATGCAGCCATTACCGATATGGCAGTCTCGGGCAATCATTTATTTGCTTTGCATGCCGATGGTGTTGTGTATCAATGGGATTTACAAAAATTAGCTTACCTTGGTCATTGGAAAGTCTACGATGGCTTCTTAACCAGTATTCACATAGAAGGCGATCACATCTATTTGCAGGCATCTAGCCCACAAAAGGCAATGTTTGTATGGGATGTTCAAAAGAAAGAAAAGGTTTACACCATCACTGGCGAAGCCGATTGCTGCGAGAAAGTCGTCACTGAGTCGAATGAGGGTAACTTACTGATCGCCAACAGCTTTAAAAACACAGGCCTGTATCAGATGAATACCAGCTATTACAACAGTACAGAGCTGGTATCAGATATTGATGTCACAGCGATCGAAGCGGCCAATAAAGAAGCCTTAATTGGTCGCAAAAACGGCATCATAGATATCTATTCACTCGATGATGGCAGCTTTATGCGCCGAGTGGTAGCGCCATTCTCGCATGTCAGAAAAATTCAAAAAACGGATGATGGCTTTATGTCATTGCACTCGGATGGCAATTTATATCGCTGGGGGAATAAATAATGAACAAGATACTTATTCCATCGCTGATATGTGCTGCACTGTTAACGGCTTGCGGTGGCGATTCCGATAGTGGCAATTCACAAAAGCAAAGCGGTGGAAATAACAACGATAATAACCCATTGCCTGGCCCAGCTGTCACTAGCGTTGCGGTCTCAGGGAGTAAAACCTTTGATCAAGAAGGCAAATTGCAACTTACTCTTGCGATGATAGAGATCAAAGGTGATGAAGCGGTATTTTATAAGTCTTCTGGCGAAGCGTTAGATAAAAACGAAGTGAAAGTCACTCCGAGCCATTCAGTATTGTATCCAACTAACGGCAAATTAAACCTAAATGTTGAGGTTGAAGATAAAGGGGTGGAGCAAGCACAAACCATAAGCTTTAACTTCACAACTGCTGATGGTCAAGAGTACACAGTAAGCACGGAAGTCGAATAAGTCATAAGCCATGCTCAATAAAATAATAAAAACATCAGCGGCGCTATTAACCCTTGGTTATCTTGTTAGTTGTTCAAAGCAAGTGGTTGAAGATATTCAGGTAGATCCTTATCAGCCAGAAGCATCACAACCTGTTGCCACGGTTTCAGGTAAAACCATTACCAAAGGCGAATTAGCACAAGAGCTAGTGTAGTGTCTGGTATTGAATAGATATTAATGAGATTTCAGCTATTATCAT
>JAPOUS010000285.1 GCA_026708525.1 Cellvibrionales bacterium
ATTGATAGAATTCAAAAAAGCCTATCTGCCAATCACTTCCTCGACGATAGGCAATATCAAGCTCAGATAGAAAAACGCTTAGGTGATAAGATTGGAAGAAGAAAACGAGGCCGCCCTAAAAAAGAACTAACTGAAATACAGTCATTGGTTTTGATCAAACTCTAACAATGAGATTGCCTGTGCAATTGATCATTTTTAAATCGACCTGCCCCCTTTATTGCTCCGACCCCGTTATTGCGATATCATTTGGACTTAATCAGAGGTTCCTTAACTCAATGTTTATCAAGCAACTGAGCAGCTTTTAAAAGTTTAACTTCGTCTTCAAGCCTAGATATTTTTCTATTCAAACTTTTTATCTCTTGCAATAAGTGTTTATTTGATACAAATAATTTTGGCACGTCAAACCCAAACTTCATCTCCAAAAATTTTTTTATCTTAGATATAGTTTTATAAATACCGTCTGTTTTAAGACTATGTCGTGTCTCTTTATACAAGAACGAAATATTTCCATTGTTTTTGTTTTGTTTTTTCACTTGGTAGAGAGTAGCTTCGAAAAGATTGTAATCATCATTGATTAATGATGTTAATAGCTGAGAGCCCCTTTGACCTAATAGGCTACCTTTAGAAAGATCGATAAGGATTGATTTTTCATGTAACTCAAGGCAACTTTTCAGTATGTTATATTGCTTATGACGACTCTCTTGATTTAACTTCTGCCCAATCCATATTGAATTGCCAATCAACCAAGAAGCAAATTGGAACTGATAATCCTCTAAAGATTTGGTTCTTTCCAGAATTTCGAAAATATTTTTATGGTGCGAATAAAACTTTAATACCGAATCATTATTTGAAGACATTGTCTGACCGGGCCTATTCATTCTATGATAACAACCCACATAATCAACAAATGCAATCTTTCGCGATCTTACCGTCGTCTCCCAATGAAACGGATTATCCTCAAAGAAATAATCGCCTACTGGGAATCGAATATGATTTTTATTAAGCCATGATTTTCTATAAATTTTTCTCCAAGGAACTGGATTGAAACGTAATAAAAGTTTTTTAAATTGTTTTGTTCCTGTAGCAGTATCCTGATAGCCTGATATATTTAACCAGCGCCGTGCATCTGAAGGATTTTTCAGTTTCTGATCCGCCTCATCGAACTCTAAATAGTTACAAAAGCAAACATCAGCATCTAACTGCTTTGCATGATCATATAACTTACCGAACATATCCTTTTCATACCAGTCATCACCATCAGCAAAACCAATATATTCACCTGAAGCAATTTCGATACCTGCATTAGCAGCGCTTGCCACTCCACCAATGGTATTTTTATCAAAAAAGACTGTTTTTATTCTACTATCTTTATTTTTATATGATTTAATTATTTTTGTAGTATTATCTTTTGATGCATCATCTACAACAATGACTTCAATATCACTAAGCGTTTGCTGACAAATAGAGTCTAAACATTGCTCTAAATAATTTTCAATGTTGTAGGTTGTAACAATTATGGATAATTTCATTTTAAAGACTCCACTCCAAGCTTGAGCAATGCTGATTTGGTAGCTATCTTTGGATTTGCCATACTTACTTTCAACGCATCACTCGAAGAATAAAGGGAATATGAATTTTTAGCTTTTAACAAAAACTCATCTTTAAGCTCATCATTTATTTTTTTGTATGCCCACTCTAAGGTATTCATTTTAAAAATAAGAAAGAAGCCATAAAATAATTTAAACATACTTTCAGACGATCGAAGCAGCTGCTCAACCTCATCTAAAACTTCAAAAATCTGAAGCCTTTTCTTACAAGACACGTTTGTTAATTGGTCATTTTGAGAAACAACAAAATGTTTGCAAATAGGAAAATTAGTTAGAGTCACTGTTTTAGCATATATCAACAGCACCCAATGTGCATACACATCATTATGCACTGTAGTTCCTGAGAATTTTAAATTTATCTTTTTAAAATATGAATATTTTATAAGTTTATTCCAGGGATAATTTGTTGTTGCAAGTAGCTCAGGAAAATTTCTAGGATCTAACGTACGATTCTCTCTATTTTCCAATATTTTTTTCCAGATCCTTTTATCTCCTGGTAACAACCCTAAATTTAGATTTTTATTTTCGCTAGGCATTGTCTGATAAGAAGCCACAACAACATCAGAATCATTTACCTCAGCTAGCCTTGTCAATTTATCAAGAGCATATTTCGGCATAAGATCATCTGCATCAAAAAAAATCACATAATCCGTATCATGGGGTATCTTTTCCATACCAAGATTACGACAAATACCTGCTCCTTTTGCATCTAGGGTATTAGAGAGAAGCACCCCATCTGCCCGACTGGATTCAAAATATTTACTAACATTAGTTACTGTCTCATCAGTAGATGAGTCATCTACTACGACAAAAAACAATTGACACTTTTTTTGGGCATTGATTGACTCAATACACTCAACGACTTTCTCTTCTTCGTTCTTTACTGGAATTACAACTGTGACTTTAATCATTTTTTTTATAACTTTCAAAAACTTCATCTGGCAGACCTATAGCATTGACTTGCCCCTTATCTATCCATATCACTTTTTTTGCTACCTTTCTTATTTGATCTTCTGAATGTGAAACTAGAACAACACTCATACCTTCTGATAATTTTTCGTTAATCTTTTCTTCTGATTTTTTCCTGTAGTGTGCATCTCCAACGGCAAGAACTTCATCGACCAAAAGTAAGTCAGGATTTGCTATCATAGCAATTGAAAAACCAAGTTTAGACCTCATACCAGATGAGTATTTTTTTACAGGAACCTCAAAAAATTCTTCCAACTCAGAAAACGCTTTAATTTCCTCGAGTCGATCTCGCATTTCTTCATAAGAAAAACCTAGAAACATACCACTAACTATTGCATTTTTTCTTCCTGAAAGAGATGGATCAAAACCTGAATGCAAAGACAAAAGAGAGATCTTATTTGAGTAAAATTTAACTTCGCCAGAATCTGGAATTATCACACGAGCCATCAATTTAAGAAGCGTTGATTTTCCCGAGCCATTTCGTCCCACAATACCTACAGCGTCACCAGCAAAAACATCAAAAGTAACGCCATTTAACGCTTGATGAAACTGCTTTTCTTTCCATGATTTACTTAATTGGTACTCCACTTTTACATCAAGCAAACTAAGCA
>JAPOUS010000295.1 GCA_026708525.1 Cellvibrionales bacterium
AACAAACTTTTTCCAAAAGTTTTAGTTGAAATAACGCCTGAAACGGTTTTTAACGCGGTAATCGTAGTTGTCTTGGATGCAATGTGTACTCATGACTTACATCAAACACTGGTTCAAGACTTTCTGCAATACAGGTTAAAAGTTTACGGAAACAACGTATGCACAAGCTCATTAAAATTCTCCTGATTGAAGATGATGTTCAAGTCGCTGAATATGTAAGGCAGGGGTTAGTTGAAAAAGGCTATGATGTCGAAATGACACGTGATGGCAATGAGGGTAAACGTAAAGCGATTAACGGGCATTATGACCTCTTAATCGTTGATCGTATGCTGCCCGGTAGCGATGGCATTGATATTGTCAAATCTGTGCGCCAGTCAGGCGATAGTGTTCCCTCATTAATATTGAGTGCGCTTGGCAATGTAGATGATCGTATAGAAGGCCTAAAAGCAGGAGGGGATGACTACTTAGGTAAACCTTTTGCGATGGAAGAGCTTTTGGCTCGAATCGAAGTTCTGCTTCGTAGAAACGAAGCTAAACCCACCACGCGTTTGCGTGTTGGCGAGTTAGAATTAGATTTGTTATCCCATAAGGTCACACGAGAAGGCGTTAATCTTAATCTCCAGCCGAGGGAATTTCGTTTACTTGAGTACTTAATGAAGCATGCCGGGCAAATTGTGACACGTACCATGTTATTAGAAAATGTCTGGGAATATAATTTTGACCCTCAAACCAATGTTATTGATGTACACGTGAGTAGACTTCGACAAAAAATCGATAAAGATTTTGAAAAACCTATGTTGAGTACTGTCCGTGGTGCGGGTTATGTACTGAATGTTCCTAAATAAATTTCGAAGTAAAACCTTCGCCCATTATACGTTTCGTTTTATGATGGGCTATGTTGCCTGTCTCAGTATTGCCGTTTTTATCCTTCTATCGTTAACCTATATTATTTATTCACTCGACTATTTTAATAGCGTTAATGATTCGCTTGAGGCGGAGTTAGATCTTATTGAAGTTGCATACAAGCAGGGTGGGGTTAATCGCATTGATGAGCTGGCTAAAGCACGTGAAAAAAATACCCAATTTGCGCGATTTGCTTTTATCCTAGTGGATGAAAATCGTCAAAAGCTTGTGGGCGACTTAACTCACTGGCCAGAATATTTTACTTGGAGTGATGGCTGGTATAGCTTTGAGATGGATTTTGTGAATTACTCTGGTGAGATGGTACGATACAATTTTGTTGCCAGAACTCGAGATCTTGATCAAGGGCATGCCATTATGGTTGCTCGTGTTGCTGATGATATTCGCCAAAATATTCAGCTGGTAAGCGCCACGCTTTTTTGGAGCCTGGTGATTATGAGTGTCCTTGGGATCATTGGCGCTATTATTATTAGCCACTTAAGCTTGGGGCGGGTTGAAGAAATTAACCAAACGATTCGCACCATTATGAATGGTAATCTTGCCGATCGTATTGCTGTAGGGCCTAGAGAGGATGACTTTCAAACCTTGGCGATCAACTTAAACGCAATGTTTGAGCGCATCGAAAGTTCCATGAATGATGTAAGGCAAGTGACTGACAATATTGCGCATGATTTGCGCACACCATTGACAAGAGTGCGTAACAAGCTGGCTACTCTGCAAAAGACGGCAGAGGACGACAAGAAAGACATGGTTCGTGAGATTCTTATTGAGGCTGATGGGCTACTATCAACCTTTAGTGCGCTATTACGTATCTCTGAAGTTGAATCCGGCAGTAAAAAATCCAATTTTGCTGTGTTTGATCTTTCGAAGGTTTTGTTGGATGTTACCGAGTTATATGAACCTTTAGCGCAAATAAAAGACATTCATTTAACAACCTACATTGATTCGGATATTCAGATTTTTGGGGATAAGGATTTGATGTTTCAAACACTCACAAATCTTATTGATAACTCAATAAAATACACACCTGATCAAGGGCGTATTATCGTCAAAGCGCATCAGTTGGGGCTTAAAACGCGATTGATTATTGCCGATGATGGGCCTGGAGTACAAAAAAATAAACTCAGCAAGGTGTTTCAACGATTCTATCGCGTGGAAGCCAGTCGAGGGTTGCAGCCAGGTAATGGCTTGGGTCTAAGCATGGTAAAAGCAGTTGTTGAGCTTCATAATGGCTTTATTACATTAACGGATAGTCGTCGATATTTTGCTGATCGAGAATCACCAGGGCTGACAGTGACGATCGATATGCCTGCACAAGAAGTTTTGGCTTAATCGTTTGAGATAATAGGCGTTGAGATAAGCGAGATCAATCAATAAGGCTTAAATGATCCGTGGATATCGTTGGGTTTTCTGAGGCTGCATCATCACTTAACACATCATATGACATGGCCTGGAGGTGTGATGTATCGATGATTCGTTGTTCAGTATTCACGCTTGCTAATGGCAGCTCGTGCATTTCTGCCGATAGATGACTGGTGTTTACCCTGTCGATGTTTTTAGGTTCTGTCTTTGCTTTTTCAGTCTCTGTAAGTAAATCCTTGCCATGAGGTTGAATTTGTATCTCTGATCTTGCTTTGGGCTGATCTATATTTTTGGTTTGCACACCTTTGGTCGCGGTCGCTGCTACCTTTTTATTTTCAAATGTTTGTTTTTCATTTAATGGCCTACTGCTTTGTGTTGTTTGCCCCTTTGTCTGGAGTTTTTCTGCCTGTAGCTCTTCTGCCTGTGGATGGGTAATCAACCCTAATTTCTTTAAGCCGGCTTGCCATTTAACGGCATCGGATTCAGAAAGCCCTTTTTTTAAAATAACAGACTTGCCTGTAAAAATTTTTTCTGTTTGCTCTTTACTTATCTTAAATTGGTTAGCAAAGTGATGCTTTGCCTTTTTTTTGCACCCTTCTTCGGTTATTTCACCCCTAAAAAGTATTTTGTAACTTGACACAATTTATACCACGTTCGTCATTAGAATTAGCTTTGACAGTTTACAAAAATAGTAAATGCAAATGACTGTTGAGATATTTGAAGTGATCGCTGGTTCTCAAGTTAAACTTTTATCAAAGAATATGATTTACAACAACTATCTATTTTTTAGGGAATCTCTGATTAAGTCAAGATGCCATCAGGCTTTCAAGCTTATTGCCTAACAAGGCGGAATTCCGCAGTTAGTCTCGCCCTTTCAAGGAATGACAACGCA
>JAPOUS010000118.1 GCA_026708525.1 Cellvibrionales bacterium
CATTGATAACCCAACCCTGGTTTCTGGTGATATAACGGGCGAAATATACGAGGCCCAGTCAGAATCGATTAATGGAACCCTATTGCTTTCTGATGTTGATTCTGTCGCAAGCATTGAACCGTCAACGCATATTGGTCAGTACGGCGAATTTTCAGTGAAATCGACGGGGCAGTGGACCTATCAGTTGGATGATAGCAAGCTGACGGATCTGCACACAGGTGATAGTCGAACCGAGTTGTTTCAAGTGCGTATCGCCGACGGCAGTCTTCAGACGATCGAAATTACTGTGCACGGCGATACGGATAATGCCTCGCCTGTGTTAAGTGGTATGTCTGTTCCTACGCTAGCGCTTGCATCATCAGAAGATGCGCCAATCAGCGGCCAAATGGATGGGGCTGTTTCCGTTAAACAGTTTCTTGGGGGGGTATTGGATACGGATGGCGGCGCATTAGGCGCGGCTATTATTTCAGCACAAGTAGGAACGTACTACAGTACGGATGAAGGGCAAACATGGCATGATTTAAGTGATGCAGCAAACGACAATGCCACGCTATTGAATGGCGATGCTTTGATTTATGCAACCGCAGCTGTTGATCCTGGCAATATCATAGGCTTTAGGGCTTGGGATAGTTCAACTGCTGAGAGCGGTACTACAGGTATCGATTTGACCCAGTTGGATTTGCGGGGGGATAGTTCAGGTTTTTCATCTGGGGTGGGTTATATTCAATCTACGCCTGAGGCATTAACCGCATCAGAAGACGCTGGAATATATACCGCTAAAAGCCTCTTTGGCTCGGACTCTTCTGCTTTTACCGAGGGCAGTATTACAGCGAGCGACGTCACTGCTGTGGATGCAAATGATGACGGTATTTTAGATTATTTGATGGATGATGGTCAGCTTTGGTTAGGCTTTCAAGGCTCCGACGGGATTAGTGAAACCATTGTTTATCAAAAAGCAACGGCAAGTGCTGCATTACAAGGTGATGGCAGTGAATTGATTTTAGAATTAACCGGCGATGGTATTGCTGATCTTGTTGCGACAGATGGCCATGTCATCAATATTTATGAAGGTTTAGGGGATGGTCAATTCAGTGATCAACCGATGTCTTCTTATCTTGTGCCAGATGGTGGAGATTTTAAACGTCTTGCGATTAGTCAGGCAGACCTAGATGGTGACGGCAATGCAGAACTGATCGCTGCAACTCGAGAAGGCAATACGCCATGGCGCATTTTGGATTTACATACCGACGGCAGTATTAATGATGTAACTGAGCAATTTGCTGCCATAGCCGAACTCAATAACTTATTGCCCTCGGGGGATTTAGGTAAGTTCTCTCTCGATGCTGGTGATTTAAATGCGGATGGCCTTGTTGATTTTATGGTGACAGGGAATGATTCCGGCAATCTATTTTTACTTCAGCAGCCTGATGGGACATTTACAGCAAATGCATTGGATACCTTAATTGTTGATGAGAACGGAGATCCTATTGCGCTTGGCGATAATATTTTACTCAGTCGTGCAGATGTAACCGGCTTGGGTGATCTGGATGGTATTGTTCTTGTACAAGAAGGAGTTGCCAAAGGTTTTGTTTTTGATGAGTCGCTGCAAAAATTCACTCCGATGGATACGAACACAGCTGCGGCGATTGAAGGTGATACCTCGGCAAGTGCAGAAGGGACGCTTGAACGCATTGAAGCCACAGGTCAATTATCCGTACAAGATCTGGATGGTGGCGAAGCCTATTTTGAGCATCAGGTTGTGGACGGTCATTACGGACAACTGACCTTAGATAACGACGGCCAATGGCACTATGTTGCTGATACAGAACATGCTGAGATTGTCGAGTTGTCGGTTACAGATACCTTGCTAGACGTCGTTGAAGTGACCTCTGCGGATGGAACTGTGGCTACCGTTCAAATTGTTATCGACGGCTCCCAAGTGGGTGGGAGTATTGAATCCCTCACGGTTGAAAATGACATTTTAGCCGATGTGCATTTTGATGAGCCGGCGGCCACCGTTGATCTAAGTCAGGCTGACAGCTTGCAAACAACTGACGGCGTAAGTGTCGATACCACGGAAGAAGTGGTTCGTTTTACAGGTACAGAGGGTGAAGCCACACAAACCGTCTCCGATTTAACGCCAGCGCTTAATTATACCGCAGAGGTTGATATTGCACGTGACGGGTCAGAACCTGCGACCTTTGAAATAGAAGTGATTGATGAAGCGACCGGTAATGTGCTTGCCACAAAAACTGTTGCGGTTGATAGCGAGACACCTGAAACTCAAAGCATTGATTTTGCCTCCATATCTCAGGGCGATGTGAGTATAAAAATAAAAGATGTGAGTACAGGCGATGTGACTGAAGCACAGGTCCATGATTTAGCCGTTGTGATTAAAGAAGAAAATAATAGCGAGTTGACGCCTTTGGTCACAGCGGCAGCAGGGGAGGCCTTCGAATTAGTGGTTGAGCCACCTGTCATTTCAGGTGCAGAGGCAATTGTTGAATTAGCAGGTGTGCCAGCGGGTACGGTGATTAGTGATGGTGTAACAGACATTATTGCAGATGGCAGTCTCGTGGATGTTTCCATGTTGCACTTAGATGCAGGCGTACCACTGAGTATTCAGCCACCTGTAGGTGCGACTGAAAATTTCTTTATTGAAGCTCAAACGACCTTGGTAGGAGATAAAGGCGAAATTATTAGCCAAAGTAAATACCCTGTGGTCGTTAATTTGGATGGCGACTTTTCGCCCATTCTAATGACGCAAGACAGTTCTGTTGTGTTAGAAGAAGGCAGTGACCATCAATTTAGCATGAATGATTTTTCGGTTGCAGGTATCAATACAGGTGAACCAACGGCCATTACTATTACTGAATTACCAGATGAAGGATCTTTGACTTTGGCAGGTGTTCCTGTCACTGAAAACCAAGAAATAGTCGCTGAGGATATTGCCAACCTTGTTTTTACACCAGCAGAAGGTGCCGTTGGAGAGGGCGTTGTTGATTTTGGCTTTACTGTCACAGACGGTGGTTTAACTTCTGAGCCGAGTAAGGTTTCGTTAGATATTGCACCATCTATGGATACCTCAATACAAAACGATGTTTTCTCGGATGTGACTTTTGATGAGCCAGCCGCAGCGGCGGATTTAACCCAGGCAGATAGTTTACAAACCA
>JAPOUS010000266.1 GCA_026708525.1 Cellvibrionales bacterium
CCGCAGGAGAAACCACCTTTACAGGCCTTCATGGCGCGAATCGCATGGCAAGTAACTCTCTGCTTGAGTGTTTGGTGTACGCAAGATCTGCTAGTCAATATATTCTGGAGAACATCAATAAAAAAGCGCCGCCTAGCCCAGCGCCCAAGTGGGATGAATCCAGAGTGAGCGACCCCAAAGAGCAGGTCACCATCTCCCATAGCTGGCACGAAATACGCCAAGTCATGTGGGATTATGTTGGCATTGTTCGCTCAAACAAACGCCTTGAACGAGCCAAAAGACGCATACAAATCATCAAAGAAGAAGTGCATGATTTTTATGGCCACTATCGCATCAATAGTGATCTAATTGAACTGAGAAACCTAGTCATTGTTGCCGAATTAATTATTGATTCCGCCATCAGCCGAAAGGAAAGTCGCGGATTGCATTTTACATTAGATTATCCAGAGGCAACGAGCGAACCGACAGACACCATACTCACACCACAAACACTTGGAAAAGATACCCAAACTAAAACATAAAATAACGCTTAACCCACCGGCTTTTGTCTTCACCCAAGTGCTTACAACTTAAATAAAACATCGAAGAAAAGCGGCGATGAACAAATTCCACCTCTAACACGACAAATAGGTTATTAGCCTCGACCAAACGAGGCGCCCTCTTAAGCGCTATCTCTTTATTGTTAGCATCATAATAGCGCCACTGTCCCTGATAAAAGACCAATTGCCCCTGATACTGCTTGCGATAGCCCCTGAGATTATAACAACAGCTCACAATAGCCAAAGAAGATAAAGCAAAAAACACAGAAATTGGCAAATCTAACACCCAAAGAAAAACGCACACGACCCCTGCAATCATGCAAGTAATAGGGGCTAGCGCATCAGGAAGGGATAAATTAAGTGTGACTCTCTCTTGCAAAGCGAAGGATCCTTTTCATCATCTGACATAACGCCGTATCCTCAGGCACCTCTCTTTGCAATACCCAGGCAAATAACTGTGTATCCTCCTCTTCAAGCAACCGCTGATAAGTCGCTTTATCTTTGTCATTGAGCGTGGGATAAACTTCTTTAGCAAAGGGCATCAATTTGACATCAATTTCGAGCATGCCTCGCCGACTATGCCAATAGACGCGGTCATTTTCTCTTGAGTCTGTGGTCATCAGTACATTTCCAGTGTAAAAACGCGTATTATATCAAGTTATTCTTTAAGTTTCTGTAAAATTGTAGGATTCCCCATGACACAAGCCTTGCCTGAAGCATTACAGCAATTTACCTATATTCAAACGCCCTTGCCTTTGCAAACCGACGCAATCTATCCGCTGACCTCTTGGGCAGTCATTTCAGCAAAAGGTATGGATGCGACTAAGTTTTTGCAAGGCCAGATAAGCTGTGATGTTGAAAAGTTAGATAATATGACCGCCACCATTGGCAGCCACAGCACGCCAAAAGGTCGAATGATTTCCTCCTTTAGAGTATGTAAAATTGATCCAGAAACTTATTATCTGCTGATCAAGGGCAATTTAGCAGAGATTGCCCTTGCCGCTCTTAAAAAATATGCCATGTTCTCCAAGACGACATTAATGCTTGAAGATTCGATTATTGCCTTGGCGGCCCATGGCCCAAGCGCAGCCTTATTTACAACCCTTGGCGACTTACCTTCAGAAGCGAATCATATCTCGACTAAGAACGACAACTTGCTCATCAACCTTGGCAGCGATAGCCAAGGCTATCTTGCCATAACCACCCCAAATGAAGCCCAAAAACTCCTCGCACAAGCAAACAACATCTACGCTGATAAACAATATGATTTATTTAACCACCAGCAAGGTTTAGGCTTTGTCGAAGCGCACACTTCTGAACTATGGGTCGCTCAAATGCTCAACTACCAATACAATAATGGCATTAGTTTCACCAAGGGATGTTACACAGGCCAAGAAATCATTGCCCGCATGAAATACCTAGGCAAGCTTAAAAGACACATGAGCCATGCCTTAGTAACCACAGAAAACTCACTGATAGCCGGCCAGGAACTGCATATCCCTGAGGGTAAACAAAGTATTGGTCATCTAGTTAGCGCCGTACAGATCGGTGCCAACCAATGGGATGTACTCTGGATTCTCACTGAAGAAGGCGAGCAGGCAGATGCTTTAACGACCGATGAAGGCATAATCCATTGCCAGGAAACCCTGCCTTTACCCTATTCACTTGACGATGAATAACGGCGCTCTTAGTTTAAGAAAGGGACAGTTTAAGAAAGGGACAATCTTGCTTTGAGTCAAGGAAGATACTTTTTCAATAAAGGCCTGATAACAAAGACGCGGTATGCGATTGAGATAAAGCACCCAGCCACAATGACCGCCTGTCATCAACTGACTTTGGCGAATTCGCCTGTGAGGATCGAATAGCAAAAAGGGGCTCCTCACCATTTTCAGTCTTCACAAGATACGTTGCCCCAATGAAATCTGAGTCAATAACTTCATTCACACGAATATCCATAAAGGTTTTTGCAAATTGGGCTTTCTTACTGGCATAGTTTCTAAGCTCCTCCTTGCTGCGTTTAGCCAAACCAGATTGCGGGAAAATATTTACTACCTTCGCACCATTATCAAGCAATGCATCTACCATAAAAAGATACTTTCGAACTATCTGGCTAAATCACCCTCCTACTAATTTTAATCCGAGTTTTAAAATTTTTATGCATCCTTGCTTCGTTTTTAGCCTCTTATTTTTTCTTTCAATCAACATTGCTGCGGTACCAAACTCACCCAAAAACACTGGCACTAGAAAACGCACCACCCCTAAATCAACCCAGCCATCAAAAACCATTACGTTTGAAGATATTTGTAGGCAAGTCTGTGATACCCAAAGCAAACATATCAATCAAATAATCATACGAAGCCGCAAAGAAAATGACGAAAAATCACCTGAGCAACAAGCTGATGATTTAAGGCAACATGTCACATCAATTGCCCATTTTTTTAACGAAAAGGGCCTTTCTAGAAATTTTATTGAAACCAGTGGACAAGTAAATTTTGAAAAACTCAACACCTTTTTTGAACAAAAGAAGCATGAGCCAGCACTAAAAGAAGTAGGCACTCAACTAAGCGGTAACCTTAACCTATTAGTCGTTTCTGAAATTATTCGCAATTGTCTTAAGCACGAAATCA
>JAPOUS010000194.1 GCA_026708525.1 Cellvibrionales bacterium
TACAAACTATGGATTTATTGCACTGGGTATTTTTTTCTTAGCGTATTTACTCGTGATATTGGAAGAAAAAATTCATTTACCCAAATCTAAGCCTGTGATGATGTCAGCGGCATTAATTTGGGTCATTATTGCTTGTGTGTATCTTCAAATGGATAAATCGGATGTCGCACGAGAAGCTTTACTGCATAACTTTTTAGAGTATGCAGAATTGTTTTTCTTTTTGTTGGTGGCGATGACGTATATCAATACCATGATGGAGCGCAATGTATTTGAGGTGCTACGTCAATGGCTAGTACAAAAAGGGTTTAGCTTTCGCGCCTTATTTTGGTTGACAGGATTTTTAGCCTTTTTTATCTCGCCTGTGGCAGATAATTTAACTACGGCATTAATATTGTGTGCAGTTATTTTAGCCGTTGGTCGTGATAATCCTCAATTTGTTGGTGTCAGCTGCATTAATATTGTGGTTGCTGCGAATGCAGGAGGGGCGTTTAGTCCTTTTGGTGATATCACTACCTTAATGGTTTGGCAAAAAGAAATGGTCGAGTTTGCTGAGTTCTTTCAGCTATTTGTTCCTGCATTAGTTAACTTTGTTATACCCGCCTTCTTTATGCAGTTTGCAGTCACCAAAGGTGTTCCCGCGTTTAGCGATAACTCACAGATAGTCATTAAATCGGGTGGGTTGGTTGTTGTGTTTCTTTTTCTCCTTACCATAGTTACCGCAGTTGTTTTCCATAGCCTGCTCGACTTGCCCCCTGTTTTTGGCATGATGACAGGCCTTGGTTACCTTAATCTGCTCGCTTTCTATTTGTGTCGTATTGATCGAAGTATGAAATACGATGTTCTGACACCGGTAGGTTCTGATACGCCTTCACAGCATACGGCATCCTTTGGTGCTAGAGGCTTTGATGTCTTTGATCGCATAGGTAAGGCTGAGTGGGATACGCTATTGTTTTTTTACGGTGTCATTTTATCAGTGGGTGGCTTGGGTTTTATGGGGTATTTAAGTCTGACGTCTTCTTATATCTATGGCCAATTAGGGCCGACTATCGCTAATGTGCTTGTGGGGATTATGTCTGCCATTGTTGATAATATTCCTGTCATGTTTGCGGTATTAACGATGAATCCTGAAATGAGCCATTGGCAATGGTTGTTGGTTACTCTTACGGCGGGCGTGGGCGGTAGTTTGCTGTCTATTGGTTCGGCTGCTGGGGTTGCTCTGATGGGGCAGGCAAGAGGTTACTACACTTTTTTTACACACCTTAAGTGGATGCCAGTGATTGCGTTAGGCTATGCTGCGAGTATTTATGCGCATTATTTAATTAATGGGTAGGCTCCCTGGCTAGGGGCCTGCCAGAGAACCAGCAGGCTCCTACCTAATAGATCAATGCATTCCCATGACCTTAGAGTTTACAAGTGAATGATTAATAGTTGCGTTAGTAATCGCAGCGTTAGCAATTGCCGCGTTAATGACTTTGCACTCCCACGCAGGCGTATGGGCGCAAGATCGGTAACGGCGAGAACTTATAGGAAGATTAAGGGGGATCTCTAATAATTGATTTTGAGGTTCTGCGCTGAAAGCCTTGAAATTAGTGCCCGAAGGGGCAGCCATGAAAAATCCACCCTCCCTTTTCATTGACAGGTTTATTTTAAAAAAACAAGGTCAATCACTTTTTTGACAGAAGCCAAAAGCTATTTTTAGCGGTGCCCTTAATAGCGTCAACTTTTTTAGCTACAAACAAGATTTGATTTTCTTGAATACTCACGGACTGTTGCTTGCTGTTGGAAAGTTCGCGGAATATTTCTGATAATCTATGAATATACTGCTCCGAAAGTAAGGCATCTTTTTTTGCAATCCATCGGTATTCCAATGAAATATTTCGTAAATACGCTAAAAATGGCGTGTCATTTATGAAGGTTTTATTTTGATTGGTTTGTTTGATCGTCTGAATGGAAAAGCCCACCGCTTTTAAGTCGTTTGCTATCTGAGTTATTGTGATCATGTCCGGTAGTTCAGGGAAATCGGCTAGCGCTTCGAAAAATACACCTTGGCTTTTTGTGTAAAGAGTAGCTTCTTGATACATGCTATTGTCATAGGTGTTAATGATTCCTGCTATACAGCCGGCCATTTTTAGATGTTTATAGACATTGGAAAAGCTTGCTTTAATCGGTACTGTTCTTTCAGGTGGAAGTTTTTGGTCAAAGGTATGATTGATTAATACTAAATCAAAAGGCACAGCGCTTTTAAACGTATCAGGTGAATGATTAACAAGGGATGTTTTGGTATTTTTTAATGTGCCATCCTTTTTTATACTCAAAAATTGTTGGTCATCGCCTTCGGATATCACAATTTTTTTAAAGAATACGCTATTCATTAAAGGCTTGATTGTCTCTGGGTTTGCGGTGCCTATCACCCAGAGATTTTGGGTGCTTTTGCTCTGTGTTAGTTTGATGAGAGCGTTAAGGTCTGTTTGATGGTAAAAGGCCTGTTTGAGAGCTTCTACAGGATGCCACTTAATTTTTGCATGTAAGATGAGTGGTAGGCATGGTAAGGTTAGCAATACCATATTGAGTAATGGTTTTCGCATTAGGGCTTCCTTAATGTTCAAGCTTGTCTGTTGCAGATGCGAAAATAATTCTAAAGAAAAGCCATAGGATATAATAATGACAATGTTGACCTACTCAAAAAAAGTCCCTCAAGCTTGGATAGACGTTAATGGCCATATGAACGCCATGCATTACTATCAAGTGATTTATGATGCGCATGTTGCCATGACAGACTCTATTGGATTAGGTGAAGATTATGTCAAGTCCACACATTTTGGCAAGGCAGTACTTGAAAGTCACATGGTGTTCGAAGCAGAAATTTCTGAAGGGGATCAGCTTGAGGTCATGTCGACACTTTTGGCGGTTGATCAGAAGCGCCTCCATTTTAGCCATGAATTATATAATCGAACGTTATCAAAGCGTGCGGCTTTTTCAGAGCAAGTCGATATTCATATGGATTTGCATAAGCGCTGTTCAGCAGCGTTGCCATCCTATTTACAGGCATCTTTAAAAGGTTTGGTTGATGAGCATAAGCAATCACCTTTACCCAAAGGGTTGGGTAGGCAGGTAAGAAAGCTGCAATACAAATAAAAAAGCCCAACGCTGAGGTTGAGCTTTA
>JAPOUS010000331.1 GCA_026708525.1 Cellvibrionales bacterium
GGCGTTGAAGGCTTTGTTAAGGTGTCTAACATTAACGGCAACCTTCGCCTTACTGAAAACCTTGAAATTCAGCACAGAATCTCAAAATCAATTATTGGAGGTGCCCTTAAGACTACGCCAGAAAGCTTGAGTTCGCCTTTCAATTTGTCGTTTGAATGGGATTTCAAAGTCTTGCCTATTGATCACCTTATGGCAGCTTGCCATAGATGACATTACAGTAATGAAACTATGGATAGCCACGTTACCCTAAGCTTCCGAAAAAACCTTATATTCGGAGTTATTCCTTGAAAAAATATTTAAAAATTCCTCTCTTATCACTAGTAGCGATTTCATTTTTAACTGTACCAATGACGCAAGCTAAAATTTCAAAAAAAATCGTAATTCCCGCTGTTGTTTCTTTAGCTGCTTTAGCTACTGGGGCTATAGCAGTAGGCGGCACCTATTACTATTTTAATGAAACTGACGCTAGGCAGCCGGATGATGCAGGTTTACAAAGTGGCAGTGCGGGAGTGCCTGCCAATAAAGTGCCTGAAAAACATTCAGCTAAAACCGTAGACCTCATAAAAACGATTAACCTATTAGACGGGGTGGTTGAAACCGATACTATTTTAAATCTGCCAATAACTGATAATAGAAAAGCCATTGAAAAAGCCATCGAAAACAATAAACAGATCTATTTTAGAGGGAGTATTTACCCGGCAGAAAAATGGATAGACCCTCAAACAGGAAAAGAGCATGCGTGGCAACTAACAAAGCAATATTGTTGTAAGCCATGGATGCGTCGCGTTTACCCCACAGAATACATGATTAATCACTACATCGAAGGTAAATTCGATTCAGCTAGCTCTGTGGTTCATGTTGTGGGTAAGAAAAAAGTAGAAAACGCGTGGAACACGATAGTTCCTGCTGAGGCAAAAGCTAACGTTAAGCTGCCAGATCTCAATGCAGCCAAAGGGAAAGGCTACCCTATTTAATGTAACGTTCATTGGGTGCGTAATGTGAAGATTGCGCATTTTTAAGCAGTAGATACGGGTATTCTTGGGTACGCGTATTTTTTGGTAGGGGGCTGTAGGAACATAGCCCCCTTTTTTATTTCACACAAATCATAATCGGTTGATAAAGTTGATGTAAAACCAGTTGTTAAGTAATTTTTTAATTATCGGTTGATTCCTCGATTGAATTAGGCTTTGATGATCTGAAAAGGCAGACAGACTTAGCAGACAAAAGTGTTGCTTAGTTAAGGATAATAACCGATTGACAAGGATGGTTTATGCGTTATGTAAAGCCCATACGAAAGCTAATCGAGAGCGGTTCTCGCTCGTTACTCATGGAGGTTTTAAAGCCTCATGCTCCCAAGCGTTCACAGGTAGATTTTTCGACGACCTTTCCTGTGGTTTTTATGCATGGATTTATGGGGTTTAATCCCATTAAACTCTTCAACTTTCCCATCGTAGACCCGTTTCATGGAGCATCTTCAGCCATTGAATCCGCGGGGTTTGTTACCTATTCGCCTGATGTGGATGCCACCGCATTGGTCAATGATCGGCTGCAAATGTGGGCGAATGAAATTGAAAAAATTTTAAAAACAACAGGTGCGAAAAAAATTCATATCATTGCGATAGGGCAAGGCGCAATAGATGCTAGAGTGCTGGCCTGTAAAGCAATGATGTCTTGCACTGGCCCGCATGGTGAGAGCATACAAGGGTTTGGATTTTCAAACAAAATTGCCAGTATTACTTCATTGGGTGGGCCGCATTTGGGAACGCCTATTCTTGAGAATATTGACACCAAAGAAGTGAAGTCAGCCGTAATGGATTTGATGGATTATATTGCTTTTCTAAATCAATCTAAGATAAAAAATGTGCGCCAGTGTTTAGAGAATATATCCTGCGATTTTATGCAAAAAGTGTTTAACCCTGTGATGCATATTCCTAATGATATTCCATGCTATACGGTAGCTGCCAATCCCGTGAATGAAAAAAATACGAGTCTTTTGCTTGATGAGACCTGGCAGTATATTCGAGAAATTGCAGAATACGATGGTGGCGGTGACAATGATGGCCTAGTTCCCATTCGCAGTGCGTTGTTTGATGGCAACGATACGCTTTTGGCTGGAACACAACAAAAGCAATGGCAAGTGTTAGGTCAATTAACGACAGACCACTTTGGTTTGGCTGGCAAAAGAGAAACAAGGCAAGTGGCTGTGAATACCAATGCTTTCTATTTGGGGTTGGCACAAAATTCAGATTTATTGTACCGTTCCCATACTCAAATGAGCCTGTTAACAGATGGCAACTGGCAGCGAATATTCCACGCTAATTTGCCAGAGAAAAAACTGCCTCCAGAAACCTCATCAAAGGTTACCAAAACTAAAAAAACACTGGCGTAGTCTCTCTCTATCTTCGCGTGTATTTTTATCGGTTCCCAGGTTATGTGTGGCGACAGAAGCTTTAGAGTTGCCCTTTAGGCTTTTGCGATAATCTCAGAGCATGGGAACGAGCCTATTCCCTACAAGGCAAACCCTGTGTTTGGTGTAGAGATTACCATCTGTTAAATGACTATCCCTTCATCTAGGAACTTCCCATATTTCTACCTGTCTGAGTGTAGCTAAACTTAATGAACCTCTGATGTTGCTGAGAGTAAATCAGAGGCCTCTTAGTATGCGCTATGAGAGAACTTATGTAAGTTGCGTTATTGATATTTGGACGAGGAGGTGTCGCCATGAAAGTAAAAGTTTCAGGGAATACCATTGCGATAATTAATTTCATTTTTTGGGGGTTGTTACCGCTCTATTACCAGTATGTGCCGCTTGAAAATGTTTTGGAATTATTCTCAGTACGTGTATTGGCATCGGTTCCTTTTCTTGCTTTATGTTTTTATCTTGTTAAGCAGCCATTTCCAAAATTTAAGGCGGTAATAGCGGACAAAAAATCTTGCTTTATGCTGGTCATCGCGTCGGCTTTTATTTCTATTTCCTGGTGTACCTTTACGTTTGCCATCACGCATCACAATGTTATGGAAGCCAGTTTAGGTTTTTTTATTGCGCCGATATTTGCCTTTGCCTTTGGTATTTTTGTTCAGCGAGAAAAGCCGGATAACTATAAGTTAGCAGCTATCTTTTTGGCCATTGTTGGCGTCGGATATCAGATTTATTGGTATAA
>JAPOUS010000219.1 GCA_026708525.1 Cellvibrionales bacterium
AATAGCTTGTAAACCGCATAAATAACAATAATTATTTGAACATAGTTAGTTAAAATAAGTCAAACTAAGTTTGGTAGATGTCAAAGGTTGTTGGGGCTGGCCGTATCGAAAATGTTGGCTGTTATTTATAGTAATATTCTCATAAGTTCTCGGCATCGCTCTCATGCTCTATGCAGTAGTGAAAAGCCGTTTATGCTGCGATTACTTATGCAGCTATCAATAATATAATCTAACTTTTGCTACCATCAGTATTCGTTTTTTGAGTAACTTATGATGACCCTATAGGTAAAGTTTTGGAGCTTTAAGTTTAATAAAAAGCTAAAGCAAAGTATTTTTTTTAAAAAAATTGGTTAACTTTTAATGAATAGCGCTTCGTCTGAAAGAACAATACTTCAAGAAATGATTATACCTAATCATGATTTTGGTTGTGATGAGCGGATCTATCTCCACTATGATGAAGGCAAAGTATTTGTTGACGGAGAAAATAATGAAATTCATTTAGATAAATACGGTGTTATTTCATCAGGAACTTTTTTTAATGGATTTTCGTTGGATAAGTGGAAAAAAAATACCAGTTTGGAAAACATTTCAATTGAAATAGAAGCGGAAGGCGTTTTTCAGATTCATATTTTTTGTGCTGAATCAGCGGAGTGTAAATCCCTTATTGTTAGTAAGAAATGTGAAATTAATGATCATTTGAACATCGAATTGCCAGCATTTTCAGATATGGATGGGCGAATGATATTTTACAAAGTGCAAGCGCTCTCTCCTGCAAAAATAACGAATATTTATTATTCAACTAGCCAAAAGCCAAATCAAGACGTTCATCTTGGTATTGTTATTACTCACTTTAATCGCGTTAAGCAGCTGAATAAAGCGGTCAATAGATTAAAACACTTGTTATTATCAGATGAAGGCTACAAAGAAAAAATAAGCCTAGCTATCGTTGATAACTCAAGAAACTGCAACTTGGTAACCGAAAATAATATTACGGTTATTGAAAACGAAAATTATGGTGGATCTGGAGGTTTTGCTAGGGGGTTACTCCATTTCGATGAGTCACAAAAAGCAACACACTGTTTGTTTATGGATGATGATGCCTCATGTGAGACAGAATCGATTAAACGTACCTTTTCTTTTCTATCTTTTATCAATGTTCCCAATTCGGCAATCGCTGGTGCTTTAATTGCAGAGCATCAACCTAATCATATTTTCGAAAAAGGTGCAAAATTTGATGGGCGCTGTTATCCCTTAAAGCATGGTTTGCCCATTGACAATATGTGGGGATGTATTGAGGCAGAGCGCGAAGATATTCATATAAATTATGGTGGGTGGTGGTATTTTGCATTTGCATTGAAAGATGTAAAACATTATCCCTTTCCTTTTTTTGTTAAAGGTGATGATATTGCCTTTTCACTGATACACAATTTTAACCTAGTGACTCTAAATGGAGTTACTTCATTTGGTGAAGATTTTTCGCATAAAGTTTCGGCAATTTCTTTATATCTCGATGCACGAAACCATTTAATTAATCAATCTGTGGTTAGAGGGAAATCTAGATATTCAGCCTTGAAGTCTATTTGGAGAATGTTTGGCATCTGCGTTTTTTCGTATCAATACAATCGAGCTAGAGGTATTTTATTGGCGCTTGAAGATGTAAATAAAGGGACGAGGGTTTTCAAAAATCAGCTAGAGTTCAGATCAATTGAAAGTATACAAAAATTAAATGCACTCAACTCTCCAAGTGTTGAGTTAAGTCGTAGCCCTGTTGAGTTGGATTATGGAACATTTGATGAGGGAAGACTGCGAAAAATATTAAGAGTTATTACACTAAACGGTTACCTTTTACCGAGATTATTTTTAATAAAATCGAAATACATTAAGCAAAATCAAGGGTATTGTGCTGTCTTTAGGCATGTTTTTAGGTATAAGACTATTTTGTATGTGCACCCTCGAACTGGGGATGCGCAATTAGCCTCTAGAAATATGTTTTTGGCATGTTCGCTAGTGTCAATATTTTTATTCGAATCAATAAAATTTTTATTATTGAGTAAAAAGAAATATAAAATAAATTTTAATGATATCTCTACAAAGAAATTTTGGAAAAAAACATATTTAATAGATATAGATTAAAGGTTATATACTATGGTTAATATACTCGATGATTCATCAAAAAAAGCATCGAAAAATGACATTTTGAAAGGTCGAAAAGTCATTGATTCGATTCTCTCGGATGATATAAAACTTCTAAAAAAACGATCACACTTATTAAAAAGATTTGAAGAGTTCGGAACTATATATCAAACATGGAGTTTATTTGAACCTTTTCAAAATTACGTTAATTCAAGTATGTTTGGAACTTTGCAGATACCAACGGAATATGTTGATTTCTTGATGCACTGTATAGAAAAAAAACCTTCGACTTTTTGCGAAGTGGGATGCCATGTTGGTGGATTTGCAATATTTACTTCTGCTGTGCTTTCACGATTTAATGATAAATTTCAATATACCGTCATTGATATTGAAGATATATTTGCAGACTGGGATCATTATAAAAATATTTTACCGATAGATAAGCGAATTCCTTCAACTGCACAGCATCATGCACAGGAAAATTTTGATATCGTATTTATTGATGCGGATCATTCATATGATGGCCTAAAAAGAGATTTCTTAAGTTTGGGTCGGCATGCAAAGATTCTTTGTGGGTTTCATGACATTAATGGTACAGAGTATGATCATTTAGATGGTGGAACTCGAAGAGCGTGGAATGATTTAAAAGTATCATACCGTGAAAAGGCAAAGATTCTAGAAATTGCTCACATGAAAGAAGAATGGATGGGAATTGGAGTTATAGAATTCTAATGTGAGACGGATTAAGCCGTTTGGCATAAGCGTGATTTGACTAAGGCGCTATATTCCATGAAATGCTCCCTTCTTCAGCATGACTTTGCCACTCGTTTAAACTTATATATTTCTTTTGTTCATCAGCCATTAATGAATCAGTTTTCCAAGCTTATTGAACAATTTGGCTCTTCTCCGCTTTGATGCAAAAAAAAGATGCTAAGACAGCATTTATCTGTTGATATATAAGGTTTTCCAAGACTTTATAATAAGAAGATAAATGAGCCTTAGCATCGCAAGCAAAATACTGAGTTTT
>JAPOUS010000141.1 GCA_026708525.1 Cellvibrionales bacterium
GACGTTATTAGTATTTGTAACCGCCCTATTGCTTGCAGCTTGCCAGCAAACAGACATTAAGAAACAACCGCAAACCCATGACAACATTGAGCTAATTACCCTTCCTGACGGCACTGAATGCCTGAAATTTTACGATCCATATCGCAACGGCATGGATCAATACACCTGTAACTGGAGGAGATAGTCATGCATGCTAACGACAAGAAAAATCGAAACAAACACGAACGAATGGCAAGACGCTTGGAGCGAGGCATTTTAAAACCTCATGAAACCAATTCAGGCAATCCTGGCACATCAAAAATTAACCCTAACTGCTTATGGGCAAAAAAGAAAAAGCTAAATCAGCCCCATAAAAAGACCTCACAAGCTCAAGGATAATTATGAATAGGCCAAAGTTTTGCGTAGGTGAGGAAGTTGCGACAAACAATGACAGAGTGACTGAGAGCAAATACCAAAGCCACCATACAGAAATCACCCACGCAAAATACCTCGAAGAAGGGGCACTTAAATCCATCGATAACAAACCATCTAATGCTGGATGGTTTTACAAAGCAGCCCATACAGGCTTAAGCATTTGGTGGAGCGAAGAAAGCCTAATGAAACTTCCATACAAATGGAAGCAAACATTTAATGAGCTAATGGCCAACATACAGGAACAAGCATAAACATGAAAACAGACACACTGATTCTATTATTTCTCCTCTTACTGTGCGCTACAGTCGATGCAAGTCAGGTTTATTTATACACCATGTTTCATGATGACAATACCACCGGAGAACGATTTAGAACCAGAATGGAAAGCATGGAGCAATGTCTAAAGGTTTTAGATAAGTCAAAGCTGCCAATGCCCGAAAACCCGTCTGGCGATTATGAGGTGATGGGTGCCATGTGGTGCGGCGGCGAAGATGGAACGCAATTATAACGCTACTTGGTGGAAAGATACCCAAGAGAGATCTGACAAATAACCCACTTCTTTAACTTACACATGAATGAAACCTACAGATACAAACTAGCTCGACATTAACCTAAAAGCTAAAACAACACACCAACCAAAACACCAAAAAAGGATTACTAAATGAAAAAACTACTACAAAAATGGTTAGAAATACCCCCCGCAGAAAAAGAAATTATCGATCTGAATTTTCCAAATTACATAACAGAATGCCAATTAAAAAACGCTGTAGAAGAAGCAATTTACGAAGCACTATCACCTGATTTACCAGAACTCTACAGAATCAAATACTTCCAAAGAGACAAGTATAAAGACCTAAGCGGACTAGTTCAAAACCACATTAAAAGCCTAGCCAGAGAACTATCGAAATCTGAAATAAGAAAAGTAATAACAGAAAAAATTGAACCAGAAAAATTTATTGATGATGTCGTAGAGCGCATAAAAAACAAACAGCTAAAGCTTTAATTCCCATATTAATTGAAAATTAATCTATCACTCTAATAGAAAAAAGATGAAAAAAACAATCAAGCAGATTGATCAATGTGAAAAATGCGGCAAAGAAAAAGAGTATCTCATCAGATCAGAAAACACTCGAACCCATTTTGGGGATGATGACATTATGAAAATAATATCTGAAAAAGCCAATAAACCTTACCGCTTCAAACATTGTGATAACTGCAAAATGGCAACATTAACCAAAACCATAGCTTACTCGGGCACATCATAATCACAAGCTAAAAGGATAAACGACATGGCCGAATTAATTCTAACCGAAAAGGAAAAATCTGACCTCACCTACCTTAATTGGAGTGATGAAGCACTTGGAAAACTAGTTAAAAAAACAGCACTCATGATAAGTGATGAGTATGGACAGGATGCCGCACACATCACCACTAGCGCCCACTTACTAATCAGCCTAGCCGAGAAATGCAACTCAACCGAAACAACTCTGACCTTTGAAGGCGTTTCTCATGCAGGAGAACCCAAAGGTAACTGGAAAATTGTAGTTTTTCGCACAGACGATTAACTAACAGGAGGGCAGCAAATAAATGCCCCCATAATAACTTGTACCACGCAGGCTTTATCTGAAAGAAAGGAAATGGAATGATTAATCTAAAAGTTAAACCACTTAAAGAATGGCTAAACACAAGAAAAGCACAAAAAGCCTTAGCAATAGCAGCTAAAATTATTGACATAAAATCTATTGAATCAAAGTTGCAATATAACAATGTACCACTTGATAAAATAGCTGCTGAAAGGGCGAAGCTGGCAGTGCTCCAGTTCGAGCTATCAGCCATGCAACAAACACCTGCAAACATATGGCACAAAGATAAACCCAAGCTAGATAAACGACGATTTAACAAGTGGAAAAACAAAACTGAGAAAAATGCGCTTATTCTTGAACCAATATCCGCATAAACGATCCTGTGATGCGCATTGTTATGTTTACCTAAAAAGGAATATTAATGAGTAATAGATCGATGTTGGAAATTAACCATGACCACGTATTGCGAAACGACGAAGAACTGCTTAAATGGGCTAAATCCATGCAGCATTATTTAAGTTCTGGCGACCCTAAACTACTTCCGAAAGGTGTCACCTGGTTTGGAATGAGGCACCACAGTAGCGAATGCCCTCTTGGAAAACCTCCCAGAGGATGGCATAACCAAGGGTAAACATAACCGAAAGCTAACAGAGCGAGGAATGTAGAGATGAGCGCAGCGAAGAACGGAATGACGAGTCCTGTTGAGCGTGTTGTTAGTGCTTTGACATGGCTTAAATTGAATTATTTTAGACGTGTTTACTATGTTTCGTACATGTCAGAATGGAAATATAGCGCCGTTAAATATGCAAACGCAGAGATAAATATTTCAGGAACATGGGGAAATAACCTGATTAATATTTCTGAGTTTCTAGCCAAAAACAATCCAAGCATAAAATGCGGTAGCGTGACGATAAAATACGCACAGAAAATTGGCTTTAAAATTTTTGGGAAAACCTTTTACACATGGTAGCACTAACCGCCCATTTCACGGGGAGGAGCGAAGCGACGATCCCGTGGAAATGGATTGTTATAAGGCCAATATACTAGGGATAGAGAGATGATTAATTTACCAAAAATTGAAATGTCACCTGAAACACTTGAACAAGATAAAATGTATATTTG
>JAPOUS010000085.1 GCA_026708525.1 Cellvibrionales bacterium
AGACAGTTTGAGATGAACCTGCACCAAATGATGCCCCCATCTCAGACCCTTGACCTTGCTGCAACAAAATTGCACCAACAATCACTACCGCCACAATTACATGAACAATAAGAACGATTTGCTCAATCATACTGACTCCTTCGCCTTTATGATAAGACTGAAACTATCAACATCCAAACATGCACCGCCGACCAGCGCACCATCAATATCCTGCATGGCAAACAAGTCTTTGGCATTATCGGGCTTCACACTACCACCGTATAACAAAGGTAGCTTATCAGCAATCACAGGATCAAGCTTGGATACCACCCCACGAATAAACGCATGCATCTGTTGCGCCTGCTCTGGTGTTGCGGTTTTACCTGTGCCTATCGCCCAAACTGGCTCATAAGCCACAACCATTTGCGAAAAAACCTGCACACCCAAACGGTCAACTATTTCGTGCAACTGACCTTCGACGATCTGCTGCTCCAAGCCTGACTCACGATCATCTAACTTTTCACCCACACAGAGTATAGGCGTTATTTTTTCGGCCAGTAGACATTCAACTTTCTTTGCCAGCAAATCTGCGGATTCTGCAAAATATTCTCGCCGCTCAGAATGCCCTACAATAGCAAACTCACAGCCTGCATCCGACAACATAGCGGCAGACACTTCACCTGTATATGCACCATTATCTTGGCCATTACCTGAAACATCTTGCGCACCAAAACGAATAGCTGAATCAGCAAGCTGCGCGTTAGCATCTGACAAATACAAAAAGGGAGGACAAACACAAACATCCACAGCGTTCAACTCTGCCAAGCGCGCTTTAAGACCTGTTAGCAACGAAACCGCAGTGGCTTTTGAGCCATTCATTTTCCAATTACCAACAACTAGCGACCGACGCATCGAACCCTCCCAAAAAGGCCGCCAATCTTACATGCAGAAAAAACAGAACACAAGCACAAATAAACCCTTCTAAAGACTTCGAATACGTTTACTGGCTTCTCGCCTTGAATCAGAAAATTCACGGACGGATGTAAACAGGCCTTGATTACTTTCTAGCAGCATGTCTTTGCCTTCCGTAATCGCCTGTCCCATTAAGACGGCTGCCGGCCCAAAGGATACTCCCCCTGAGCCTAAATGCGTCACTGCCCGCACATTAGCGATAGGCTGACTCTCAACATACAGTCGGCCCAAGGTTGGAAAGCCATCGTAGGCTACTGCTCTTGCTCCCACCCAAACGCGAGCTATTCTCTTTTGTACAAGAAGATCCAGATCCGCCTGTTTAAGTGAACCTTTTGACGCTTTACGTGAGAGGGCTTGATTAATCAAATCTGGGTAGAGTTGATAGGCCGCATTTAACTGCAATAAATGTCTATTTTTTGCAAAGGACTCTGAGTTTTTTGGCAGCACATCGCCATAAAAAGCTTTAGTTCCTGCAATCCCGATTGTTACAACTCCGCTGTAATTTTTCGCCTGCCAAGCCAATACCACGCCATCTTGGTGAACCTCCATAGCATGATCAAGGTCTGCATATTTATCTTTCAACGAATCAGATAATGGAATATCCAGTCGCAACGAGGGGCCTGCAAAGATAGCGTAAGATGGCTCATCAAAACCCAGTTGTTGCAATGTTCCAACAGCTTCACCTGGCATTAACACCACTTGCAACGACGCATCTGATGCTTGCTCACCCTCAGGGAACTGCCTAATCGACTGCCCATTAACCCTCACGTTCACACTCCCAACGGCATGCTCTTCCGTTACATTTATCCCCACCACATCATGATCTAACAACAACCTCACACTTGAACCATTACCCATTTTTTTTGCTCTTTGCTCTAGATAGTTTGGCAACCCCATCATAAAAACATGTGCATTTAGACAACCGCCAGGACGCCAAATAGCATGCGCATCTTTTTTCCACTGTCTCTCTCCGTTACGCTCTATCGAAAATTTCTCAACAAAGCCTGTTAATTGAGGATCTATTTTCCTAGTTTCTTCAGGATCCAACACTCGCGCACTGACATATCCCAAGCCGCGATATTTTCTAACCATATGAGACACAAATGCCTCAACATCAGGCTGCCCAAAAAAAATATCAATGCGGTAACCTTGACCTAAACGCTGCTCATCTTTAGCGACCTCTTTACACGGTTTATAGTTAGCTGCTTGCATAATCGCTCGTAACTCGTCATCAGCTTGCCGATAGAGCTCATCCCAAAGCGACATACTTAGCTTACCCATCGATAGTAATGTTGCCTCTCTTTCTTCGTATGCGCTTGTATCTTTAGCGCTTTGAATCGCAGAAGTGACAAAATCAGCAACCGTTTTGGACTGCATGTTTAACGCCGACACATCACTAACTTTAATGCCGTTACCTTTATAAAAAGGGATATTCAAATTTTTGACCAAGGTTTCCCCTCGCGGAATCACGGATAGAATTTCATCCGGCGTTAAACTTGGGAAAATATTCATCGCAGGCGTTTGGCTAAACTTAGCATTACGCTCAAAAATAAGAATATTGATCGGCTTTTTCTCCTGTTCAGCTTGGTTTAACGCATAATACGCTTGCAACATACCCGTAATGCCGCCACCAACAATATAAAACTGAGAGAGGGTAGACTGAGAGGAGGTAGACTGAGAGGAGGTAGACTGAGAGGAGGTAGACTGAGAGGAGGTAGACTGCGAACTGGTCGATTGAGAAGACGTAGCTGACAATAAACAGCCATGAAAGAAAACGGCTAATAAGAACAAAAATAGTCTCGAAATAATCATAAGGTCTCTCATGCAATGTGATGTATTGCATTAGACACCGCAAAAGAAAAAACGATGATTAAGGTCGAAATAATTGTAAGTGAAGCAGTGGAAAAGGATTTCCCTGGTCATCAAGCGCCGATCTTGACGTTACTTCAAAACCTTTAGATTGGTAAAATGCCAACGCCTTAGGGTTTTGCTCATTCACATCAACACGAACAAAACCTTGCTGATTGATCGCATACTCAATTAAAAGCGAGCCTACTCCCAAGCGAAAATAGTCGGGATGAATGAATAACATATCTAAAGAATCACCCGAAACACCTGAAAAACCTGAAAAACCTGAAAAACCTGAAAAACCTGAAAAACCTGAAAA
>JAPOUS010000012.1 GCA_026708525.1 Cellvibrionales bacterium
AAAAACCGGTCTCTCAGCGGCTTATTGCTCATACCTTGTCAGGCTTGCTCTCGACATCTCCCCAACCTATAACAAAATCAACTGCAACGCTTAATATCCTCATCGCTGAAGATAATGATGTTAGCCGACACGTTTTATCAAAAATGTTAGATACGCTGGGACATACCTATAAAATGGTCTCTGATGGTCAGCTTGCCGTCGAGGCTGTTAAAAAAGGAATTTTTGACTTAATCATTATGGATTGTGAAATGCCCGTACTCAATGGCTTTATGGCTGCTGTACAAATTCACGAATGGCAAAGACAACAATCGAAAGATTTAACGCCTATTATCGCCTTATCTGCACATATTTTAGAAGAGCAAAAAAAGGCAAGTTTTGATGCAGGCATGGAAGATTTTCTTGAAAAGCCAGTTAAAATCGATCATTTAAAAGCAACTTTGGAGCAGTATACTCCTGCATAATGTGGAGGAATATCAGCCTAGCCTTTTCGTTTAAAGCATTTTACTGTACATTCATTCTTATGAATGTCTGATACGAAAATAAAGGCTATGTCGCACACGCCCATGAGCACCCAAGAGCGTATATTTCATAGTGTACTTTTTGAAATAATCGCTTTTATTATTTTAACGCTGACAGGCAAATTGATCAGTGATAAGCCATTAACTCACATAGGCGGGCTAGCAATCACTTTGTCATTTCTGGCAATGACCTGGAATTATATTTTCAACATTCTTTTTGATCGAGCCTTTGGTTACGATCGAATTAACCGAAGCCTGAAACTCCGTATTCTACATATTTTTTTATTTGAAGTCGGCATGCTAATTTATTCGTTACCCCTCTTTATGTGGGTATTTGATATTGGCCTCATTCAAGCCTTTATTTACGATCTTGCTGCAATGATTTTCTTTTTATTCTATGGGTTTATTTACAATTGGCTTTACGACCATATCAGACATTGGCTAGTACACAAAAACGGTTGAATTACCCTCCTTGGTAAAGTAAATTAATGGCGGCTTTTATTAAACAAGCCTTTGGCAAAACCCATAATATCATCCATCACTGAACCATCTTGATTTTGATCCAGCATCGCCAATAATCCAGATGCACCTTTGCCTCCGGCAATTTTTGAGGCAGATCCCATAAACATGGTGGCCGCCATCGGAATCAATTTCTGAATGGCATCTTCCTCCATACCTGTTTTTGCTGAGGCTTGTTTGGCGATATCATCCAATTTAGCCTGATCACCCACCAAGGCACTGACGGCAGCTTGGCCTGTGTGGATAGCCTCATCTGAGGTTAACTTCGCATTATCATCATCAATATACTGTTCAGCTTGGCTGCTATTTTGGATTAATTCACTGTTCGGCGACTGCTTAACATGCGCTTTTAATCCATCGGTAAGGGAAGGTAAAACCTGCTCCATGGTTTCTTTGATTTTCCCTTCATCAACCCCAAAGTGAGCCGCGAGGTCAGAGAGGTTAGATTTATTTGCTGCACCTAGGATTGAATCAACTAATGATGTCATAATGATCACCTTTTTGCATAATGGAAAGCGGATACTACAACTCCAGATAATACGAACTAAGTTAACTATGTCAAGTTGTTAACCTTTTCGACTTTAGGCTGGATTTCAGGTAGAATGTTGCAGTTTTAGCCTGACAGGCATGAGAATAATGAACGAAACTCAATGGCAACTCATCCAAAAAGAAGCCGAAGTTGCCGCAGCCAATGAACCCTTTCTTAAAGAAATGCTTGCCGAGGTCATTCTGAGTCAACCTGACTTTGCCCATGCACTAAGTATTTTACTTAGCGAGAAGCTCCATTGCTCTTCCACCTCGACAGTGAAACTCCACTGCATTATTGATGAAGCACTTGCAGACCCAGAGCTGGCCGAAAGAGCCGAAAAAGACTTAGCTGCCGTTGTAGATCGTGATTCTGCCTGCGACTCTTATTTAACCCCGCTACTGTATTTTAAAGGCTATCAAGCACTCCAATCTTACCGCATTGCCCATTGGCTTTGGCAGCGTAACCGCGAACCATTAGCGCTCTATCTACAACATCGTATTTCTGTGCAATTTGGCGTTGATATTCATCCTGCCGCCAAAATTGGCTCAGGCATTATGATGGATCATGCGACCGGCATTGTTATTGGTGAAACCTGCATCATTGGCGACAATGTTTCTATCATGCAAGAAGTGACTTTAGGTGGAACAGGTAAAGAACATGGCGACCGCCATCCAAAAGTGGCTGACGGCGTGCTGATTAGCTCAGGCGCTAAAATTTTAGGCAATATTCACCTAGGTGAAGGCTGTAAAATAGGCGCCGGCAGTGTCGTTTTGCAGGATATTCCACCACACACCACAGCAGCAGGCGTCCCTGCTCGCATCGTCGGCAAACCTAAAGTAGACCAACCAGCGCTTGATATGAATCATGAATTTAGCTGTGATTCGGATTTTAGTATTTAACCAGATTTTTTTTGCCTTTAAGTGGTCTAATCAATTAAGCCTCGCATAATTGATCGGACTGTATGAATAACACTTTATTCACTATCTTATTATCGCTTTTTTTTACCTCACTTACTGCTTCAGGCAAGTCTGAAGAATGGGATGTACTGAAAGGCTTATCACGAATATACGTCAAGTCAGTAAATCTGCTGTCGAAAAAATATGGCTGTAATTCCCTTGAAGAAGCTTTACCTGAGATGTACAAGCCCATCCTTTCACTTTCTCAACAGATCATAAATAATGCAGAAGAATTTAATATGGAAATAGCATTTATAATGTTCGAAGAAAGTGAAAGAAAATTTCTAAACGATAATTTGCTCAATCGCAAAAGTCTACCCACTATTCTTAAAGCTCATTCGTATATATGTGATGAGCAGTTTAATGAGTTGAAAAACTTACTTAGAAAGGAGAATCTACTGTATAAAGATACATCCGTTTTAGAAAGTTATAACATTCAATTATCTCAAATGATTTTAGAAATAACAGACGGCATATCCTTATATGCCATTATGAATAAAATAGGTAAGTTAATGAGAGACAATGACTTTAGTCGAGCCCGTCAAACGAGTGATAACTGTCTAGTTCAAGCCCCTAATAGC
>JAPOUS010000257.1 GCA_026708525.1 Cellvibrionales bacterium
TGCGTGGGAATGCATATTGGGTAAATAATCGCTTAAGCTCTAGGCGTTCCCACGCAGAGCATGGGAACGAGGAGTGAGTGCTTTTTATCGCTTACCCCACCCGACAAATGCTGTGAAATGAACTATTAGGTCAGTCGGCTTAGATGGATGACGGGCAAACCAAAACTTTAATGATAACTATTCTTATTTGTGTTTACTTTCTTGCTATCTTTATTTAGAATCCTCGACTAAAGCGTTAACATTAAAAATAAAAGCTACGCCCTATGACTCAAGGTATCGTTACAAATCTATCTGATGAGAATACCACCAGCAAGACGGCTTGGTTATTCAACCATAAAGATGCATCAGATCTTGTCCCATTGATAGATCAAGCTAAAGCACTGATTCAAGAATGCCTTGATAATTCAAAACATCCATACTCAGGTGCAACACCCAAAGAACTGCGGCATATTATTGATCAAAACAATATCAATAAAGAGTTAACAACAAATAAAGCGTTTAATACAATTAAGCACCTTTGGTTAGATAACCTTATTCATTTTAATGATCCGCTTTATGCTGCGCATTTAAACTGCCCTATCGCTGATATCTCAATTGCAGCTGAACTGCTAGCCACCACATTCAATACCGCGGTAGAGTCATGGGATCAAAGCACCAGTGCAACACTCATCGAACAACAGGTTATCGATTGGGCATTACGACTTTGCCAGTTTGATGAATCTTCCGATGGCGTTTTTACATCAGGCGGATCGCAATCTAATCTCATGGCCGTTATGATGGCAAGAGATTACTTCTGCGATAAACGGCTTAACCATTCAACCAAAACCCAAGGGTTACCTAGCTGCGCTAATCATTTTGTTATATTTTGCTCCGAATTAAGCCATTTCAGCATTCAGAAATCGGCAGCTCTTTGCGGGCTAGGCTACCAATCTGTCATCACAGTTGCATCTGACAAACACTATCGGATGCACCCGGATGCGTTATCGCTGGCGATACGCAACGCCAAACGCGCAGGCAAAATACCTATCGCCGTTGTTGCCACAGCAGGCACTACGGATTTTGGCAGTATTGATCCCTTAGCGCCCATCGGCACCATCGCAAAAATGCATGGCTTATGGTTTCATGTTGATGCAGCCTATGGCGGTGCACTGTTAGTCTCAGAGTCTCAGCGGCACAAGCTTAATGGCATTGAATCCGCAGACTCGGTTACTGTTGATTTTCATAAAAGCTATTTTCAACCCGTAGCTTGTAGTGCATTTTTATTACGTAATGAAAGCCATTTTACGTATGCCACTTATCATGCCGACTATTTGAATCCGCTGAGACACAGCGATGATGAAACCATCAACCTCGTCAACAAAAGCCTGCAAACGACCAGAAGGTTCGACGCACTAAAGCTATACATGACCTTATTGGTCGTGGGCCAAGATGCCATTGGCAAAGCATTCGATAGTGCCTGCGAAGTTGCTAAAAATGCTTGTGATATTTTCCAAAGCCAACCTTTATTTGACGTCTTACCCAAAGGCGATCTCAGTACAGTTGTGTTCCGTTATTTGCCTTTAAATTACGCATCTCTAAGTACTGAAATCCTAAACGAAGGCAACTACCAATTGCGCGAACAACTGATCGCTGAGGGCAAAGTCATGATTGCCGCCACCAAATACCAAGGCGTGCAATTGTTAAAATGCACCTTTTTAAACCCCGACACGCAGATAGAACATATCCAGACTATTGCCCAGGCAATTGTAAAAAAAGGCGATCAAATTTTCGCCGAATTGACCGAAGAGGAGGCTGTCGCATGATCAAGGTATATGATTTCATTGGTATCGGGCTTGGGCCATTTAACTTATCCCTTGCGGCGCTTACAAGCAACATCCGCGACTTAGACGGTCTTTTTTTTGATCAAAAAGAGGCATTTAACTGGCATCCAGGTTTAATGCTCGAATCCGTACATTTACAAACGCCATTTATGGCAGATCTTGTGATTTTGGCCGACCCAACCCATCCATTAAGCTTTTTAAATTACGCTAAACAACAAGGCCGGTTGTATCAATTTTATATTCGCGAAGATTTCTTTTTAATGCGCAAGGAATACAATCAGTATTGCCGCTGGGTAATAAGTCAGCTTGATAACTGCCATTTTGGTCGCTGCGTAACGGACATTCAGCACGATAGTGAACAAGCTATTTATGCTGTAAAAGTCGAACATCAACATAAAACCGAGATCTATTACTGCAAAAAATTAATCTTGGGCACCGGGCCTACGCCGCATATCCCCTTATCAACTCAAGGGATGGACACAACCACTTGTTTTCATGCACTAGAATACCTTGATTATAAACCCAAGATTCAATCAAAAAAATCCATCACCCTTGTGGGTAGCGGTCAATCAGCTGCCGAAATTTATTATGATTTATTGCAGGATGTTGATCAGTATCAACTGAATTGGGTAACGCGTTCACCGCGATTTTTTCCACTAGAATACAGCAAGCTGACACTTGAAATGACATCGCCTGATTACATCGATTATTTTCACGAATTACCGAGTACTAAACGAGATGAATTAAACACATCACAAAAAGGCTTGTATAAAGGTATTAACACCGATTTGATTAATGCGATATATGATGATCTTTATATCAAATCACTGGATAAAAAACTCACAACCGATTTAATCACTAACACATCGATACAGTCTATTAACTCTTCTGAGCAGGGGTTTTCTTTAACATTACGACAAGAAGAACAACAACAAGATTTTCACCTCAATACCGAGGCAGTGATTTTCGCCACAGGCTTTAGTTATCAACCGCCCAGATTTTTATCTGGCATCAATCACCTGATTTTGCGTGATGAGCAAGGTCGTTTCCAAGTGAATCGCGAATACTTTATTGATCAAGACGCCACCATTTTTGTTCAGAATGCCGAATTGCATACGCACGGATTTACTGCGCCCGACTTAGGTATGGCCTGTTATCGCAACAGCATTATCATCAACCAATTGCTGGGATTTACGTTTTATCCGGTTGAAAAACAGATTGCCTTCCAAACCTTTGATGCAAGGAAATTTTCGGCATGATTAAAATCGCCTTAATTCTACT
>JAPOUS010000314.1 GCA_026708525.1 Cellvibrionales bacterium
GTCAATGGTCTTTTGCTTAACTTCATTGCCGAATGCATCACCATTGATACTCTTGGCATAAAGCCCTTCGGCCTCTGCAAACCCATGAAAAGCAACCGAGTTGTACCAGCCTGCTGTACCTGGCTTTCTTTCTGTACCCGGCTTTTCAAAAAAAATGCCTAGGGTTTTAGCTCCAGAGCCAAAAGCGGCACTAATACGTGAAGCCAAACCATAGCCTGTGGATGCACCGATCACCAAGACGCGCTTTGGGCCGTTCTCTATTTGCCCTTGGGCTTTAACATAATCAATTTGCTCTTTGACGTGCGCTTTACAACCTTCAGGATGCGCGGTAATGCACATGAAGCCGCGAACTTTGGGCTTTATAACCATAATGGGCACCTACTTCCTTACAACAAAAGCCCATCATTATAAACACACCACCAATAAATTGAAGCCTTATTCACTAACACCATGCTGAAGATTATGTCGCTTTACATAGCGCGATGCGCTAATTCGCTGATACCAAATATAACAACAGCAACAATACCTAGTGAAGTTCGAATAGAAGCGTTGTTTTGGTGCCTGCCAATCATCATGTTGATCAATCAAATGAGCAGGATCACCATTTAATTGATCTTTTTTTAATGAAATTTCACCATGTTCAGTTATTGCTTCAGGTGCTATAGTTATTCGCTTACTTAATACTTTATCTGTCGCTATGCCAGCATTGCGTCGATGAATAAATTTTTGTATATACTTGAAAAAATTCCTAGCGGCTAAAGAATGATACAGACCTCCTGCAAAACAATGACCACTCCACAAAATACCAACTATTAAACAAACTAAAGCGATTCTCAATTTCAAAACAATTACCCCGTATTGCTTGACACCTATTTAATAAGAGGGTGAAAAGCTAAAAAATTCCCTTCAAAACAAATTAGTCGAAACCAGGCTCTTGATGTTAAAATCCCTGTTTTGAGCGATTTATGCGTCTTTATCCTGATTCTCCCTTATTACTTGAAACACCCGCTGAATGGACACTTCACGTCATTCGCAATCTTGATGATTTTTTAATCGATCATGCCGCCTGCGAAAAGAAAGCCTCAGGCATGGCAATCTCTTTAATATCTCACTATCCAGACCGCATTAAATTAGTCGAAGCCATGGCCGACCTCGCTATAGAAGAACTTGCCCATTACAAGGAAGTGATTAAGGTTTTGCATAGCCGAGGCTTAACGCTACAAGCCGATGAAAAAGATACCTATATCAATGCGTTTCGCAAACATGTCCGCAATGGTAAAGATAATTATTTTCTTGATCGCTTGGTGTTAGCAGGCATAGTAGAAGCCAGAGGCGCCGAGCGTTTTGGATTAATTGCCGAGGCGCTACCGGCTGGCCAACTTAAACAGATGTACAAAGCCATCACGCGATCCGAAGTACGACACTATGCATTATTTATCGACCTTGCCAAAGAATACTTTAGTGCAGAAACGGTCGAAAAAAGAGCACATGAACTCTTAGTGGTTGAAGCCGACATTATCAACACCTTGCCGATTCAGGCGAAACTGCATTAACCTATGAACACCCCCAAAGCGTTTAAGCAGTATCTGGCTCGGCATGCAGAACCTCAAATAAAAGCCTTAGTGCATTTACCTATGCAGCAATGGGATAGGGTCATCTGTATCCCTGCATATAACGAAGCCGGTTATTTTCTTGATCGCCTGATAACACTCGCTACTACAACCGAAAAAAATATTCTGCTAATCTTATCAATCAACCAACCCGAAGGCTCGCAAGCTTGCCCAAACAATCAAAGACTGTATTTGCAAGCGACAAAACATAACTATTGGCAAAAGGAAGGCCTGTCATTAAGCCAAAAACAGAACCTTAGCATCTTAACGATTGATCAATTTTCATTAAGCCATCAAATCCCTAAAAAATTTGGGGTGGGGCTTGCCAGAAAAACTGCATGCGATTTAGCCATCGATTTAATTGCTAAAGGTCGAGTGGCCTCTCAAATGATTTACTCAACTGATGCCGATACACAACTACCAACCGATTATTTTGATAGTGACCTCAATGCCAATAGCAGCGCAGGTATCTTTCCTTTTAAGCATTTAGCGCACGCAGACCACGCCATAACTGAAGCAACGCGTCTGTATGAAAAAAGTTTAGACGCTTACGTTAAAGGCTTAGAAGCAGCGCAATCACCCTATGCTTACCATACTATTGGCAGTTGTTTATTGATTGATGCGATAAGTTACTGCCAGGTAAGGGGATTCCCTAAACGCAGTGGTGCCGAGGATTTTTACCTACTGAACAAACTAAACAAAATAAAGCCTGTAAGCACTTTGCCAGGACCCACTCTTGAAATCGATTCACGCATTTCGGATCGCGTGCCTTTTGGAACAGGCCCTGCTGTAAACAAATTGGTAAAAAAAGAAACATCAGAGACCGCATTATTTTATCCCGAACAAAGTTATCGGGATTTAAAGCAATGGCTGACGTATCTTAATTATCGAGCCGCCAAAGTAGAAAACAACTTGGCTCTCTTTGCTCTCAAACAGGCATTAAACAACACAGAACAGAAAACGATCGCAACACATGCATATCAATTCGAACTCGATGCCTTCTTAATAAAACTCTTTGCTAACTTTAAAAACCCAATACATCGACAAACTGAAATACACAAATGGTTCGATGGCTTTAAGACCCTCAAATTTATTCGGCAATACGCCACCGAGTAATCGCCCTCTTAAGGCTGACTAAAATCTGGCACTTCAGGCTCTGCTGAAGCAGCATCACTTTCAACCAGTTCTGGCATTTTTTCAATCAGCCAATCCTCGTAGGTTTTACCTTGCTCATAACAGCTCGAGAAATCGGGTGCTTTCTTTGGCGTTATTTTTACCTGATCATTGCTAAACCCTAATAGCAAACAAGCGATGTCATCTTTCTCGGTGAACAGACTATCAGGGGAAATTTCTTCGGAGATTGATTTACTCGAGGCTTCAATCAACATCTTTTCTATTTTCATAAAACGAGGAAGCTGAACCAAGCGAGATGAATTCACAGGCACCAGAATGCGCTTTTCAGCCTCTTCCCCTAAACGCTCATCCATATAAAGTACCTTCGCCTGAAACTCTAATGCCGAGGTGTTTTTAATGAGCAACTGGCGGTTTTCATCTATACCTTTAGTCACTATCCCAAGGTTTTTAACCCCTTTGACGTTCACCTGGCTTTTTTGTACCAAAGGATCAATAAAAACTTCTGCGATATTTTCGTCACTCCATATGATTTCAAGCTTCAATAATTCGGGTAATAAATAATAATCAAAACCAAAAAGTTTATGATCTTGATAATCCATCAAAAAACTGACTTTTTTAGCGGTCACAGAACTTACATCGTACAGTTCTTTCCAATTATCACCCTGCGTTTTATCTAAGCTATAGTAAAAAGTAATGGTTTGAGGCGAATCTGACTCATACACGGTGACAATAAAGGGTTTATGGGTTATGTGTTCATTGGGTGTCGCAGGCTGGGTTCGCAACTCCTCCAGTGGACTTTGCTCCAACAAAGGCGAAGCAGGTCGCTGCTCTGCATCTGGATACCATTTTAAGCCTTTGGCAAATTGGTCACTTGGCACATCATCAAAAGTTTCAGCATCAAAACTTTCATAGATCGAGGTTAACTCATCCAACTCAGGGTTGGCTGATTTAACTTTTTTTTCATCTTTGGGTTTTAAAATACAGCCTGCAAGCAATGAACTTATCAGCATCCCCATCAAAAACACCTTCCATTGCAATCTAACCATGTTGTTCCTTGTCACCTGGGGCCAACCCACATTCCTTGCGTTGACTTGTACTATACTGAACGTACCTTCTTTAATCGCCACATTAATCGCCACAGATTAACGCCTAAGGATGGGCTATCTTGACCATGACAGCTTTAAGTATTGCAGAAAACCGATTTTTTTCACTTGTTAGCCTTACCCTAGTTCTAGCGATCAGCGCTTGCAGTGAAAAAAAAGACAAAAAAACCACGCAACAATCGCAAGAAGAAGCCTTTCTACAAGCGCTAGAAGAGGAAAACATTAAACCTGTCTTTATAGAAGAAGCCAAATTTTATCAATCAGCCAACAAAACGCGCCAAATCACTGAGGTGCCTAACTACCAACTGCCTGAAATTAATAAAGATAAATTTGTTCCCTTTCCTGAAACTTATGACCCCTTTGCAATTATTTTTCTTGACACTAACGCAGGCGTGCAAACCAATTGGTCAATTCATTACACCCTTGATTACGACAAAGATAAAGGTGAATGGATTCGCTTGAGTGATATCGATAACGGCACTTACATCAATTATCAGCAAACTCGATTTGGCGGCCAGCAGCCGAAGTGGTTCAAGGTCTATGTCAATGTCTCAGGCGGCAGTTCAAAAACTCACTACATCAATGCATTAAAGCAAAAAAAGGATGTTTATGTCATAGTAGGTGGCTCAACACTAATCGATGATAGTATTTCACAAGCCAATATTATTGATGAGCATTGCAAAGAACCTGAAAAATATACAGCATTAAAGGATACTTCAGCAGATGATGCCGGAAAAACTGACAAGGATGATCAGGTAATCGCCGAAAAAGACCGCTACAATATTGATAATACAAAATGGAACAAATGCCTGCATATTGAATACAACAAGCTAGTTTTCAGTGACAGCGACTTCTCAACCACCTCAAAAACACCCGGTGAAAAAATCAATAACCCAGTCAAAGATGAAAAAGAAAGCATGCCAAGGCATCAGGACTTAAATATCTAGAAAAATGGCAAATAACCATGCTGATTTGGATCATATGTGATTTCTCCCAAACCAGTAATGCCCGTTATATCGCAAGGGTCATAAACGCTACGTTGTATCTGTTTTATCATAGCATGTATATTTTTAGATATCCCACTATGAACCGCTGACTCTGTGTGTTTTTTCTGCCTTTGATCTATAAAAGTCTCTAGAGTCTGAACATCTCGCGTTTTCTTTATCTTATGAACTTCCTCATGAACTTCCTCGTGCGCATTAGCAATAGTTAAATCCGATATCAATTTTCTACAAGCGTGACATAAATAAAGCGTCTCACTTTTAGATGACGAATGAACCGATGGTTGGCTTAATAGGTATTGATTGAAAACAAGGAGTAAACAAGGGAACCAAACTAATTTTCTAGCAGAAAAAATCAAATGGACAATTACTATAGAGGATGTTAATGATAAGCGATTTTATGGCGGACCGGACGGGACTCGAACCCGCGACCTCCGGCGTGACAGGCCGGCATTCTAACCAACTGAACTACCGGTCCATCCGGTATGATGTGTAAAGTCTAGCAGAGATTAACAAACTTACTTTACATAGTTTTGTTCGTTAATCGTCACTCCGCATAAATAATGGCGGACCGGACGGGACTCGAACCCGCGACCTCCGGCGTGACAGGCCGGCATTCTAACCAACTGAACTACCGGTCCGCATTGTTTATACAAAATCACTGTATAACTTTACTAAAATTTTGGCATTGCTACCAAGCCAACTTATTACTGATTTAACTTTACTGATCCAGCTATAGGCGTTAGTTAAACCTATACGTCAGTTAACCTTACGTCAGTTAACCCAAAAGTTGGTGGGTGATGACGGGATCGAACCGCCGACCCTCTGCTTGTAAGGCAGATGCTCTCCCAGCTGAGCTAATCACCCATAAACATTCTATGAACTGGATATGTAACAAGGACATACAAGACATAGAAGCTTGCGATAATTTGTTATTGAACCAATCTTTTTATTAGATCAACCTTTAGCACTCAAAAAATGGCGGACCGGACGGGACTCGAACCCGCGACCTCCGGCGTGACAGGCCGGCATTCTAACCAACTGAACTACCGGTCCGCTGCTATTTGAGATTGCTCAAATACTATCGCATTCTTAATTTGCTTCATTTGTCACATTCCAACCTTCTTGATGATAACCATCAAATAAGATTGGTGGGTGATGACGGGATCGAACCGCCGACCCTCTGCTTGTAAGGCAGATGCTCTCCCAGCTGAGCTAATCACCCAGCAAATTAAGAAGGCGTATTCTACGATTTTCGCGCTTTGTGTCAAACGGTTTTTTAAATTTTATTAGAAAAATCAGTTGAATGGCGAACCGACACGGTGAAGTTTTGATCAACGAGTTTTTTTCCCGCCTCAGTGATTAAATATTCACCAATCGCTACGCATTCATCTTGGAAAAAAAACCAAGGTATGGCGGCCCGTCGCCAAGGCGGCACATTCAAAGATTGGTAAACTTGTTTCACATTTTTGGTTGGGCGATTGGCGGCAAGCTTTATTTGCTTAACCTCATCAGCATAGCGAATCGCAAACTTTTTCGAACACGCATGAGAAGCTTCATAAAGGAAACCGGCAACCATCAACGCATTGTCAGTATGCCAAACACTCAGTTTCGATGCATTGAGCTCTACCGTTAAATACAAGCGTGTTCTATAACGGCGGATGATACACCCACTAACGATTAGCTTTGGATTGGCATCATGTTTTGCTTCTATTACTTCACTTTTTAGTGCTGCTAACTGTTTTGCTGATAGGTTTAGCCCGAAGCTATTTAACCAATACCTCAGTGCATTATCCACTCGTGCAGCACTGAATTTTTGCAACGCCATAAAGTCAATGGATGGCTCAACCCCATCCAAAGGCTCCGCCTCAGCCAAATCCATGATGGCTAAATCATTTAAGCAGCTTTGAGCATCACGCAAGCGTGCAATGGTCTGGGTAATTTTTTGATCGACGCCATGCCAACGCATGCGCACCATCGGCAACATAGCCTGCCGGATAAAATTTCGATCAAAACGTTTGTCTTTATTTGATGGGTCATCAATAAAGGCTAATTGATGATGCTCTGCATAATTTTCAATTGATGGCCGTGCCGTATTTAAGAGCGGCCTAACTATCGTTACATCGCCCTGCATTCGCTTACTGGGAATCCCGAGCAAGCCTTTAACTCCCGCACCACGAAACAAGCGATAGAAAAAGGTTTCGGTTTGATCTTGCAGGTGATGACCTAACATCAACACATCATCAGCACTACAAAAATGTATAAATGCATTGAAGCGCGCATTTCGCGCATTTTCTTCAAGGTTGCCTGCACTATCAACATCAACCGCTATCCCAATAAAATCAACACTTAATGCAGATGCTTGTTTTTTACAAAAAGATTGCCATTGATTAGCCTCTGATTGCATTTGATGATTAACATGCAAAGCAACGATAGGGGGATGATTCGGGATTTGAGTTAGCAGATGAAGAAGAACAACAGAATCCACCCCGCCTGATAAGCCTACCACCCAACGCTTGGCAGTGAGGCTTTGATCAATGAGGGAATGGTCTAACATAAGAAAGGAAAGAGAAAGGACACAAAGCGCCCTTCAAATTAATCGTTACCGTAAGCCATTAAACGGGCATAACGCTTATCGAGCAATTCATCGGTATCCATCGCCTGCAACTTTTCAAGCTCACCAGATAAATGCTGTTTGATGGTTTCAGCCATTAACGGAATATCACGATGTGCACCACCTAAAGGCTCCGGAATGGTCGCATCAACAATGCCTAACTCTTCAAGCTTGGACGATGTCACACCCATCGCTTCAGCGGCTAAATTGGCTTTTTCGGAGGTTTTCCAAATGATATTAGCGCAGCCCTCAGGCGAGATCACAAAATAGGTAGAATATTGCAGCATAGCAATATGATCCCCTACACCGATACCTAATGCACCACCTGAGCTACCCTCACCAATCACCACACAAATAATGGGTGTTTTAAGGCGAGACATCACAGCCAGATTTTGCGCGATAGCTTCAGAAATACCACGTTCTTCTGAATCAATGCCAGGGTAGGCTCCAGGCGTATCAATTAAGGTAATGATAGGCAACTGAAAACGCTCTGCCATCTCCATTAAGCGTAAGGCTTTGCGGTAGCCTTCGGGTTTTGGCATACCAAAGTTGCGTGCCACTTTTTCTTTCACCGAACGGCCTTTTTCCTGCCCAATAACCATGACAGGCTGGCCATTTAAACGTGCCATACCACCCACAATGGCTTTATCGTCGGCAAAATGACGGTCACCATGCAGCTCATGAAAATCTTCAAAGATCAAAGGAATATAATCATTGGTATAAGGCCGTAAAGGGTGACGTGCGACCTTAACAATATCCCATGATGTCAGATTATTAAAAATCTGCTGGGTTAATTCGGTGCTTTTGTTTTTAAGATTGCTGATTTCATCCGCAATATTGACATCAACATGGGTACCAAGGGACTGGAGTTCTTCGATTTTCACTTCCAGATCCGCGATAGGCTGTTCAAAATCCAGGTAATTTGGGTTCATGCGGTTCTCTTACAACGTCTTTATCCATTTATGCTCTCAAGAAAACTTGTTTGATAATCAAGCCTTCTAAAAACTTGAATACCTTACTTGATTTGCAAAGGGTTCTCAATCTATTTCACAAACCAAGCGGGCATGGATCACACTGGTAAGGTTGCGTAACGAAGGAGTTACAGGAAATTCACCTGATTGTCGCCAAAGAGGTTCTTAAGTGCCATTAACGTGTCATCTTCTAAGTCGATACGAAAATGCTCTGCCAAATGGATTATTCCTTTGGCATCATCCGTATGGAAGTTAAAACTGATTTTACAGCCTTTAGCTTCTTCAAGGTTGTCGTGCTTGGCAATTAATCCATCAAATGTTTTCTTTTGTTGCTGCCATTGATCGGCATAGACATCAATCACCACCTGATTCATCAATTGCTCACGCGCCTCGGCTACCGTCATCACGGAAATAGTACGCATACGAAGGCCACCTGAGAATTCATCATTCTCGATTTCACCTTTGACTACCAAGACATCATCTTTGATTAATTTATCCTGCACATCAGGCAAGGTTTTCGCAAACACCGTGGCATCAATGCGGCCGGTATTATCATCCAACGTTAATATTGCCATTTTATCACCACGCTTGGTTTTAACGTAGCGCACACCCATCAACATACCAGAAATAACTTGCGGCTTTTTATCCGCCTGCACCTTAGCTTGAGGTTTTACTTTTAAGCGTTTTAATTCATCGATGTAATCATCAATCGGGTGACCTGTTAAAAATAATCCTAGCGATTCTTTTTCAAAGCCCAACTTTTGTTTAGGTGACCAAGGCGTCGCGCTGCGCAGATTCACATAAGGATCCGTCTCGGTGTCTTCGTCGATCATATCGAACAAATCGCCCATACCAACCGCTTGGTTTTGCGATAATTGCTCGGCAGATTTAACCGCATCGCCCATCGCGGCAAACAATAAGTGGCGTGGCTCGCCTAAGCTATCAAAAGCACCCGATTTAATCAGCGCCTCCAGCGAGCGTTTATTCATCTTACGTGCATCGACACGCTCGCAGAAATCAAACAAATCTTTGAAATTACCTTTCGCTTCTCGAGCGGCTAATAAACTCTCGATTGGCCCTTCACCTAAGCCTTTAATAGCACCAAGACCATAAACAATTTCACCCGCATCATTCACGGTAAACATAAACTGCCCCGTGTTCACATCCGGCTGAAGCACGGTTAGCCCCATCGAGCGACATTCGTCGATTAAGGTTACAATTTTATCGGTATTTTGGCATTCACTGGACAACACTGCTGCCATAAAAGGGGCTGGGTAATGCGCTTTAAGCCATGCGGTTTGGTAAGAGACTAAGGCATAAGCCGCTGAGTGCGATTTGTTAAAACCATAACCTGCAAATTTTTCTACCAGGTCAAAGATTTTCATCGCAAGCTCGGGGTCAACACCTTGACCGATTGCCCCTTCTTTAAAGATGCCGCGCTGTTTTTCCATTTCTTCAGGCTTCTTTTTACCCATCGCACGACGCAATAAGTCGGCGCCGCCGAGTGAATAACCGGCTAACACCTGCGCGATTTGCATAACTTGTTCTTGGTAAACAATAACCCCGTAAGTCGGCTCAAGAATGGGCTTCAACCATTCGTGCTGATAGGTCGCATCTGGGTAGGCAACTTCCGCTCGCCCATGCTTACGGTTAACAAAGTCATCAACCATACCAGAATCCAGTGGGCCTGGTCGAAACAGTGCCACCAAGGCGATCATGTCTTCGATATTATCCGGCTGAAGGCGTTTAATGAGTTCTTTCATACCGCGAGATTCCAACTGGAACACGGCAGTTGTTTCTGCCTTTTTAAGCAGCTTGAAGGTCTCTTCATCATCAAGAGGAATACGCGTCATATCCAAAGGCGATTCACCTGATTTAGCGCGAATACTATCGACGGTTTTTACCGCCCAATCAATAATAGTAAGTGTTCGCAAACCTAGAAAGTCAAATTTAACAAGGCCTGCATCTTCAACATCACCCTTATCAAATTGAGTCACCAAGCCTGAGCCATCTTCATCACAATACACGGCAGAAAAATCGGTCAGCTTAGTGGGTGCAATCACCACACCGCCAGCATGCTTACCCACGCCGCGAATGGTGCCTTCTAACTGCAAAGCCATTTGCCAGATTTCATCCGCATCAGCATCGCCTGCCAAGAAGTCTTTAAGCACTTCTTCTTGCTCAACGGCCTTTTCAAGCGTCATACCGATTTCGAACGGGATCATTTTTGAGAGTTTATCGGCCAAACCATAAGGTTTACCTTGCACCCGAGCCACATCACGTACCACAGCCTTAGCTGCCATGGTGCCGAAAGTAATAATTTGTGATACTGCTAAACGACCATAATGATCCGCCACATAAGCGATCACCTTATCACGCCCTTCCATACAAAAGTCGATATCGAAATCCGGCATCGAAACCCGCTCAGGATTTAAGAATCGCTCAAAGAGCAGATCATATTCGAGTGGATCAAGGTCTGTAATTTCTAACACATAAGCAACCAGTGAACCTGCACCTGATCCACGCCCAGGCCCCACAGGCACATCGTTATCTTTTGCCCAGCGAATAAAGTCCATGACGATCAGAAAATACCCAGGAAATCCCATTTGCAGAATAATATCCAACTCAAAATCTAAGCGTTCGATATATTCTTTTTCTGTCGCGGGAAAATCCGCAGATGTGGTATCAAAAAGATGGGCTAAACGTTTATCTAACCCTTCGCGGCAGATTTGCCTGAAGAAGGTTTCTTGGGTCATCCCCTCGGGGATGGGATATTCTGGCAAAAAGTATTCACCCAAGTGCAATTGCACATTACAGCGCTTGGCAATTTCGACACTATTGGCTAAAGCTTCAGGAATATCGGCAAATAACTCACACATCTCAGCTTCTGAGCGTAAGTATTGCTCTTTTGAGAATTTTTTATCGCGCTTGGGGTTATCTAACACTTCACTTTCATAAATACAGACACGTGCTTCATGCGCTTCAAAATCATCCGCTTTGATAAATTTAACATCATTCGTTGCCACCACAGGGCAATCAAACTGAGAAGCTAAGGCTAAAGCCGCCTGACAATAGGGCTCGTCTTGCTCTCGCCCTGTTCTTTGCAATTCAAGATAAAATCGATCACCGAACACTTGTTGGTATTGCGCTATCAAGATATGGGCTTTTTCGTTATTGCCACGCATTAGCGCCTGACCGATAGGCCCCATTTTCCCGCCTGAGAGCACCAAGACACCTTCATGCTTTTTAAATAACCGCGCAGAATCAATAGCAGCAACGCCATCAACCTGCCCTTGTAAATAGGCATCAGACATAATGTCTGTAATGTTTTTATAGCCTTGAGTATTCATGGCTAAAAGGGTGATCGGCTGGCATTCACCATCCAGTCTCACCAGCACATCACAACCAACAATTGGCTTTAACCCTGCACCAATGGCTGCCTTGTAAAACTTCACCAAGCCAAAAAAATTCATATGATCGGTAATCGCAATGGCGGGCATATCATTTGCCACAGCACTTTTGACCAAGTCTTTGACACTGATCAAGCTATCAACCAAAGAAAACTGCGAATGGACACGAAGATGAACAAATTGTGGATCAGACATTTGATGAAAATCCAGACAAGGCAATATGGGGTTAAAGGTTATCTATTATAATCGGATTGGGAGGTTTAGCGAGGGGGAAAGTCAATTGCAGGTAGTTTTTTACCAAATGGTCTGAACATGTTTATATTGATGAATTTTTGCATCACTGGTTATTAAGGGAATTCCGTATTTGCATGCTAGTAGTTCAATTCACAGCGATTGTCGGGTATGAATGAAAGATCTCGTTCCCATGCTCTGCGTGGGAACGAGAGCTAATCAAACTACGCCATATCCCATTCATCATCGTCAAATACAGGCTCATCATCCGCATCAAATGCCAGCACTGACCCTCTGAGAGTATCGATTCCTAATGGCTCTAGTTGCGCTGCTAAATCCATTAAGCTATCTGGCTTGTTATGACTTTTACACATAATTGACCCTTTTTTGATCATCATAGCGCAAGCGACCTGATTTAACAGGTCACTTTAACAAAACATCATGCAAGTAAAGTTTACACAGACGTTGCTCGATCACGCATCAAATCTGCCAAAGAGGTTTCATTGGCTTCATCAAGCATAGCGGCAAGGGTATTGAAAAATTCGGCTTTAGATTGATCATTGCCAAGCACATTGATATGCCCGACTTTACGTTCAGCGCGAGGCTCTTTGCCATAATCATAAACACTGACAAAATCTAGGCGATCGTATTTTGCGGTATCAGCAGGCATGTCACCAATGCAATTCACCATAGCCACAGGCTGGGAGATAACAGGCGTTGAAATCGCTTGGCCAGCAACCGCTTTTATGTGCAAATAAAATTGGGATTGATCCGCACCATCCATTGTCCAGTGCCCTGAATTATGCACGCGAGGTGCCATCTCGTTCACTAATAGCTGATCACCTTTGACGAAAAACTCCATTGCCATGCAGCCGACATAGTCCAGCTTTTCTAAAAGATTGCGAATAGCATCTTCGGCTTTTTTCTGAAGCGGGTGCTCACCATCGACAATCGATAAACGCAACTGACCGGATCGATGAAAGTTTTCCGCCACAGGATAAAAGGCAATATTTTTTTGTTTATCTCTAACCGCAACGATAGAAATCTCTTGATCAAAATCAACAAAACCTTCCATGATGCAGTACTGATTCAACTCATCAAACCCTGCTTTTAGCTCATCAAGGCTCTTAACCAAGCACTGCCCGCGACCATCGTAGCCTTCGGTCACGGTTTTTAAAATCGCAGGGAAACCAATAGTGGTTGCCGCCTCATCAAGCTCTTCAGGGGTTGATAGCAGCTGATAATTGACCGTTTTAAGGCCTTGCTCAACCAAAAAGTTTTTTTCTAGCAATCGGTTTTGGAATAACTTGAGTGCATCAAGTGTCGGGGCTATTTTTTCAGCGTTTTTAATGAGTGAATCGACGGGTGTATTTTCCGATTCGTAAGTCACCACATCCACCGAATCAATAAAGGCATCGACGGCTGTTTGATCGTTGAGATCGCCTTCAACGGGGGCGCAAACACTTGATAAAAATTTACCGCCCTTGCCACCAAAAGGAATAATCTCTAAACCCAACCCTTGGTTGGCTTGCGCCATCATTAGCGCAAGCTGTCCTGTGCCTAAGATACCGACTTTCATGAATTAGTCCTCTCGAGGGTCCAGCGATGATAAAACGCTTTCGGTTTGCGCCTCTCGAAATGCGATGAGTTTTTGTTTTATCTCTGGATATTTATTACCCAAAATGGAGGCTGCAAACAATCCTGCATTCGCCGCGCCTGCGGTACCAATCGCCAAAGTACCGACAGGAATACCTGCTGGCATTTGAGCAATAGATAGTAATGAATCGATGCCATTGAGCGCTTTGGACTGAACAGGCACACCTAATACGGGTAAATGTGTTTTCGCGGCTATCATTCCAGGCAAGTGGGCTGCGCCGCCGGCACCTGCAATAATTACTTCGATACCTTCACTATCGGCAGATTCAGCTATTTGGAATAAACGATCAGGTGTGCGGTGAGCTGAAACAACAGAGACATCGTGGGGAATACCCAGTGCGATTAATTTATCGACGCACGCTTCCATCGTTGCCCAGTCAGACTTAGACCCCATGACAACAGCGACTAATGGTTTTTTTTGATCCATAATTTTTTTTACCCTGCTCAGACTCACCCGCCCCTTTAAAAACAAACCGGCCGGCCAGCGAAATTCATGCAATGGGCGATCATACAGCATTCAAAAATTAAGAAAAGTCCGATTTTCTAAAAAAACTAGGAGGCTGTCATGGAATGATTGCTGTACTGAGCTTCCTCTTACCCATTACCCTGAATTGCAGCAATTGGCCGAATCAATAACTGTTGGTGAGAATCCAAGAGCACTTCGGCATGGAGATTAAAAAAACGGGCTAAATTTGTTTCAGTAATGACTGCGCTTGGTAAGTCATCCGCTTGCAGTCGACTGTCGGCAAGTAGCAAGAGCCTGTCACAAAAACGCGCCGCCATCGCTAAATCATGAATGGCAGCTATCACTAATTTACCTTGATTCGCTAAAGATTTTGCTAGCTCCAAGACTTCCAATTGATGGCAAATATCCAAATTCGCCGTCGCTTCATCCAATAAAATGATCGGCGTTTGCTGGGCAATGGCACGTGCAATCAACACGCGTTGACGTTCACCGCCCGATAATTGATTGACTGGCCGTTTAGCCAATAAAGCCACATCGGTTTGCTCCATCGCATCACGAATAATAGCTAAATCCTTGCGACCGACTGGCTGAAATCGAGATAACCAAGGATTACGCCCCATGGCAACGACCTCTTCAACACTAAAGGCATCATTAATTTGTGCATCTTGCGGCACCAAGGTCATCTGTCTTGCAAGATCGCGCCGTTTAACATCGCCAAGTGGCTGCCCCATAATACTGATGCTGCCCGTATCCGGCTGACTTAACCCTAATAGCAAACGCAACAGGGTGGATTTACCAGCACCATTTGGGCCGATCAAACCAATTAGCTCGCCTTGACTCAGAGAGAAGTTGACATCTTCTAAGACAGGCGCTGAATCATAAGCAAAACTCAAAGATTCACTAACGAGAGAAGACGAGGGTTTTGTCATAAACGATGTCATCATCATTAACCCCGCATTAATTTGCGTTGTTTAAATAATAAAAAAAGAAAAAACGGCGCCCCCATCGATGCAGTAATCACACCCAGAGGAATCGATGTGTCACTCGTCCCCGATCGCACCATTAAATCGGCTATCACTAAAATCAATGCGCCTGCCATGGCGGATAATGGGAGTAATTTGCGATGATGAGGGCCAACCAACAAACGTATCATGTGCGGAACAACAAGCCCAACAAAACCAATACCGCCTGCGACCGACACCGCACAGCCTGTTAACAGCGCAGTAACGAGTAACAATATCAAGCGAACCTTAGGCACATCCACACCCACAGCATTGGCATGGATTTCACCCATCAGCAAAATATCCAAATCCCTCTCAAAGCTCATCATCACAGTAAAAGCCACGATAAAAATAGGTAAAATCAATAGCACATGATGCCAGCCTCGACCATCTAAGCCCCCCATAGTCCAATACACAATCGTCCGGCCGACTTCCCAGTTTTGCAATGACAAGGCGAGAATTAACGAACTCATGGCCACATTAAATGCCCCGACAGCCACACCTGCTAACAACAAAGTCCCCATAGGGGTATGCCCTCGATAGGTAGCAATTTGATAAACCACCAATAAAGTCACTGCCGCACCAAGAAAAGCAAACAAAGGCAATACCCAAAGTGTGCTGGCTGCAAGCCCTAAAAAGATCGCGACCACAGCGCCAAGCGAAGCGCCCGAGGAAACCCCTAAAACTGAGGGTGACGCTAACGGATTGCGAAATAACCCTTGCAGCACAGCCCCACAAACTGCCAATGAGGCGCCGACCAAAACTGCCGTCAGCACACGAGGCAATCGCACCTGATCAATAATGGTCTGCTGCCATAGGGCAATGTCACTAACCAAGCCCTGCAAAAGACCGCCACTGATGCCATTCAACAACGCTTGCAACACCTCAAGAGCACTGATCGATGCCGGCCCAATAATGACAGCCACAATGATTCCCAGTATCAACAAAGCACTGATAAGCATGAACAACAAGGGAAAAGGGACGTTTTTCATCGCTTAGGGTTATCTGGTGGTGGCGTCTTTTGTGGTTTAAAAACGTCTGGATGCAACAAGTGGGCGACTTGCTCAATGCCTTTGACGCGGTAAGGTGATCCCGAAGTCACCCAAGCGCCATGCAAACCATAAACCCGTTTATTCTTAACCGCAGGTACCGATTGCCAAGCAGGGTTTTCATAGAGCTGATCCATGGGTGTCACGCCACCACTGCTGCTATCATTCATCAAAATAACATCGGGTTGCAAGCCAATCGCCATTTCAGGGGAGATTTTGGCATAACCTTTTAGCCCTGTTTCGTCGATCACATTACGGCCTCCGGCTAAGGTTATGGTTTCATCCATCAAGCTACCAGCACCTGAGGTAAACCCATCAATATTGTAATACAAGACGCGCGGCTTAGGCTGGCCTTTGATACGACGGGTGATGGCCTGAATTTTTTCATCGATTTCTGACAGCCATTGATCAGCAGCATCTTCAGACCCTAACGCGCTCGCCAGCGTTCGCACATTGTTACGCACATCATCAAGCGTATTAAAGTTGGCAAAGCGTATAACAGGCACGCCCGTATTTAACAGTAAATCGACTGTCGTGGCATTGCTATAGGCTGCGATAATGACAAGATCGGGCTGATGCGACAGAATTTCTTCTATTGTGCCTTGGCTACGAGGAATATTTTGGCCGTAAACACCCACCACATTACTCACACTGGGCTGGTCAGCAAGATAGGTCACACTTCGAATGCGGTCTTGATCAACCAGTTGTGAGAGCATTTCATCGCCTGCCAATATATTAGACACAATAGCCACAGGTGGGCGGACTAACGTAAGCTTTCGGCCAATAGGATCAATAATCTGGCGCGGAAAGCTGTGTGTGCCATCGTCGGATGTTTTACCAAGATACACGACCTTGCTATCACCGAGTTGCGAGCCAGGCAGATGCGTCACTTTGTCGGAAAGATAGACCACAACGACTAAGATGAAAGCCATCATTGTGATTAAGCCAAACAGAAGTAATCTTTTTTTCATCCCCAACAAAACACAGAAGGATCGTTATTTAAAAACGAAATTATTCAGATTATTGTTAAGCTGTCAAACATTGGGAGAAATCTATATAGCTTTATATATTTATAAATCATATTTGTTAGTCCATTTGACGATAGATAGGTAGCCTGTATATAATTTGCGCACGAACGGTTCTGCTCGTCAGATTATAAGGGAATACGGTGGTTGTGATCTTACGATTAACAACAATCCGTAGCTGCCCCCGCAACTGTGAATGCGTAAGCCTGTTTCCCCGCCACTGGTAGCATCTACAACTGATGCCAACTGGGAAGGTAATAAACAGTGCCGCAACTAACGCCTAATGTTAGTGCAACGCATAAGCCAGGAGACCTGCCTTCACACAATAATAATTAATTTATTGCTGCTATTTGTTGCTAACGGGGTGTTTGGCGACAGGGATAAAACAACGCATTAACCCACTATTTAAATAAATTGGTTGATTCGCGTTGCGTATTATTTTTAGAGGTTCATGTGCACCATCTCCATCCATTTCTATGCCTGGTCTATACCAGTGTATTTTCGTGCGCCGTTTATGCACAGAACAATGCCAAACACTTGGGCATTGAAACCACCGAAGTCTTCGGCATAAAATCCGACCAACCTGACAGCATCACCTTAGTCGATAAAACCCAATATACCGGCTTTATTCAAACCATTGACCGTTCAGCCTTTGAAGGCCGCCTAGTAAGTTTTGGTGAGATTCTTAATCGCCTGCCTGGCATTCAAGTAAAACAATCTGGCGGGTTTGGCTCTAACGCGCAGGTGGCTATTCGCGGCACCGGCAATAAACGCGTCAATATCTTTGTTGATGGCATGCCGATGAATAGCTCGGCCTCTGGCAATGCGAAACTGCAATATATTCCATCGGTATTAATCGAGCAGGTGGATACTTACCCTTACTTCACCCCCGTTGAGCTTGGCAATGCGAACCTTGGCGGCGCCATTAACTTTTCTACCCGCGATATCAATAAACAGGATGCCGGAGGACAAGTCAGCCTCGGAGGCGGATCGTTCTCAACCCAATTTGCTGATGTGAGTGGCTGGGGTGATCTAGGCGGCTATCAAGGCATGATAGGGTTTAGCCATTTTGAATCTGAGAATGATTTTGAGATAAAAAAAGAAGTCTTTTATTCGCCCTTCGACACCCGAAATGGCAATGTTGTTGAGAAACGCAAAAACGATGCGATTGATCAGCAGTCGGTGTTTTTTAAAGGCAGCAAAGACTGGGATAACCTTGGGCTGAATCTATTAATTCAGCACTATCAGGTGGAAAAAGGTCTTCCAACCCAAAGCAATGATAGTAATGATGACGCGACATTTTATGAAGAGAACTTAGCCATTCAAACCTTGATCGATTATGAACTGGGCGATTGGCAACTAGGCCACCGCCCGTTCTTTTTGACAGAATCGGCATTACTCGATGATCCTAATAATCAAATAGGTTTAAACCCAAATAAGATGCACACAGACACCGATAAACTTGGCCTCGCCAACTCTATACAAACCCAGATAAGCCAACATCAAATTGCCATCAATCTTGAACTGCAAGCCGATCAACTTACGCGAGAAGATGAATATCAAAGCAGCCAAGATTTAGCCACCGACCGTAATAGCCTTATCTTGTCAGCAAGTGATAACTGGGCCATAACACCTCGCCTTAGATTCGCTTCCGTGGTTCGTTTTTATCAGGTTAACGACGACTGGCAATTTACTGAAAATGCATCAAAAAGTGATAAAAGCGAAAACCAAGAAACGGCATGGCATACGGGGTTAAGCTGGGCAATCACACAGAATCTTCGTTTTAATAGTAATGTAGGTCAGTCGATTCGCATCCCAACCCTCTATGAAAAATTTGGCTCATCTGGCCTCTATGAAGGGGAACCAGAACTAAAACGAGAGAAAGCCAGTAACTTTGATCTTGGCTTTAATTACTCGACACAAAAAATAAACGGCGGCGTTAACGGCTTTATCAGCGAGATTAACGACGGCATTGTTATTATTTATGACTCCCGAGGTATTGGCCACCCTGAAAACATCGGCAGGGCTATGTTAGGCGGCATGGCAATTGATGTGAATTGGAAGCCCCTCGATTGGTTAGCAATGGGGACTAATGCCACGCTATTGTTAAGCGAAAACTTTAGCAAAATAAAAGATGCCAAAGGTAAAAAAATGCCCGGCATTTATCACAATAGCCTCGGTGCATTCATCACCTTAAATCATCGCTGGGTTGAATGGACGATTCACTACAACCAAGATGGTGAACTCTATTATGACAACTCCAACGATGTTAAAGGCGATGATAAACAACTGTTAGCGACCAACCTAACCTTTTTCATTGATCGATTGACCCTAGACTTCACCGCTAACAATCTGCTCGATGAAAATTACCGCGATGCCAATTACCAGCCCATACCAGGGCAATCGCTTATTAGCACACTCACTATTGACCTATAACTGATACCTATAACTATTATCTATAAACCTGGAGATAACAATGAATAAAAATTTCATAACATCGGCTGTGATTGGTACAAGCTTAGTATTGACTGCTTGTAACAATGATAACAACGGCTCATTCGAACCTTCAGCCAACACCGGTGTTTTACAAACTGTTGCTTCTGATTACTCATCTAGCAGCATCCAACTTATTGGGCTGGATAATGAAGTACCTACTGTTTCTTCATCACAATTGACGGATACTCGATCAGACTACATCGTCAAAGGATACAAAGATAACTACTATTACATAGGTCGTAATGAAATTGATACGATGACCCGCCTAAATACAGCCGATATTGTTAACCCTGAGCTGACCTTCGATACGGGTGAAGCAAGTGATGGTGAATCAGCAAATGTGCATGATCTTGTGTTTGCATCTGATGAAAAAGCTTACATGATTCGTTACGGTGATACCAAAATCTGGATTGTGAATCCTAAAGCTGCCGACCAAGAAAATTTTAAAATTGGCGAAATAGATATTTCTGCCTATGCCGATGACGACGGTAAGCCAGAGGCGACATCAGGAGCGATAGTTGATGGCAAACTCTTTGTTGCGATGCAGCGCCTTGATTTCAATGATGATAATACGCCTGCTAAAGAAGGACAAAACGCTTATGTTGCGGTTTTTAATGTAGCGAATGATACAGAAATTGATACCAACTTAACTGATGATGAAGAAAACCTTAAGGGGATAGAATTATCTGTCCGCAACCCAGCACTACTTACAACCAGTGAAGACGGCTCTCTCTATTTAGTCGCTAAAGGCGATATCTATTCAAGCTATTATAGTGATCGCGCCCCCGGCTATATTGGTGGAATTATCGAAATCAATACCCAAGATTACTCCACTAGCATGATTATTGATGACGGTGATGATGAAAACCACCCTTATGGCTACATTGACAACGCCACAATCATTGATGCCAACAATGGTTATTTTAGTGGATACTTCGGGTGGAAAGATAACAGCCTGTATCACTTTAACCCTACAACGGGAGAAGTCACAGGTGCTGTGGCAAACATTGAAAACACCAATATTACCTTGCTAGATACTTCCCCTGCTGGCAATGCATGGGTAGGTATTGGTATCGCTGAAGATCCACATGTCATTATTCTTAATAGTGTTCAAGAAGCATTGCATCGACTTTCATTAGCAAAAAATCCAAACACTGTGACTTTTGTCTACCAAGCTGAAGAAGACGATTTCGTAAAATTACGTGAAGAAACAGAAGAGGAAGTCACTGAAGAAGAAGCAGCTCAACCTTTCGAATAATGGCTTGTGTGCTTTCCCGCGGTAAAACGTGGGAGTGATGAAATACGCATTCCTTCATATGCATTCCCACGCAGGAGCGTGGGAACGAGGAAACGAGGATTCACTGACTTTTGTTTACTAAACTGAACCTGACTTTCCCACGCTCCTGCGTGGGAACGCATACTTACCAAAGCGTATCAACACTTTTGGCTTTCAAAAGATTCTCATCCGCCGTCACTAGGCGTGCATTATGAATAATCGCCGTTGCTGCAATGATTCGATCGGCAGGGTCTTTATTGATGCTTTCATCTAACTTTACCGACTGATCAGCTATTTCAGGCGAGATAGCAATCACTGACATATTGCGAGTTTGCAGGTAGGTATTGATAAGCGTTGCCGCAGATACATCGATTTGCAATCGCCCTTTTTGAATCAGCATGGCTATTTCCCAAATAGAAATATCTGAGATGATCAGTGCATTGTGTTCATCCGCTGCATCAATGGCTTGATTTGCTTTGGCGGTTAATTCACTCGGTTTAATCGCATCCCAAACAATCGCACAAGTATCCATCAAAATCACAGTAGTGCATCCCAGTCATCTGAGGTAGGCGTAACCACATCACCTACTTTTGCTGTTTTAGCTAGGCTATTTAAGCGTTTTTTTGCTTCAACCTTGGTATTTTCTGGAGGAGTCACTGTTGCGAGCAAACGTCCATTAGAGGTAATGGAGATTGGGTGACCTGCATTCACTTCTTCAAGATATTTAAGCAAATTGGCTCGAAATTCACTGATACTGACCGTTTCCATCACACCTCCTTATACAAAAACCTATTCAATAAAATAACTTAGTACAAACATTTTGTACAATATAATCTAAGAAAAGCACAGGTTCAAGTTTTGATAAACAAAGCGTAATGGATGACGCTTATTCAAACAAACCCAACTGCTTTTTCACAGGTGCATAAGAGATTCGGTGGATAGGGCAAATACCATGTTGCTCGATGGCCGCCATGTGCGCTTTGGTGGGATACCCCTTGTGCTTGGCAAAGCCATATTCAGGGTATTGTTGATCAAAAGCCACGAGTTCTCGATCGCGAGTAACTTTCGCAAGAATGGATGCTGCGGCAATTTCTGGTACTAAGGCATCACCTTTCACCACAGGCTCACTCGGATAATCCCATTGCGGGAGTTTATTGCCGTCAACAGCGACATATTCAGGTGTAACCGATAAAGCATCGACTGCACGATGCATAGCAATCAGCGAGGCTTGTAAAATATTCCACTGATCAATTTCTTCAACGGAGCAACGAGCAATAGCAAATGCCAAGGCTTTTTCTTGAATGATGGGGAACAACGCCTCGCGTTTTTTCTCCGTGAGTTTTTTTGAATCCATCAAACCTTCAATCGGATTATTGGGATCAAGAATCACCGCAGCGGTAACCACATCACCCGCTAATGGCCCACGACCCACTTCATCAACACCCGCTAACAAAGTACCTGTGTATTTCAGTTGGTAGTCGTTCATCGGCTTAACAAATTCTCATCAATGGCTTTGGCAGCCTCAAGATCGGCATCTTGTTTAAGCTGCAAATGCAGGGCATTAAATTCACTGACTTGTGCTGACTTAGCTTTGTCATCAGTCAACAAGGGCAACAGGGCATTCGATAAATTCTGGATAGTCGCCTCCTCCTGAAGTAACTCAGGCACCAACGGCTTATCAGCTAACAAATTAGGTAAGGAGACATAATCACAACGCACCAAGCGCGAGACAATCGCATAAGTCATGGGCGTTAATTTGTAAGAAACCACCATCGGCTTTTTAAGCAACATCGCTTCTAATGCGGTGGTTCCAGAGGCTAACAATATAGCTTCAGATGCCAGCATCACATCATGCGATTGACCGTTGATTAAGGTGACTGCGGCGTTAACTTTTTCTGAGGTATCTCTCAAAAGTACCTGTAGTTGAGACATGCGTGCAGGATTCGCCGCAGGGATCAAAAACTGCATATCAGGCAAAGCGTCTAACAACTGCTCTGCAACCTGTAAAAATAGCTTACCCAACCGTGCCACTTCGCCTTCCCGCGATCCTGGCATAATGGCTAAATAGGCTTGACTATTAACCAAGCCTAATCGTTGCTTTGCCTCAAGTACATTAGGCTCAAGGGCAATTTGATCCGCTAACGGGTGACCAACAAAGGCCACTGGCACTTGATGATCTTGATAAAACTTGGCTTCAAAAGGTAAGAGCGTCAACATTAAGTCCACCGAGGCTTTAATGCCCTTTATTCGCCCTTGCCGCCATGCCCAGACAGAAGGAGACACATAGTGGCAGGTTTTAATGCCGCGTTTTTTCAAACGTTTCGCAATGCCTAAATTAAAATCGGGCGAATCAATACCAATAAACACATCAACTGCTTGATCAATAGCCGCTTGAACCAAGGTTTTGCGAATATGGAATAATTCAGGCAGGCGTTTAAGCGGCTCAATAAACCCCATGACCGACAAGCGATCCAGTGGAAAAAGGCTATGAAAACCTTCTGCAATCATGCGATCACCACCAACACCAAAAAACTCGGCTTGAGGATAGCGTTGTTTTAACTCACGAATTAAGCCAGCACCTAGAATATCACCTGAGGCTTCACCGGCGACAATGGCTATCTTCATGAAAAACTCTCTGATCGATCAAATAATTAAGGACGCGGTCTATCAGCACAAAGGATGGAGCCAGATGCAGCTAATTCACCATCGACGGTGGCTTTACAATTAAAGCGCCAGATACCGCGTTTAGGTTTGCCGTCAATTTCAGCTTCAAGCTTTAGTTGATCACCCGGCACCACTTGGCGTTTAAAGCGGATTTTATCGTTACCTACTAACATATACATCGAGCCATCCGCAGGTTTCTTATCCAACGATTTAAACCCTAAAATGCCCGCTGCTTGCGCCATGGCTTCTACAATTAATACGCCAGGCATCACAGGGTAATCCGGAAAATGCCCATTAAAAAACGGCTCATTAATGGAGATATTTTTATAGGCCACAATACGGTCATTTAAGTGAATCTCTGTTACCCGATCCACCAATAAAAAAGGGTATCGGTGCGGTAAATATTCACGAATTTCATCTATTAACATCACAATACTACTCCTTATGACTCAGTTCAGCTAATTGCTTCTCAAGCTGTTTGAGCCTTTTTGCCATTTCGTCTAATTGACTAAAGCGAATGGCTGATTTTTTCCAATCGCGGGTGGTCATCATCGGTGTACCTGATGAATAAGAACCCGGTTTGCTTAAACTTTTAGTGACCATCGTCATACCGGTAATTTGCGAACCATCCGGAATGGATAAATGCCCTGCAATCCCCACTCCACCGGCTAGCAAACAGCCTTTGCCAATAATCGAGCTGCCGGCCAATCCCACACAGCCAGCAAGTGCACTGCCCTCACCAACCACACAGTTATGTCCAATATGTACTTGGCTATCGATAATCACATCATTCTCGATGCGGGTATCACCCAATGCGCCGCGATCTATAGTCGTGGACGAACCAATATCCACACGATCACCAATAATGACGGTGCCCAATTGATGGATTTTATGCCATTTGCGGGTACCTTTAGGATCGGGGGCAAAACCAAACCCATCACTGCCAATTACCGTACCGCTATGCACTTCGACTTCATCACCTAAGACGACGTCATGATAAAGCGTCACATTAGGATAAATATGACAGTCATTACCGATAACAGCCCCTTTTTGGATCACGCTGCCTGATTCGACAACACTATTTTCGCCAATGGTGACGTTAGCTCCAATCACAGCGTGATCACAAATACTGGCCGAATCTGCAATACTAGCTGTTGGGTCAACAATGGCTGTCTTGGCAATACCTTGCTCGAATGCTGGCTCGGATGAAAACCACTCACTGATGGCAGCAAAGCAGCGATAAGGGTCAGGGTGAATGATCGCTGTTGTTTTACAACTGGCGGCAAATTTTTCCTGTACAATCACAGCGCCTGCACTGCTCTTACTTAAGGATTTTTCGAACGCAGCGCTGGATAAAAAGCTTATATCACTTAATGTAGCCTCATCCAGTGGTGCTATACCTTCAATAAGGTGGTTTTCATCACCAACCACCCCTGCCTTTAAAAACCCGGCAATGTCCTTAACGGTTTTTTTCACGAATATTACTTCTTAAATTTTTTATTTAATTTATCAGTCACTTTAGGGGTGATATCCATACTTGGGTCAGCATGTAAAATCAACTGCGGGTTTGCGGGCAACAATAAACCAATTTTTTCTGCATCGATGATTTCTTTGACGACAACCGTCACATCCGAATTCATGCGAATCATCATGCCACGCATAAAGTTCGCACGGACTTCTTGTACTTTTTTACCTAAGTGCTCAAGATCCGCCTGCTTACTTTTGATTTTTGCTTCCAAGTCTTGAACATCTTGAGGGCTCATCATGGAGGCGTCTTTTTTGTATTTTTCCGTTAGCTTTTGGCCTTCTTCCTGAATTTTCTGAATCTGCGCCATGTTCTTTTTAAACTCAGCGTCAGCTTCGATTTTTTTGATTTCATCTTTGGCGACATCTG
>JAPOUS010000067.1 GCA_026708525.1 Cellvibrionales bacterium
ATCTGGCAAAAAGGGATACAACCTTCAAATAATACAACCATAGCTAGCCAATTAGACATAGCCCCTAGTGTTTTGGAAATGTTGAATATCGATTTACCCGCAAAACCATTTATTGGTGAAAGCTTGTTTAAACATAACCGACGTGAATCTGCGATCATGACGGGGTTTAGCGCTGTGATATCCAGAGATAAAGACGCCATGTGCTTTCCTAATTTTGAAACGCTCAGACGAATCTACTACGACTTTAAAAAAGATAAAGACAAATTAGATATTGGCACCATATGTTTCAAAACCATTGATGACATTCTAATAAAACAAGATCTCCGAACAGAAATAGTTGAAAATACAACTTATCCTGTCTACGAAACGTTGGTTGAGCTTAATGACATTTTGGCACTCAAAAATCAATGGATGCCAAAAGACATTGCTATTAAAGAAGCTGCTTTACTGATTAGTGAACGCAAGCATACTGCTGAGACTGGACAGCCAGTGAGGAACACTCCTCTCTAAATCAGAATACCGCTTATCCAACAAACTAAACGCAGGCCGTTTAGCGGGGGTTGGGTAATCTATGGTTTTAATAGGCTTAATGGTGCAATCTGAATCAATCAAACCCTGCGCTTTGCCTAACAAATAAATCGCCGAGGCAAAATCATACCAGCTGGCGATACCCTCATTGCTGAAGTGCATAATGCCTTTGGTGTCTAATTCTTTAATCTGCCAGATAAATTCTGCTAAGTCTCGTGCATAGGTTGGCGAACCGATTTGGTCAGAAACCACACCTAATTCATCGCGTTCATTCATCAATCGGATCATGGTTTTCACAAAATTATTGCCGTGTGTTGAATACACCCAGCTGGTGCGAATACAAATCGCATCAGGGCAATGCTCGAACAACAAGGCTTCGCCTTTAGCTTTGGATGCGCCATAAACCGATTGTGGATTAATGGGATCATCAATACTGTATGGCGTAGATGATTCACCATCAAAAACAAAATCAGTCGAAATATGGATCAACTTAATCCCACGAGACTGAGCAAATTGCGCCAATACTCCCACAGCATCCGCATTGATTGCATAAGCGACTTCCGACTCACTCTCAGCTTTATCTACGGCTGTGTAAGCAGCAGCATTAATGATCAAATCAATATCATTAGGCAGAACACTGGATAATATTTCTTGCGTTAACCCGTGAAGATCAATCATGGATCGATCAAAAGGCAACAGCTCTACGCCATCAGCTACGGTTTGTTGAAGCTCAAATCCAAGCTGGCCATTGCTGCCTAATACGGCGACTTTTTGTAAGGTCATTTCTTATTCTTTTTTCTTAATATGCATTCCCACGCAGAGCGTGGGAACGAGTAGTAATATTAATAGTTAAACGCTGGCAAGGATCAGGGTGAGCGCAATAGCTATTTAGGGCTCTTGCCAAACGCCCTCTTTGAATCCCATGCCGCTTACGAACGCACGGCCATTTTTATCTTTTTCTGATAACGAAATTTTTTCATGATCAATGCACCAATCAATCGCTAAAGCTGGATCATCAAACGCCACCGATAAATCACTGGCTGGGTGATAATAGTTCGTACACTTATACAAAAACTCAGCCGTTTCAGACAACACCACAAAGCCATGTGCAAAACCTTCAGGCACCCAGAAGACTTTTTTATTCTCACTCGAGAGCACTTCACCCACCCATTTGCCATAGGTAGGAGAATCCAGCCGTAAATCCACCGCCACATCAAATACCTCGCCTTGAGTGACACGAACCAATTTTCCTTGGGTATGCTCACGTTGAAGATGTAGCCCACGCAAAATACCATGACTCGAACGAGAGTGATTGTCTTGCACAAAGGTAGGCTTGATATCTAAAGCATCAAACCACTCACTTCGAAACGTTTCTTGAAAAAAACCACGTTCATCACCAAAAACTGGCGGCTCAAAAACCACGACTTCAGGAATAGCCGTTGGGGTAATCTTAAGTTGGCTCACAGCACAAGCTCCAATACAGGTTCAGAAGTCACAGATCGCTGTTGATTCGAATAATACTCATCCAGCACTTGATTAAGGTATTGCCCATAGCCGGTTTTGGTATTTTCTGCGGCCATTTTGGCGAGTTGATCTGCATCAATAAACCCTAAGCGAAAAGCAATTTCTTCGGGGCAGCCAATTTTAAGGCCTTGGCGACTTTCAACCGTTTCAACAAACTGCCCTGCACTTAACAATCCTTTGTGAGTGCCGGTATCCAACCAAGCGCACCCTCTGCCCAGTTTCTCTACCCATAACTGGTTTTGGTTTAAATACGCTTCATTAACAGAGGTAATTTCTAGCTCACCTCGATGCGAAGGTTGAATGCTCTTTGCAATATCAACCACTTGATTATCATAAAAATACAAGCCTGTGACTGCATAAGGGCTTTTGGGGTTTTCAGGTTTTTCTTCGATAGAGATCGCTTGGCCTTGATCATTTAACTCAACCACGCCATAGGCTTTAGGATCAGCAACATGATAACCAAAGATGGTAGCCCCTTCGTCTCGAGCATTCGCTTTGGCCAAAATTTTACTTAGCTGCTGAACATAAAATAGGTTATCGCCCAAAATTAAGGCACTTGGGTTATTGCCGATAAAGTCTTCACCGATAGTAAAGGCCTGCGCTAAACCATCCGGCGACGGCTGAACAGCATAGCTAAAGTTTAATCCCCAGCGACTGCCATCACCCAGTAATTGATAAAAAGTCTCTTGATCTTGTGGTGTAGTAATGATCAAAATATCTCGAATGCCCGCCAACATAAGTGTTGATATCGGATAATAGATCATGGGTTTATCGTAAACCGGCATGAGCTGCTTAGATATAGCATGCGTTAATGGGTGCAGACGTGTTCCTGACCCACCCGCTAAAATAATCCCTCGGCGTGTCGATTGGCGGCTTAATTCCATAGCGTTCTCTTATACTAATTTTTATATTCTTAAATTTTTATATTGTGTTTTTGTTAGATGTTACATCAATATTTTTATTGATCAAATTCACATCACAACC
>JAPOUS010000060.1 GCA_026708525.1 Cellvibrionales bacterium
GCCCGTACGTACGGTTCTGTGAGAGGGATGAGGCTAGCGCCTCACCCTACTTAATGTCTCTGATACCTTTTTTATGCATAGCAATCGAGCAGGCAAAAAAGGGTTTTAAGGAACGTTGAGGTGTCCCGGCAAACTAAGCGTTAGCAGGCTGGTATCAAGGCTTGGCGAATAGTGAATCTCAAGCACACTAAATACATTGTATATACGAAGGTTTGTTAAGTTGTGTGCTGTACTCAAATCAATTGGCCCAGGTATATTTAAATGCTCGAAATTAATCGAAGTCATTCTTTCAAGAGTGGTCGGTAAGCTGTAGTCTTCCAGCGCCCCTAAGCCGCTCAGTTTAATTGTTTCAAGCGAATGGTGCGTTGAAAGATCGAGCGCTGTTAAGTAACGGTTATTTGAAATATCGACACTAACCAGCGCACTCGATGAAGTAAAATCCAATGACGTTAATTGGTTGGCATGCCCCGAGAGCGTAAAATACTTGATGGAATCAAAGTTATTGATATCAAAATTCGTTAGGTAAATGAGATTATCCAATATCAGTGTTTCAATTCGATTGATGACTGGTAATTTAATCTCACTAAAAACAGCGTCACGTAATTCTGCTTTGGTTAATTGCGCGTTTTGCGTTAAATCAAGTAATGGCGCTGCATGCTCGTGAATATAGAGGTTTTCTAGCCCTGTAAAAGGCGTGAAGTCTATGGGCTTGTCATTGCTTCCCCACGGCAGGTGCAGCATGTCTAGGTGAAGGGATTTGATTCTCTCAGGGTGTGATAACCTAAGATACCCCGCCAAATCGCCGCCATAGTTAGTTGATTTAAATCCATAAAAAGTCAGCGCTTCAAGGTCTTTACTGGACTCCAGATTTAGTATTTCATGGCGAAAATCGATTGAAAGATGTTTTAATTTAATCAGGTTTTTAGTCGACAGCGTTTTTATCGCTTTCAAGTGTCTTGTAGTTAGAGATTCCAAGTTAATTTGGTTATCTAGATTAAATTCAGTGAAATCGTAAGAAAGCCCCGAGGTTTCAGGAAATTCCATTTGCACTGTTTTCAACTGGCTTAGATGCGGTAAATTCAGTTTATTTAAATAAACTGATGATTTGACCACTAGGTTTTCCAAATTAATAAAGTAGTTTAACGCATCTAGTCCATCTCTTATGCTAAGACCGTCGATGGTAATGGATTTAACCTGGTCAATGGTTTGATGTAAGTTATCTTTGGTTTCCGGGATAAAATGTTTGAGTGCATACCTTAAGGAATACTGCCCAGCAGCTGCATTCGAATTATCATAAGTATCTTGTGCCACGAGTTCGGCAATTGTCATACGATTGATACACTTAATGTTAATGCCCGTTAAATCACCAGGTTGTATCGTTGAGCTGGCGTTAGCAATAAAACAAAGTTCATTCGGTGATTGACTTCTTACGCTAATATTTGGGTTGACGCCTTTGGGTACAGTGGTTGAAAAATTCTTTGTTCCTAGGCTGATTTCATGATCAACCCCCATGATATTGATATAAACGGATGAGTTTAACGCCTCTATCGTTCCAGATACCTCAATGCTATCGACGTCTGGTAAGCTTGATTCGTCATCATCGCCAGTTGGATCCGGATGTGATTCCCCAGTGTTTGTTGGCGGCGATAAAGGATTTGTTGGAGTAATAGTCACTGTCACCTTATTAGGCGTCTGAGGGGCGGTGCCAGGTATCGTCGATTCATCCGGAGAGTTGTTATCTTCTGGCTCATCAATATCACTATCAGGCGTATCGGTTTCTTCTTCTTTTTTCGGCTGCACTTCGTTTTTCTCGCCAGAGTAATTATCACCCGATTTATTACCATTCATATCTACAGGATTAACGCCTTCCGTAGTTTTGTTCGTTGTACGGGATCGTTCAAAACACCCTGTAATAAACAAGAGGTTTATTAAGATCAGATAAGTAAGAAATCTATTCATAGCCCTGTGCTTTTTATGACAACTTTGCTTGATTTTAGCGCTCGAGGGGATTTTCATGGTTAAATATTGTCAATATGACGGAACTATTAGCGCTTTGTCATTTGAAACCACCTAAATTTACCAGGATTAGCTTCATGCACATCGTTATTTTGGATTTTGAAACCTTAAAAACTGGTGATTTGACGCCTTTGAAGTCAATGGCTAAGTCGTTGACGCTTTACGATAGTACCCCGAATGATGAACTTATCGAAAGAATTACTGATTGCGACGTTATCATTAGCAATAAAGTGGTTTTAGATGCGAATGCGATTGCTCATACCAATGCCAAACTGATTTGTGTCGCAGCCACAGGTTATAACAACGTAGATATTTCAGCTGCAAAATCTGCCAATATCGCCGTCGCTAATGTGGCGAATTATTCAACCATGAGTGTTGTGCAACACACATTTGCACTCATGTTTAATTTACTGGGCAATACCCATAGATACCTTGCAAATAATAAAATGAAATTATGGCAAAACAGCGAACACTTTTGCTTAATTGATTACCCTTTTGAAGAGGTCTATAACAAAACACTGGTTATTATTGGGTGCGGCAATATCGGCATGGCAGTTAAACGCGTTGCTGAAGCCTTTGATATGAAGGTGATACTCGCTGAACGCAAAGGGCAAGCGCCACGTGAAGGTCGAATGGCATTTGAGCAAGCTATTCAAGCTGCCGATATTATTAGCATTCATTGCCCATTAACGGAAGCAACGCGCCATTTATTTTCAACCGAAGAATTAAATCAATTAAAAAAATCTACTGTCATATTAAATCTTGCGAGAGGCCCGATCATTGACGAAGATGCCTTAGTCCATGCATTAAAACTTGGCAAACTATCAGGGGCTGCAACTGATGTATTATCCGAAGAGCCCCCAACTGAGCGCAACCCACTTTTTGCTTATGAGGGAGAAAATCTATTAATTACGCCACATATCGCTTGGGCAAGCCAAGAGTCAGTTTCAAGACTCATTGTTGCAATAAAAAACAATATCATTGCATTTACACAAGGTGAGTCACTTAATAGAATTTGT
>JAPOUS010000251.1 GCA_026708525.1 Cellvibrionales bacterium
CATATTGTATTATCGATTCTTGCCTATAGCCTGCTTACGATCGGCGCAACCCAAGCAATTATTTTAGCTATTCAAGAACACCTGTTAAAAAAACATGCATTGAAAGGCTTATTTCAATACCTGCCTCCCCTTCAAACAATGGATAAGCTGTTATTCGAAATTATTCTTTACGGCTTTGTGTTTTTAACCTTATCGATCATCTCTGGCTTTTTCTTCCTAGACAACATGTTTTCCAAACACTTTATTCATAAAACAGTAATTAGCCTATTAGCTTGGGCAATTTTCGCCTTACTCATAGGAGGCCATACCGCTTATGGCTGGCGTGGTATCACCGCCGCCAAGCTCACTCTGTTTGGCTTTGCCTTCTTAATGCTGGCTTATTTTGGCTCCAAATTTGCTTTAGAAATCATACTGCAAAGACAGTAATCACACAGCAAAACACAAGCGCTTGATTGCAGCTTAACATTGCTGCAAGATAAGCAACTCCTAAAGCGAGGAATCACCCTACTTGAACGAATTACATACAGGCTTTTTGATTGGTCTGATCGTTGTTTTAATCCTGTTATCTGCGTTTTTTTCAGGCTCTGAAACCTCCATGCTCTCGCTTAATCGTTATCGGCTTAAGCACCTCAGCAAACATAAAAAATCTGCCAAGCGAGCCGCCGAATTGCTTGATCGCCCTGAGCGTTTAATCGGTATGATTCTTATCGGTAATAACCTGGTTAATATTTTTGCCTCATCCATTGCCACAGTAATCGCACTCAGGATGTTTGGCGATGTCGGCATTGCAATCTCAACGTTGATTCTCACACTACTGATCTTAATCTTTGCTGAAATCACCCCTAAAACCATTGCTGCGTACTACCCAGAAAAATTTGCCTTCCCAATCACTGGCATATTGAAATTTTTGTTAAAAGTTTTCTTCCCTTTCGTTTGGCTCCTCAACACTATCACTAAAGGCATATTGTTATTATTTGGATTGAACCCTGAAAAAAGCAAAAATGACCAAATTTCTGTGGACGAGTTGCGCACGATCGTTAGCGAAACTAACGACCTGATACCCAACCGCCATCAGGGTATGCTACTAAACATTTTAGACATCGAAGATGCATCGGTTGAGGATATTATGATTCCTCGCAACGAAATCCTTGCGATTGATATCAACGACGACGAGGACAAACTTTTACAAACCATTCGAGATTGTAATTTCACTCGCCTGCCTGTGTATGAAGACGATATCGATAACATCATTGGCATTCTTCATATGCGGAATTTAGGCAAGTTCTTTACAGGCAATGTACCATTTAGCCGAAAAAGCTTGCGCACACTAATTCGCGAGCCCGTCTTTACGCCTGAAACAACTAACCTACATCAACAATTAATAAACTTTCAAAAAGACAAACGCCGTGTCTCCATTGTGGTGGACGAATACGGCTCAGTTAAAGGGCTAGTAACCCTTGAAGATATTCTTGAAGAAATTGTTGGTGAGTTTACCTCAAACCTTGAAGAAGACACCCCAGACTTTGAAATCACTGCCAATGGTGCGCATATTATTCAAGGCTCCGCCACCGTGAGAGACATAAACCGTTTTACAGGCTGGCACTTGCCACTTGATGGCCCCAAAACATTAAACGGTTTAATCATAGAGCAGCTAGAGAACTTTCCAGATGCCGCAGCCTGTGTACGCATCAACAATATCGCAATAGAAATTACGGATGTTAAAGGAAACTTTGTAGAAAAAGTTAAAGCCTACGAACTATGAACCAACTATAGAGCTTACCCCAACACTCAGGTTACATGTGCTTACTAGGGGCTGTTTGAGACTGGCCTTTTGCAACAGATGCAATGGATGCATTCCCACACAGAGCATAGGAACGAAGACCAGAAAGGGAGAGTTAATCCGCCCCTTCAACCTTGGTTACCTTCTTCTTATAACCTGGCTTAACACAACCTAAACATCGAACAAAGGTCGTTTTGGCAGGCCCCACAACCAAGACTTCACCAGCTTCACCAGCATTACCGCCCATCAATGTAAAAGGTAAGCTGACAAGATATGCAGCCGTACCCAGCACAGTAACACCTAACATAACAGGGCGAACAATCACTAAATCGCCCATCATCGCTGCCGCTGAAGGCTTCTCTTCAACAACAGAATTGTTAGCCATCGCGGGATTAAACTGAAGTGATAAAATGAAAGCGAGGATAATCCCAACGCCTTTAACTGCTGACAGATTCATGAACATGGCACTCAATCCGGTATTATTATTTTTACAGGAACATTAACCAGTTTTGACGGACTTATTTCAAGATTTTTTTTACTGTGTTGTGAAATAGCAAGGATAAAACACAAAGGGTACGACTACTTCTGACAAGCAGGGCAATAAAAGGTACTGCGATTTGACTGCACGATCTTCTTAATAGGCGTATCACAAACCCGGCAGCTTTCACCATCACGCCCGTAGACTTGCAACTGCTGCTGAAAATATCCGGGCTTCCCATCGCTATTAACAAAATCTCTAAGGGTTGTACCGCCTTGCTTAATGGAAAAAGCTAGCACAGCCTTAATTGCATCAACCAACACTGCATAGCGCTCAAGACTCACTCGGTTTGCTGCACGCTTAGGATTAATGCCACTTTTAAATAAAGACTCAGAGGCATAGATATTGCCCACCCCCACAACCACATGGCTATCCATAATAAATTGCTTAATCGATTGTTTTTTATTTCGAGCGGCCTGCCAAAGCATCTTAGCATCAAACGCATCGCTTAAGGGCTCAGGGCCAAGCTTTGCCAATAAGGCATGTGGCTCGCTTACTTTTGACGAATGAAATAACCAACAACCAAAGCGCCTTGGATCATTAAATCGAAGAATAATGCCATCAGCCAGCACAAGATCCACATGATCATGCTTCATTACAGGCTCACTGGCATCGATAATGCGAAGACTGCCTGACATACCCAAATGCACCAACCAATAACCAAGATCATCAATATAAATCTTAATATATTTGCCGCGGCGCTCGACTCGAGTAATCTGTGTATTCGGCGTCACCTGACAACCATCCTCTGAAACAGGCCAGCGCAAACTTGAATTACGCACCACCATATCAACAATCGTTTGGTTGAGGATATGCGGCGTAATCCCTTGGCAAGTGGTTTCAACTTCTGGTAATTCAGGCATACAGATCAAATAGGATTAAAATTTTTTTACAGGCAAAAAAAAAGCCCGAAGGCTTTTTTCATTTAGGAGTATTAAGCTTTAGGCCCTGCGTTAGCGATTGCCTCAGAGACATCAAACTTCTTGATGTTTTCACTGAATAAGGTTGCTAACTTTTTAGCCTGCTCATCATAAGCGGCTTTATCGCTCCATGACTCACGTGGGTTAACATATTTAGTGTCAACGCCAGGAATCGCTTTTGGGATATCCAGGTTAAGGATATCTAAATGCTCAGTTTCTACATCTAACAACTCACCGTTTTGAATCGCAGCAACCACCGCTCGAGTTACAGGGATAGGGAAACGGTTACCCTCACCGCCAGGTGCACCAGAACCGCCAGTCCAGCCCGTATTCACAAGATAAACCTGACTGCCGAAATCTTCAACACGCTTCATTAAAAGGTCCGCATACTCACGTGCAGGACGCGGCATAAATGGCGCACCAAAACAGGTTGAGAACGCTGGGTGAATACCGGCTTCTGCACCTAACTCCGTAGAACCTACACGGGCGGTATAACCGGATAAGAAGTGGAAAGCCGCCGCTTCTTTAGAAAGAATAGATACAGGAGGTAATACACCAGAAACATCACAGGTTAAGAAAATAACTACTTTAGGCTCGCCACCTGCATTAGTTTCTGAACGCATATCAACATGTTCAAGCGGATAACAGCAGCGGCCGTTTTCGGTTAACGAGGTATCGTCATAATCTGCATGACGCTTACCGTCAACTACGACGTTTTCAACAATGGCACCAAAGCGGATAGCATCCCAAATAACTGGCTCATTTTTTTGAGAAAGGTTAATGGTTTTAGCGTAACAACCGCCTTCGATATTAAACACCGAACCTTTCGCCCAACCGTGCTCATCATCACCAATCAAATAACGCTCAGGGTCTGCTGAAAGCGTGGTTTTACCTGTACCTGACAAACCAAAGAACAAAGCAACATCACCCTTCTCACCAATGTTAGCGGAACAGTGCATTGGCAACACGTCTTTTTCTGGCAAAAGAAAATTTTGTACGGAGAACATGGCTTTTTTCATTTCGCCTGCATAACGCATACCCGCCAGCAAGACTTTACGCTTGGCGAAGTTAATGATAACCACACCATCACTGTTAGTGCCATCACGCTCAGGATCACACTCAAAAGAGGCAACGTTTAAAATAGTCCAGCTTTCTTTAAGCTTAGGGTTAAACTTCTCTGGGCGCACAAACATGTTACGCGCAAATAGGTTTTGCCATGCAGTTTCTGTGTTAACTTCAACAGGTAAATAATGGTCTTCGCCAGCACCGACATGTAATTCTTGTACATAGCGATCTTTTTGCGAAAGGTAGGTTTCAACACGATCCCAAAGCGCATCAAATTTTTCTGCGTCAAATGGACGATTCACCGAACCCCAATCGATACTATCGCTAGTTGAAGGCTCTTCAACAACAAAGCGATCGGCTGGAGAACGCCCTGTTCTTTTACCTGTGGTTACCAGTAACGCACCTGTATCGGTCAAGGTGCCTTCTTGATTTGATAGGGCCTTCTCAATCAGCTCAGCAGGGCTTAGATTTTGAAAAGCTTTGGTTTCAACTGTCATTTTTTCATTCCAAGGTGTGAAGTCGCCAAGAGTTATCGATTATGATTTTCAGGCAAAATTTTTGGCGGGTATTATGACAAAAAAATAACCAATTACCTAGAGGATAAATCGGATTTATCACAAATATAACGGTAAATTCGTCAGTTTTGTCACAAAGTCTGTCAAGCCATTAATGAGAAGCCGTATCCGAACCTGAGCTAAATAGCTCGGTAATGTCCCCAGCATCAAAAACATAGGTCTCATGACAAAAATGGCACTGCGTTTCGACCTTGCCTTGCTCTGCTAAAATGGCTTCTATTTCTTGCTTGCCGAGGCTAATTAATGCGCGCTCATACCCTTCTCGGGAGCAGGTACAACCAAAATGCACAGGACGATCATCATACAGGCGCACACCTTCCTGATGGAATAAACGATAAAGCCAATCATCTACACTGAGACCTAACATCTCTTGATCTGTTAACGTATTCAGCAAAACACCGATATGCTCCCAATCATCGGCTCGCTCACGTTCCTCGGGCAATAACTGCAACATTAAACCAACGGCTTGATCACCATCAAACGCAAAACGAAATGCGGTGGGTAATTGCTCAGACTGATCGAAATAGGTTTCAAATGCTTTCGACAAACTACCGGACTCCACCGGCACAATGCTTTGATAGCGCTGACCTTTTGCTGGCTCTAGTGTCATCGTTAGCAGTAAATTTTCAAGCAGCGCTTTTTCTTCACAATAGCCATGTGATGACTCTAGCAACCCGCGGTAACGGAAAGTATTATCACAATCAGATGCCAGCAATCGCACATTCCCTTCTCCCTTTGCTTGAATACTCACTAACCCATCGATTTTAAGATGGCTTGTCATCAACACATTCGCCATGACGCACTCTGAAAGGAGCTTTTGCTCACCCTCTGTGTATTGGTGATTATCACAAAGCCTTGCTAACCCTTCGGTCAGATTAACAACTGCTCCACGCACCGGGAGTGATTCGAGCATAAATCGTAAAAGATAATCCGAGTGATTTTTCATATATGTTATTCAATAGCGCTATGTCATTGAGTCAGAGCGGCAACTATTCGCAAGGCTTCTGTTTTAGCTGTTGAATTAAGCGCCGACTCTTTTTGTCAGGTTTAGTATCTGGGGACATTTGCGATAACTTCAACTGCCGTCTCTGCTCTGCATTAAGTTGGCGTTTTTCAAGGCTCTCTGCGGTTTCTTGATAAAGGGTCTGTGCAATAGGGGCAGATTGACGTTTATCGCTCAAATCTACTACTTCAACGGTTTTTTCATCCCACCCTTGTTTAATGCGTAGAGTTGCCCCAACAATCACTTCTTTGCTGACTTTGACACGACTGCCATCATAATAAACATGCCCGCCTTCGATCGCCTGCTTTGCCAGGCTTCGGGTTTTATAAAAACGCGCGGCCCATAGCCATTTATCCAATCGAATCTTTTGGGATTTTTGACATTCACTCAAGGCATGACCTCATCAAAATGGGTAAAGGAAGGAAATTGACCAATGGGCTTTACCACTTTTGCCATATCCGGCTGCCTGACATACCAACAAAAGCCAATACCAAAATTTTTTGCTGCCGCCAACACGGATTCCGTATCATCAATCAGCAAAGTTTTCGACTGATCAAACACCAGATGATTCTTAAACGCCGGCCAAAATTTTGCATCTTCTTTAGGTAGGCCAAATTCGTGACTACTCACAACCTCATCAAAAAAACTGGCGATAGGAACCGTCTCCAACTTCAGCTTAACTCCCGCAGGATGCGAGTTGGTCAATAAGATAACTTTTTTACCTTGCTGTTTTAGCCCTTCCAAAAATTCTTTGACAAAGGGTCTTAAGCCAATTTTATGGGCGATCTGCCTTTTAAGTAGAGGAATATCCATACCAAGGGATTCGGACCAATAATCCAAACAGTACCACTGCATTTTTCCACGGTACTTTTGAACAAGCCCATCAACAAGTACTTCAGCGGCTTCTAGCGACAAGTGCTTTTCTTCACTTAATTTTTTAGGCAGCCAATTCAACCAAAAATAATTATCGAAATGAAGATCTAACAAGGTGCCATCCATATCTAACAGAACCGTATCTATCATGGCCCAGCTGGATTTCGAATGGCTAGAGGTTAATTGATAGCCTTTATTCAATGCTCACTCACTCTACTTAGGGGATAGTTAATGCCTTTATGGAGATTTTTCTAAATTAGTCTATCTTACCAAAACGTGAATCATTTCAAACAACGAAATATTGAGTTTTACCATAAAAAATTCTGTTGTGGTTCGAACGTTGCTTACATGTAAAAAGGATTTTCATGATCAGCCATCTTTACACTTCTGCGCGAAATAACACAAAAAAAATTCACAAAGCGAAAAAAAAAGCTTCGCCACTTAGCCGATTAAGCATAAAACAACGCGAGCGACTCAAAAAAGAAATTATCGCTATCACATCGCAATACGAAAAAGTGTCTCGACTGAACTCATCCGACAGTGCAACCATTCGATTTGCCTACAAACGCATGGTGGATGAACGCACCCACCTACTTAAATCGATGAAGTCTTCGGATCATGGTTATTAAGTAATTCATCCAAGGTTAATAAATAACTTTCATTAAAGGTGGCCATAAACTCTTCCACCTCTGGCATCGTTAAGTCTCTAATCCGTTTTTCAACATCGTCAAGCGCGGAGCGAAACTCCTGATTACCTGCCTGAACTTCTTGCTGGCACTTTAGGTAAGCGCTAATTACATCCGCAGCTTTAACAAAACGCGCGATACGCGTATCGACTTTTTCATGTAATAGCAACGGCTCGTAAAAAGGGCGGTATTTTTCAGGTAGCAAACCGAGTAGCTGCTTTTCCGCTTCGATTTCTATTTCTTTATAGGCTGTTTGGATTTGCTTTGAAAAATATTTTACTGGCGTTGGCAAGTCGCCCGTAATAATTTCTGAGACATCATGATAAAGCGCTGTTACAGCAACCCGATTCGCGTCAACCGCTTGCGCTTGATCAACTTTCTCATTGTGGATAATCGCCAATGCATGAGCAATGGTGGCAACCTGCCAACTGTGCTCCATCACATTTTCTTCTTCGGTATTTCGCTTTAACCCCCAACGTTTAATCCATTTTAGGCGACCTAGATACCCAAAAAATTTACTTTTTGCCATGAATCACCCACGTAATTTCGTAACAATGGAGGGAACAAATAGGAGTATAACAACCCCTCAAGTGAAAAACACACAAGTGGAGAATCGAAACGAAAACTGAATGAAGGGAAAAAGCCGCTTACTTAGAAAACAGCAAGCAGCAATAGAAAATGGAGAGAAAGGTTATTCTGCGGGTGAAGGTTCAGCAGCTTTTGGCAAATGCTTACGCTCTTTTTCAATCAGGAAGTCAGCAATCTCCAGCATTCTTGGTTGGGATTTCGCCTTTTCAACGGATAAACGGTATTTTCCATTGACCACCATTTCAGGTGTACCGCGCATTTTATAGCTTCGCCCTCTTGATTGCGCTAGTGCAACTTGGCTATCGACACCAAATGATGTCATGACATTTTCAAACGTTTTTTTATCAACACCGTATTTTTCGAAAAAATTCGCTAAAGCATCGGGCGAGAATAATCGCTCGCGCTTAACAATAATGGCGTTGAATAATGGCCCGTGCAGCTCGTTTATCTTATTGAGTGCCTGCGCCGCATAAAAAGCTCGTGCATGAAGCTCCATGGTTTTGTTCCAGATTGCCGGCATTTGCACAACATCCACATCACTTGCCTGCTTGGCTGCCCATGGCTTAAAAATTTGATCAAAGGTATAGCAATGACCACAGCCATACCAGAATAACTCAACTACTTCGACTTTTTCTTTATTACGCGTCGCTACAGGTGTCGGTAACACATCATAATCTTTGCCGGCAATAAACTTCTCGATCCCAGCCTTGCTTGAATCAGCAGCGGATTTAGCTACCGCTGCATTAATTAGTCCACCAAGCGATACAAACAAACTCAGCAAAACGACTTTTTTGATCATAGAATATTCCTAAATTCTCATGCTCTCGTTAATTGACCTAGTCGATAATATCAGAAGATAAAGGTATACCCTACTGTCAGCGTGCTAAAACGCATCTTCTCATTAACTTTAAAATAACTGGTTGCACCAGTATCTGGCACACAGGCAGTGGGATTCAACCCGGCACCTTGCTCAATCACTAAACAATTTTCACCATCTTCGGCTACCGCATCAGCATAACGCATATAGGTGATCTCAAACCCGCCTAACTTACCCAATTTTTTACCAAAGGTAAGGCCATAGGTTAAGCCGTAGCCGGTATAACTTGCATCAATCTCACCACCTGAGAGTGACATATTGGTTAATCCCACCCCTAAACGTGCACGCATATAAACATCTGAACCCGCCTGATAAACGCCATACAGGCCAAATGCTTGTGCACTCAACTCTGCCTCATCAAACAGTTTTTCGTTACCATTAAAAAATGGCATATCGAGCACACCAGACATCGCACCCTGAGTTTCAACCGCCCAATGCTTAGAAAAAGCAAAACCTGCATTGATCATTGTAGCGCTTGAGCTGGACATGCGTTGCGAGTAATTTTGTGCGATGGAATCTTCCCCGTCGTTCTGACCAAGAGGGGCATTATCCTTACCATTGATATGGTATTGCGCACCAGAATAGAGCTGACCTGCGCCATAGTGTATCCCAACATACCAAGGATCTTCAGGAATAGCCGCTTGCGCAGCTGAAGCAAGACACAAACAACAAAGAGCAGGGGGTACGAACAATCCTTTAAACATCAAAAGGGTCCTCTGGGGTTTATTCTTATTATTGATCCCGATAATAAACGCCTTAGCGTAAAAAACCCATTACAGGGTTCTCAAACTAGGGACGAATTTAGAGAAATGCGACACATCGCCGCTCTTCTTCTCTTTCCTCTCTTTCTTTTAGATTTTATCTCACTCTCAAGTTGCATCAGAAACGATGGGAACGAAATAAAATCTAGAGATGATGAATAAACTACGCTCTAGCGTAAACCGCTAATAAAGCTTGCTAAAGCATCGATTTCCAAATCGCTCATTTTTTCAGCAATGCTTCTCATCGTTTTTGCATCGCCGTCATTGACGCGTGAGCCTGCTTTCAATGGCTGGTCTGCACCCTGACGGAAGGCTTTTAACTGCTTTGCAATATAGTCTGCATGCTGACCTGCCAATGCTGGATATGCTGCACCTTTATTCCCTTTAGCGTCTGGGCCATGGCAACCAGAGCAGGCAGCCATCCCTTTCGCATGATTACCGCCACGATAAAGTTTTTCGCCTAAAGCGGCCAATTCTGGGTCAGCCGCAGCCGGTGTCATGGTTTGAGAGGCAAAAAACGCAGCCAAGTCGGCTTTATCTTGAGTTGAAAATTTCGCCATAATGGCGGTCATTTCAGGAATTTCTCGACCGCCTTCAGCTGGCGTTTTGGTCATATCATCAAATTGCTTCAAAATATATTTGGCATTTTGCCCAGCAATTTTGGGGAAGTTGGCAACTGCGCTATTTCCATCTGCACCATGACATGCCACACATTCACTCGATAAGGCTTCACCGCGTTTAGCATCTGCCGCAAAAACGGACACACTGCAAAGCATTAAGCCAACAATAATGGATAGTCCCTGCTTCATAATTATTCTCATCGTTTTTTATGAACCCTTACCTTGTTTTGCTCAACGCCAGGCGACAAACAGCAGCTGGTTCAGCATCTATAGCCAAACACGCGCAGCTTCGCTGAGTCAAATCAAAATAAAAGGATTCAAAATAGTGGTTCTGTATTTTATCTTGTGGAATTTATCTTGAGCCAATTATTCAAGCTCACGTGACTTTTTGCCACAGACAATTATAATTTTGCCGCAATTATATCGAAAGTATCCCCCTTGTGGAAACACCCTTTCTGGATTTCTCATTAATGACTGTTAAATTTCGTCAATTCTCATTTTTAATCAGCGCCCCCAAATTAGCCAACTGCCCAGCAGATATTGGGGTAGAAGTTGCTTTCGCGGGTCGCTCTAACGCAGGGAAATCCTCTGCTATCAACGCCCTTACGGATAATAAAAAGCTCGCTCGAACATCCAAAACACCAGGTCGAACCCAGCTTATCAATTTTTTTAGTATTGATAACCAACCCGATTCGCCAAGAATTGTCGATCTACCTGGCTACGGCTACGCTAAAGTGCCCTTAACCACCAAACTCCACTGGCAAAAGCACCTCAATCAATACCTTGAAGAGCGGCAATCTCTGCAAGGGCTTGTGTTGTTAATGGATTCGAGACAGCCTTTTCAGGATTTTGATATGATGCTGCTTAATTGGTCTAAGGCCGCTCAAATGCCTATCCATCTGTTATTAACCAAAAGCGACAAACTCAAACCCAACCAATCGCGAAACCAGTTATTTCAAGCAAAAAAAGTGATCGAGGATTACCCGCACGCCAGTATTCAGCTTTTTTCATCCACAAAAAAAACTGGACTCAGCGATTTAAAAAACCAATTAAATCAATGGCTTTTACCAAAAAATACAGATTCGGAATAATTTTAGACATAAAAAAGCCAGCACAGGCGTGCTGGCCGAAAGTGTGTTGAATTATCAACACAATGAAACGAGGTATAGGGGATACCTCACTTCATTTGCCACTATCGAAAGATTTGAACTCAACTTATTTAAAAAGTTCCAAAAAAACCTTTTTTATCTCCACTTAGTCGCTCAACGCACAGCGACTCACTTGTTGTGAAACTCGTTCCTGCACGGAGCATGAGCACGAGATTCACTATTCCATAGCGGACAAATGCCGAGGGTTGGTGAGCTAGGGAACCTCTGATTAAGTCCAAATGATATCAGCCGGATTCCAAAATGCTTTATTAACAAGGAAGGCTTTGCAGTTAATGCTCATTGCCTTGACAAAAAGTCTGACGCAGTTAGAAAGTATTTTGGCCGCGCCCTTCGGGGCTTTCAAGCTTATACCCTAACTGCGTTGTCATTCCTTGAAAGGTCTAGACATTACTGCGGAATTCCGCCTTGTTAGGGTATAAGCTTGAAAGCCTGATGGCATCTTGACTTAATCAGAGGTTCCCTAGCTTAATTAGAGGCGTCTTAATTCTTTTTGCCCCTCCAACAACGAATTCATCCACAAATAACGCATTCATTTCTATACTTAAGAATGCTTCATTAAAAAATCTTCAAATATCTCTAAAAGGAATAAGACAGATATGCCAAGGATACTCACGTTTGCGCTTTGTTTGAGCGCATTGCTCTCATGTAAAGATGGCTTTGAACAAAAGAATGACAGCAAAGCAGACATTAATTTATTCTCTGTCTCTGATGTCACCGTCAATAGTGATCGCCCTGCTGAAATAAACTCAACCATTCAAAGTGGTGTTTTTCCCATCCGCTGGAATATTACCTCATCTGACCCTTACCATGTCTCGCTTTATATTACCCAAGATCCTGAAAAAACCTTAACAGCAAATGATCGCTTCTTTCGAACCGCTTGTGGTAGCGATACGAATGCCTGTACTAATGAAGGGCAGTTCCTTTGCACCTTGAGCAATAACAAATTTTTAGCGTGTGAAGCGGGCACTGAGCCATTTAGCGAAAAAAACATTGCGCACTTAATGTCTGCAACAAAAAACCCTGTCTACATTATCCTTGAAGCCTGTAATACAGTAATTGACCTTTGTAATAAGCAAGCCATTGTTGCTGAACTCAGCAATCAGATTACCGCTGACAGCGACCCAGATGCAGGGCTATCTGGTGGTGAAAAAACCTTTAGCGTTTCATCCACGCCTGCGGTTGACCTCTCTGATGCGGTGAGCCTTACACAGTTTGAGTATCATTTAGCTGAAAACCTTAACCCCAATATTTTTCATCACCAAGGTGGAAGCAATTTATTAGCCTATAATAGTAGCGAAATACCGTACGCACCTATTAATAATGTTGAACCTATCTATGTGCACTATTCTGTTGTATCTGAGGATGGAAATACGGTCTATCTTAGTGTCAACACCGGAAGCGACAGCGATGATCATCGACGATCTTTAGCACACAACATTTTACTTGATGACCCAAATCTAAATCTAAACTTAACCACCCCACTGATCGGGCCTGTCATTGATCTGGATTTCCCTTTATCTATCGGACAATTGCAAAATACCTACGGCGAAGAAGCGACCTTCACTTACACCTACAGCGAGCCCCAAGAAGACATTTGCCCAAGCAATACCTATGAAGCCCCCCTTCCCGAAAACCCTGATGTGCCCGTTTGTGTAGAAAGTATCGCCGTGAGTATTGATGGCGTGACGAAATTTATTGATGCACTCAGCTTGATGACAGCGATTCAAAACAGCTTTTTGACGACCCACGAATTCTGCGCCATGCTCGAATATGACCGCACCAATAACAGCCTCTCATGCCTTGGCGGCACACAACTTGTTAATGCTCAAACAAAGATTGCCGGATTACCTTTGGCAATCCAAGTACGTATTCCTTTTATAGAGCCCGATAACAAGGATTTCACTAAATTTGATAATATCCGTAAAGGATTACGTCCACTACAAATCGACCCGCAGGGCAATCGCTATTTAATTTCTCATAACTATGAAAAGAACCACTCATTGCTGCATAAAATTTCTCCAGCCAATGATATTTCGCTTATCGATGTTTCTGTAACGGATAAAATGGATAGCTTTGTTATTTTTAATGAGAATAGCCTGGTTTACGGATTTAACGCCCTCTCTCCAGAACCCAACAAGCTTACTGACAAGGGCCTTAAGATTTTCCATGAAGGCCAATTAATGCATATCCCTGCTTCAAGTCGCTATTACCAAAACTATCAGGTTGACACCCACTCTACCTTATTAGCCGATGGCTACCTGATTAAAGCCTTTGGCAATGAAGGTTATGCGCAAGTACCACTGACTTGGGATGACAGAAATGTCAACGATGTCCGCTTAGATTCCCCTAATCGCGTCTTGGGCTGCGTTGAAAACGACCAGGGTGACACTCAACTTGTCAGCGTCTTACCCTTTGAAGAACAACCTATCCTTAATGGAACTTGCCATTACCATGTTGCTGGCAAAAACCATTTATTGACGATTATCACAGGGGATAATGGAGATCACATCCATATTCGCTCATTGATCGATCAATCTGAACAAAACATTTTACACGCACAAGATGCAAGCGATGAAACCTTCCGTTTACATAAGCTGCATTTAGATGATAGTCGCGTTTACTTTACAGGCGTCAGAACCTCACCAACGGCTGAAGCTATTGCGGGTGAAATTAATTTAGAAGCATTAAGTAACCATGCTGTCGATTTTTGGAAAATTCATAACATCCATCATCATGTTGATATTACTAATCGCGTGACTGATTTCCACATTATTAACAATGAAGCCGCAACGGCTGAAACACCCCGCATAGATGCATGGTATATGCACCCGTATGAACCGAGCCATATTGGTATGGGCTTCTCTCAATTGATGGATGAAGCCAGCGTTATGCATACCACACAGGTTGAAGGTGTCGATACCATGCCCTTTTGGCATCATGAAAAATTATTTCTAATTGCCGCATCCGAAGGTTTGAACGACAGCGAACAACAAAAAGTTGGCGGTGATCCTAAACCTTTAGTTCCTGCTTATGCGCCATTCAAATCGGGGCAAGAATATGTTGTCACTACTTCCGCGTCAGCAACACCAGCAAAAGGCCGCAATGGCTTGAGCTTAAGTGAAGAAAACGCCACCTTAACTTCAACATTTGCCTATAAAAACGCATTTTATCATGCAAAAGCTAACGAAGCTTTTGCCGATGGCTTAGGTCAAGGCTATGCAGGCATTTTGGCAAAACCTGGTGGCAGCAGCGATAAAAATTATCATCTTGTACATGCCAAAACGTTCGACTATTGGGGAGCTTACGGCACCGAGGTCGATACAGCTTCGCGTTACTTTAATGTCTTAAGCTTTGACCTAGGGCATCAAAGCTACCGATTCCAGTTTGACATGCTCAATACCGATGGCAAACACCGCTGGGGGTTAGCTGTCGCCAACCAAAACGTCACAATGACACCAAACAGTGTGGGTAATAATGCTCACCAGCTATGGAACTGGCAATTTGCCTTAGGTGAGAACCCTCTGGATACAAGCGCAGCTTACGTTCATACTGACGTTAAAGGCTTTTCGGTATATGGCAAAGGTATCTATCAATACCCATCCGGCAGCTTTGTTGAAGAAAGTTTAATTGATAACTCTGACGAGTTTAATAATTTCTGGTGGCAGCGCATTCGCTTGGATATTCATCAAAACCAAATGCAACTTTATTTGCTGGATATTGATGGCGAAACATGGAAACAAATTAGCCAGCAATCATTCATTGGATTGGATACAAGTAAACCGGTCAACTTATGGTTGAGCCTTTTCCACAAAGCTCACCACGAGATCGATAACCTCACCTTCTCGACTCTCACAAATGACAATGGCATCTGGGTTGTTGAAGAAACTCTTAAATCAACGGACTTTGAAAACCCAGATCAACCTTTTGGCGATTTCGAAAGCCTCAAAAAGACAGCCACTCAAGACATCACACCTCTCGGGCAATAACCTTCAAAATAGCCTCTGATTAACAGAGGCTAATCACTATTCAATATTCTGCACCTGCTCTCGGATTTGCTCGATTAGCACTTTAAGCTCAACCGAAGCTTCTGTTAGTTCGATATGCATCGATTTTGAACCCAGGGTATTGGCTTCGCGATTGAGTTCCTGCATCAGAAAATCTAAACGACGCCCTGAAGGTTTTTCATTATTAAGCGCTGATCTAACGCTTTTAATATGAACCATCAATCGATCCAACTCTTCACTGATATCGGCTTTTTGTGAAAGAATCACTAACTCTTGCTCTAACCGATTATCATCGATTTCTGTTTTCAGCTGATCAACCTTATCTCGAAGCTTATTTAAATGCAGCTTGAGATAATTTGCGTAATTTGCCTGACACCTCTGAGTGATTTGCTCCATCGCATCGAGCTTTTCACACATAATCACAGCCAGCGCATTTCCTTCTTTTAAGCGCCTTAATTGCAATTGTTCTATCGAGTCCGATAATACAGCCATTACTTCTTTATTAAAGTTTTCAGGCAGTTGACGATTTTGTGCAATCACTCCCGGCCACGCCAAAAAGGTACTGGCTTTTTCTTCTGCTGCGACACCCATCTTTTGAAACACTTCTGCATTGGCACTGAGTAACGCCGTTAAATAATCATGATTAATATCAACAACGCCGCCTTCAGCTGCCTCTGATAAATCAACGCTAATAACGCAATCTAACTTGCCTCGATTCAAATGCGCTTTTAATAATTGGCGAATATCGGTTTCCAAAGGCCGAACATCTTTTGCCAACTTGAAACTCAAATCCAGGTAACGATGATTCACCGACCGTAATTCACAACTTATTTCACCCCAAGGGGTTGACCGAATTACTTGAGCAAAACCTGTCATACTGTAGGGCATAGTCGCACTCTCCCGTTTCTAAACGCTTTGATACTGCAAACAAAAAACTTGCCTATTATACGGCTTTTCCGTAGATTCGCTTTTTTTAATTTTCTCAACAAAAGGCTCACCTATGGCCCCTCGTAACGCTAACCAACTTCGTCCTGTATCCATCATTCGCAATTACACTAAACATGCCGAAGGCTCTGTACTTATTAGTATTGGGGATACCAAAGTTCTATGCACAGCCAGTGTTCAGGATAAAGTACCAAGTTTTCTTAGAGGCTCTGGACAAGGTTGGGTTACCGCAGAATACGGTATGCTGCCTCGCTCAACGCACTCACGAATGAAGCGTGAAGCGGCCAGTGGCAAGCAATCCGGGCGTACCGTTGAAATTCAACGGTTGATTGGCCGAAGCCTGCGTGCAGGCGTTGACCTTGATGCCTTAGGTGAAGTTGCCATCACCATTGATTGTGATGTCATCCAAGCCGATGGCGGCACACGTACCGCAGCGATCACAGGTGCATCGGTGGCATTAAATGACGCGCTAGACGCCTTAGTTGCCAATGGCACCATCGAGAAAAATCCCATGACGCATCAAATTGCAGCTATTTCCGTTGGCATTATTAATGGCACACCAACCTTGGATTTAGATTATGAGCTAGATTCTAACGCAGAAACCGATATGAATGTTGTTATGACAAGTGATGGAGGGTTTGTTGAAATACAAGGCACAGCAGAAGGGAAAACCTTCTCTGATGACGAACTGGCTAAATTACTCAGCCTTGCAAAAGCAGGGATTAATGAGCTATTTGCGTTACAGCAAAAAGCTTAATGTTTTATAAAGCATCTTAACTTTTTAACTATACATTCCCACGCAAAGCGTGGGAACGAGCTATCTCTTAAGAATTTAACAACAAACACATAAGGTGAAATTTAAAACGCTTCGTCTTCAGAAAGGATAAAGTCATAATCCATAATCACAGGCGCATGGCTAGAAAAACGCTGCTTTTTATAGATAGTGCCGTACTCAATGTGCTTTCGCATACCTTCTGAGACAATCTGTGTATCTACACGCCAGCCACTCTGATCAAAGCTCGGCCACCAAGTAAATTCATCGTCATCATGATTCACCACACGAAACGCATCAACATAACCTAATTGATGACTTATTTCGTCAAACCAGCGACGCTCTTCTGTTAAAAATCCTGGCGTATCATCCATTTTTTTATTTTCAACATCACGAATTTCATGCGCTACTTGCCAATTACCCGCAAAAACGAACTCACGACGCTTATTACGAATTTTATCTAAATGCGCATAAAGCAAATCAAAGAACTGCGCCTTTCGCTCCAAGGAGACAGGCTCAGTTAATATCGATTGCGGAATAAGAATAGAGCCGACACTAATATGCTCAAAATCAGCTTGAATAAATCGCGCCTCGGCATCAAAGTCAGAAAATCCAAGACCCGACATAATGGCTTTTGGCAACTTACGGGTGTAAATAGCAACACCGTTCTGACCATCAGGATTATCAAAAAAGTAAGGGAAATACCCCTCGGGGAAAAAAATATTTTCAGTTAAATCGAATTCTGTTGCTCTAAGATCTTGAATGCAAATGATATCCGCATCTTGATTTACAACCCATTCAAAGAAGCCTTTATCTTTGGCTGACTTAATGCCATCAGCAGAAAAATTGATAATTCGCATACACTACCTTAATTTGGCGCTTGGATGAATAGTCAATTATTTTTCTTAACGTTTTTAACTTTTTCTTAAGAACACTGTCTTAACACCATTGAGAATTTTGATTATTTATAACCTACACAATTGACCCGAAAGGACGAATATTGAGATAATTTCACCGACAGTAGCTGCATTTACTTAATAGAGATCTACTTACCGGCTTTGCTCATCGGCTTTATCTGCCGAGTATCATCCATTGCAAGAAACCATTGTGTTTTAAGCAGGTGATCAATCAAAAGCCTAATGATTACCGAATATCATTGTAGAACACCTTTTTATTATTGTTTTGTCTTGTGTAAATAAATTTCTACACTATCGAAAGAATAGATAAGAAAACAACAGACTGAAACAGCTTATAAATAAAAAAGGTTTTCTTCAAAGCTATAGTATCGACAAGAGTATAACAGAATAGTTGCTATCGATTATTAAATTTTTACACTTTCTTTACCAAGAGCGACACTCAGAGAACGCATAATTTCATGATGACAAACCCAATCAAAACCCCATTTATCGAGGCCGCCATCGATTCAGAGGCCCTTCTCTTTGGTGAATTTACATTGAAATCCGGTCGTGTAAGTCCGTATTTTTTTAATGCCGGAAAAATGGTTCAAGGCAAAACATTAGCAACTCTTGCCGCCTGCTATGCAGACACTATTCAGGCATCAGGCTTAGATTTTGATGTATTATTTGGCCCAGCTTACAAGGGCATTTCGCTGGCGGCATTAACGGCTGCGGCACTTTACGAACGTCACGGTATCGATAAGCCTTTTGCCTACAACCGAAAAGAGAAAAAAGCCCATGGCGAAGGTGGTCAATTAGTGGGCGCAGATATTCAAGATAAAAAACTCTTGATTATTGATGATGTCATCACCGCAGGCACCGCCATTAAAGAAGTCGCCGCGTTAATTGACGGTACCGGCGCATCACTCGCAGGTGTTGTGATCGGGCTTGATCGCCAAGAAAAAGGCCAAACCGACATCTCAGCTATTGCCCAAATACAAAAAGATTTTGATATAACTATCAAAAGCATTATTCAGCTTGAAGACATAGTTGACTACCTCTCAAACAATGCGCAACATGACACAATAACGAAAATTAATGATTATCGCGCAACTTATGGTGCTCAAGAATAAAACCCTTTTTCGATCGGCAACGATCAACTTGGCACTCTGTCTTATGCCATTGACTGTCGGCATAAGCGCCACCCAGGCGTCGAACCTGTACCGGTACAAAAATGAGCAAGGCACAACCGTCATGACGCGTAACCTACCGGCAAAATACGCAAAAAACGGCTATGACATCATCGATAAGCATGGCCGCTTGATTAAAACGGTTGAACGCCAACTGACAACAGAAGAAATAGCCGAAAAATCCAAAACTGACACTCTCGCCAAGCAAGAACAAGCAGCCAAAGAAGCACAAGAAGCCTACGATATTTCGCTGTTAAAGCGCTTCTCATTTGTCTCAGATATCGAAGCAGAACAAGCCCGCCGAGTGGATGAACTTAAAACCCGTATTACTATTTTAAATAGCAATCTCAAAGCCGTTCGCTTAGAGGTTGATACCGAATACCTTAAAGCTGCCAAGCTGGAGCGTAACAATCGTCAAGTCGACGAACGCATTCAGGGGCGCATCTTGCAACTTGAGCAACAAATACTCTCAACCGAAGCCCTGCTGGATAAACATAACAACGATATTGTTGAACTAAACAAGGAATACGAGAGAGATATTCGACGTTTTAAAGAATTACTGGCGTTGAAGATAAAAGGACAAACCGGAAATGCTCACTAGTTCATTGAACAATTTTTCGTTGTCCATAGAGTAGCCTTCACGATAATAACAAGCTTTACCAACGCATCGCGTTGACGAGCAATTTTTTATAAAAATAATAATAAATAGGTGCGGAAGTGACCCAACCAACCGCTGGATCAGCGACTTCAGGATCAACAAAGTTACAGATTGTCTTAGTGATTACCATTTTATTGGTTGCTGTTTTTGGCACCTATGCATTAATTGCTTTCAATAAACAAGCGCCAAAAACCTATGAAAATTACCGAACGCCAAAAGTCTCAGTAATTGAAACGGCCTTTTCTACCCAACATATCGATATTCAAACGCGAGGGATTGTGCAATCCCGAGTTGCCTTACCAATTCAACCCGAAATTAGCGGCAAAATTGTTTGGGTATCTCCTAAATGGGTCAATGGTGGCTTCTTTAAAAAAGGCGAAAAATTGTTCAGCATTGAAAAAACACGCTACGAAAATGACGTCGCCCAAGCGACCTATCAGCTGCGTGAAGCTGAAAGCCAATTAATCCAGGAACTAGGCCATGCACATGTCGCAGAACGCGAATGGCAAGGCCGCCTATCAAAAGACAACGAAGCCCAACGAAAGCTAGCCCTTAGAAAACCGCAGGTGGCATCAGCGAAAGCACGTGTCAGCTCAAGTAAAGAATCTTTACGATCCACGCAAACCAGTCTGAATAAAACCGATGTATACGCTCCCTTTGATGGATTACTAGCAGAACGTACAATGAATGCAGGCCAATTTGCCAGCGCAGGTCAACAAGCAGCCATCCTTTATGCTGTCGACAATGTCGAGATCCGCGTACCTTTAACTTTTAATCAAGTGGGCTTTATTGAATTGCCAGGAATTGGTTCATCCAGCCAGCAACCTGTCACCGTAACAGCCGAATTAGGCAGTGCTAGCCATACTTTTGAAGGCAAACTGCTTCGCACAGAAGGTGTATTAGATCAACGCACAGGGATTTTACATGCCGTTGTGAGCATTACTGACCCTTATGGACTTCAAACACCAAGAGACAACCCATTGCATATTGGTACCTTTGTTGAAATAAAAATCCCCAGTCAATCGATGGCAAAAATCATCAGCCTCCCTCGGCATATTTTACGCGCAGGTAATCATATTTGGGTGGTGAATGACGATAATCGTCTAGAAAACCGACAAGTTACTTTATTGCCGACCAAAGGCGACACCATGTATGTTTATGAAGGCCTTGAAGCCGGCGAAAAAGTCGTCATCAGTGCCATTACGCATGCAGTTAACGGCAAGCTTGTTGAGATAGTCCCTAACGATATAGCACCTGAGCATGAAGCACCTAAGTCACCATCAAAAAAAGATGATGACTCAGATCCCCTTGCTCAACAGTTAACGCAAGGGTAAATCTAATGAGCGAGCAAACACGACTAAACCAACCTACGCAGAAACAACAGCGTGGCCTTATCGCTTGGTTCGTCCATAATCCTGTCGCTGCCAATCTATTAATGTGGCTCATTATTGTTGCAGGTTTAATGTCCATTAGTACGGTTCGGCAAGAAATTTTACCCAAACAAGCTAAAGACAGTCTGAGCATTTCAGTCAATTATCCAGGCGCATCCCCCATAGAAGTCGAAGAGGGCATCACCTTAAAGCTTGAAGAAGCCCTTAAAAACATCACAGGCATTAAAAAAATCGATGCCAGCAGCCGTTATGGTAGCGCCAGCGTTAAGATAGAGATTGACGAAAGCTTCGATGCCGACAAAATTGTCAGTCAAATTAAACGGGCGGTGGATAGCATCACATCCTTCCCAAGTCTTGCTGAAAAACCCGTGATTAGTCAAAGCCTGCTCTCTAACTTAACGATACAGCTACAATTGCATGGCAAAAACCTGAATGAGCGTAGCGCTAAAATACTTGCCAACAACATTAAAGAAGATTTACTTGCCCAAACCGATGCGAAAAAAGTCGACATCTGGGGAGAGAAACCCTTTGAAATTGCTATTGAAGTGGATGAGGAACAGCTTCGAAAATACAAACTGACCATCGAAGATATTGCCAATAAGGTGCGCGTAGAATCTATTAACTTACCCAGCGGCGGCATTGATTCGCACCGTGGATTGATTATTTTACGGGTTGAAGGGCAGTCATATCAGCAAAAAGATTTTGAAAACTTGACCTTAGTAACCGCGCCTGATGGCAGCCTGATTCGCTTAGGTGATGTTGCTAAAATTAACGACGGCTTTGTCGATTACGAGGCAAAATCGTATTTTGATGGCGAGTACAGTATTGGCATTGCCGTTTTTGCCGTTGGCAATCAAGACATCAGTGAGATTGCAGAACAAGCCAAAGCCTATGCCAAACAACGCCAGCAAACGCTGCCCGAAGGCGTTTCATTAACCCCTTGGGGTGACATTACCTTTTACCTTAAACACAGCCTTAACATGATGACAGATAACATGCTCTGGGGTGCCTTTCTCGTTGTCTTTATGCTGGCGCTATTTTTAAATATTCGCGTAGTATTCTGGGTGGTTGCCGGCTTACCTGTGTGTTTTTTAGGGACGCTATTTTTTATGCCCATGCCAATGGTGAATATCAGTATTAACCTGGTTTCCATCTTTGGATTTATCTTAGTACTAGGCATTATTGTTGACGATGCCATTATCATTGGCGAAAGTGTCGATCGCTCGATTAAGGAGCAAGGCTTTTCAAATGATGCGGTCATAAACGGTGTTAACAATGTCTTTTTACCCGCATTTTTTGGGGTACTCACCACCGTCGTTGCCTTCCTACCCATGATATTGGTTGAAGGGCCTTGGTCTGCAATGCCGAGTGCCATTGGATTTATTGTTATTTTCTGCTTATTGTTTTCGTTATTAGAATCTAAGCTCATCTTACCTGCGCATTTAAGTGCTAACCACCAAGGTATTTTTAAGGTCTTTTCGTTTAGCTGGCATGAACGTTTTCAGCAACACAACAACAAGGTCTTATCGCGTTGGGTAGATAACGTCTATCAACCACTACTTAACAAATCACTGCGTCACCGGTACGTGACGATTGCTATTTTTATTAGCTTATTACTACTCACATTAGGCTTAATCGGCAGCAATTTGGTTCGATATATTTTATTACCCGAAGATAAAAGCGATTACTTAAAAGCCGAGTTGCGCATGGGACATGGCACCACCGATGCCATCATGGAAAAAAACACTCAGCTTATTGCTGACAGTCTTTATGCCGCTGTTAAAGCTTATCAAAATGAAACGGGTAATATGCAGCCTGTCATCAAACATTTATTTTACTATCAGCCCGGAAAAACCTCAGCAGAATATACAGTTGAGCTAACACGCCTTGAAGATCGCACAATGGATAGCACACAAATCATTGATGCATGGCGTAAGCAGGTTGGCAAAATTAATGGAGCGACATTGCTTACCTTCTCTGAATTTCAAGAACAAGACACCAGTTCGCACCAACTGTATTATAAATTTTCCAGTCGTAACGGAACTGAGCTTCAAGCTGCCACAGCCGAACTTGCCAACGCCTTAGCGCAATATGATGGCATTTCTAACATAGCAAACTCAGCTGCTGGATCTCGCGAAAGTTATATCATGCATTTAAAGCCTAAAGCAGAATCCTTAGGGATAACGCTAGCCGATTTAAGTCGCCAGGTGCATTATGCGTTTTATGGTGCCGAAGCACAGCGCATACAGCGCGATAATGAAGAGATTCGTGTCATGGTACGCTTACCCAAGTTTAAGCGTAGCAGCATGGTCGATTTACTAGCGATGGATATTAAAACACCGAGCGGTGATTTTATTCCACTGTCTGCCCTTGCAACGCTTGAGCAGGCGAGCCTGCAATCGACGCTCACACGGATTAACTTTCAATCCTCCGCTTACGTCAAAGCACGATTAGATAAAACTGTGCTGAACCCAGGCTCAGTCAACCATAAAATTAAATCGGAAGTCATACGCGATATTCTTAAAAAATACCCATCCGTGGGCTATGCGAAAAACAATAACTCGGATGTTAAAAAGCTCGAAGCTGATTTGATGAAGTACTTTTTAATCTCACTCTTTGTCGTATTTGCCTTGCTTGCGATCCCGCTTAAGTCGTATTTTCAACCCGTTATTATCATGACGGCCATCCCCTTTGGCATTGTGGGTGCTATTTTGGGTCATTGGATCATGGGCTATGCGGTTAGCATGCTATCCATCTTCGGCATGATTGCCTTAACCGGCGTTGTAGTAAACGACAGCCTCATTCTTGTTGTGTTTATTAACCGCGCGAAAGAAAAAGGCTTGTCCATCTTTAATGCGGCAATGGAATCTGGTCGCCAACGCTTTAGAGCTATCTTCTTAACCACCATCACCACCTTTGTTGGTGTGGTGCCTATGCTGATTGAAGACTCCTCACGCGCCGAAAATATTATTCCTATGGCCATTTCGTTAGGCTTTGGCATTCTTTTTGCCACCACCATAACACTGATCTTAGTGCCTTGCTGTTATCTGATTTTAGCCGACATTCAAAAGCTACTGGGTGGTCAACCTGAGATGGTTAAGCAAGAAGGGTAACCGATCATTCGACTTTGCTCAGGGAGAGCGGTGAGTTTACCTGCGATAACTTATGCAACTATTAATACTCGGAGCCTGTCTGAGAATAGTTAATTTTAAACAAACTTGATAAAAAAATCCGTTGTCCAAGCAGATTCGTTCCCATGCTCTGCGTGGGAACGAGAGGTCGCCTGGGAGCCCGTCAATTCTCGGATAAGCTCCCGGGCGTAAAAAAAGCGGGAATTCCCGCTTTTTTATTGCTTAACTCGTATCTGAACAACCGTTGATTCACAGTCAGATTGCCCTCGGCAACTTTTCAGCGTGACCCTTAAGCCGGCATAATTATCAGGTGTCATATTTTCCGTCAGTGATACCCCTTTGATGCTGCCTTTTTTCTGCTCCGTCGTTGGGTTCGAAACTAGTTCGGCATTCCCCACTTGAATTGCATTGGCATTAGGTTCTTCACTTTCCCAATAACAGTCTTGAGTAATATCTAGCGCAGCTCCATCAACATCGCCACCTGCATAAACGGCTTCAGCTCTAAAGGTATCGGTTCTTCCCAGTGTTATGTCGTAAGCATCCTTTGCTATTGGATCACCCTCTTTATAAATTTTAATGCCCTCAATCACCAATTCACGCACAATCACCGTTTGTGGCTCTCCTAACACTTCTGCACCACACAAAGCAGAAATTTGCGTACCTTCTGTTGATGCAGAAACGCCCGTTAACAATCCGTCTTGGCGTGAACTCAAGGTGCTACTGGTCGTATTGCCAGTAAAAGCCGCAACGGTACTATCGACGGAATTCCATGAAACATTGTGCGTAATCCCATCACTGCCATCATCCCAAGTGCCTGTCAGTGTGTATTGCTTGGTTTGGCCGGTGAATACGGTGCTAAAACCCGCCGGTGAAAAAGCCACTGAATTAGGTAAAGTCCCATTGGCGGTGAACATGCCTGTGCCTGTTTTTGCTTCGCTCTCAAAGGAAGCATGTGTCGCACTGATGCCTACAGCCTCAGCAGTCGTCGTGCTAAAAAACACCAACCCTGCATCATCTTGATAAACCGTAGCCGCTGGTGTTTCTGATGACCAACTG
>JAPOUS010000308.1 GCA_026708525.1 Cellvibrionales bacterium
TACCGAATATTGGAGAAAGCTGCCTCATTCAAGGCAGCATAAGCAAACAGCCTGCCGGTGACAGACTATGCACCAACTAGGAACCCTCTGATTCACTCCAGACGGCATCATATGCCATGAAGGGTAACCCATTGACCTTTTTCGTTAAAGAAAGTATACAAGGTCATTTTATTAAAAGGATTGCTTACATTTATAAATTCCGCTGTGCAGGGCACTACTTTACTAATATTAACACTTAGCGGATTACCAAATTGATCTATTATCTCTGTCACTTGCTTTTCTGGATTAAATTGGACTTCATAGGCATTTCTTTCCAAAAATGCTTGAACTTTTTTGCCTTGCTCATCTTTAGCTTTTTCTAGCTTTTTAACTTTTCGATAGTTAAAAAGCGAATTCACACTCTGCTCAATCAGGTGAGCTGCAGCTACAGTGCCTATCATGGTTGCACATAAAAACAATACTCGCTTTTTATATTCAAAGCGTTCATCAGCACGATTGCTATGCACATAAGTCACCTCAGTATCACAGCGAACAGATAATGAAAGTTGAAATAGTGATAAACAGACAATGAATATACAGGTTATTTTTTTCATTTGAAACTCTCAAAAGAATAAACTTTGATTTTTGATTACTTTCAAAAGAAAAGTTCCTTAAAAGCCCCTCGAATTATTACTTTTATCTTCTGTCTGTGCTGAACCAGACGGAAAAGGACACTGTACAGAGTATATTTTGTAGTAAATAACCCTCTGGTGAGGCCTTCCGTACATATAAAGCCTATTTAACCAGTATTCTGAGGCTGTATGTTTCTCAAGGAGGAGTTGCAAGGTACGCAGTAAATCTCCTTGAAAAACATATAGTTGAAGATAATTTAATAATAGGCTTTATGGTTTCAACTGCATGATCGGTCATTCGCGTTGTATGTATTCATTGGTTGCCAGGCTTAAGATCAATTACATACATAATTTATAACATCGTCCTTTTCACGGTGAACCATCACAGTATATTTTGAGTTTCTCCTTTGTTTTCATCTTATCTTCCTGAATCTTTTCCATTACTTGCCCTACTTCTGTTTCAGCACCATAGTGGTCTTCTGCTGCCAGCATCAATGCATGCAAGGCGTCATAGACATCTTGTTTCCCAGGTAATTCACTCCAGCTACTGTCATCATCTGTTAATCTGCCCCAATTAGGCTTGCTCTTACTTTTTTTATTGGCGTTTTTGAGTGTATCTGTAGGGTCGAGGTGTCTGGTAGCAGCAGATGCACCATCTACGAATAATTCAAATACAAAGGTAGGAGGCATGGCCTTCTGCAATATTATCCAGAACTCAGGATGATGTCGGTTATTTTCAACATGTTTTTTAGCTGCACCTCCAGCGCCAATCTTCTTGATAACTTCATTAAAATCTAAGTGCTCGCCGCATGTATCTTTATTGAACAGTTGTTTCGCAGAATCGGCTCTGCAGATTTTTGCATATTTTATTGACAACTCATCTTTCATTTTGTCCGCGTCATGCTCAGCTAAATTGCCCATTATTTGCTTCATAAGATCTATCCCCTCTTGAGTACCCTTGTGCATTTCATTGAATGCTTTTAGATGGGGATTCTCTGGGAAGTGCTTAAGCGCGCATTCGAAGTTAAGCCAAGCCAACTCATGATAACCTTTATCCCGCACTAGATCTTGATGATTAGTAAAATCCATTTTATGCATGTCAATAGCTTCCTGATATGCTTTACTTTTATCATCTTTAAAATCCTCGATAACACTATCTATGAAATAACCCAGCATCCTTTCTCTGTTGGCAGGCGTTATTTTCTCTTTATGTTTGCTCTGAAATTCATTTATTATTTTTTGCCTGTACTCGCGCAGTTTCTGGGTAAAATTATCATCATTTTTTATTTGACTATCGCCGGTTGGAGAAATAGGAGCGGGGCCAAGTCCAACAGCAACATGTTGCAGAACGATTAGGGTGGTGAAGATAAAAAATCGATTAAAATATGTCAATGGTACTACTCCTTACTTTAAGTTATATAAGATAGAAATTACACACATAGCAAGATAAGTGAAAATCTAGCTTAAAAGCGCACATAAAGGCAGTAAATTAGTAATTAAACAATTCACCACAGAGTTGCTTAAACTTGAATCCATTTATATTTAGTAGGTGTGCATCAAACCCTATATTGCTCAACTATATGGGGCCTTGCAATATAAGAGTCATTTTGCAATACAATAATTCCATCAAATAAAACAAAAAAATAACTTGACACCTAATAAAAAACTGAACCCCGCGAATTTGACGCTGGTTTCATCACTTCTGTTGACCCAAAAGAACTGCTCGCTACTGGATGCCCCAAAAATTTATATTACGCGAACTGGCTTTTATGGATGTCTAGGGAACCTCTGATTAAGTCAAGATGCCATCAGGCTTTCAAGCTTATACCCTAACAAGGCGGAATTCCGCAGTAATGTCTAGACCTTTCAAGGAATGACAACGCAGTTAGGGTATAAGCTTGAAAGCCCCGAAGGGCGCGGCCAAAATACTTTCTAACTGCGTCAGACTTTTTGTCAAGGCAATGAGCATTAACTGCAAAGCCTTCCTTGTTAATAAAGCATTTTGGACTCGCGCTGATATCATTTGGACTTAATCAGAGGTTCCCTAGTTGTTGCTTACAGTTGTTGCTTTTGGTATCCAGTAACTAATCAATCAAAAGGGGTCGGGTCGAATATTATTTATACAGTAAGATAAGGCTGAGAATAGAAATTTTTACTTTCTTCTTGTTTTTATTTGATTTGTTAATTTTAAATCGACCCGACCCCTTAAACTAGAATGGCAGAATAGATCAATGGCTCAAAGGTGTGGAAGAAAGGAGAGGTAGGCATAAAGCCTGTGTGGCTTTGGCTTACAAGCTGGCTAGTAGTTCGATGCACAGCGATTGTCTTGTTGCAAAACTCGTTCCCACGCTCCTGCGTGGGAATGCAT
>JAPOUS010000279.1 GCA_026708525.1 Cellvibrionales bacterium
TTGACTGGACTTCAATATCTAGCGATAGCGGAGAATAATCCACATGTTCAAATAATAATGTCGCCTTACCTTCAGGTATGTCTGTTTTTGTTACCCCACCATCACTATCTGTCAAAAGGGTGATCGCATCGCCCAACAATGGCTGTAAATGAATGTTAACCCCTGGAATGCCTTTTCTAGTCGCTTCATCAACAACAGCCAAACGAATTCCTCCTGTTGTATTGATTTCTTGAGAGCCTCCTTCGGGCATTAGAACTGGAGAGAAATTTATTTGCGTGCCTGGAGCTACGTCTGCATTGGCAGCAATATCAAAGTAACCTGATAATTTAGATAGAATTGACAGCTCACCAGCGGTAACATTTTCAATAAGATAACTACCTGTATTATCCGTTGTACCTTCTATAGATACGCCTGCTTCATCGGTAACAATCACTAAGACATTTGACAAAGGCTCGAGTGAATCTTTTTCTACTATCACACCAGCGACACTAACTTTTTCTTCAACGGACTCAACTAATGAAGGCGAAAAAATCAAGGTTTGCCCAGATTCTATAGAGGCATTACCCAAAGATTTGGCATAGCCTGCTGCTATAGCAGAAATTTGAATGTCGCCTGCTGGCACTAAATCTATTTGATAAAAACCATCCGCATTGGTTACAGCTAATAAATCCGTACCTTCAATTGAAACATTAGCACTCTGAACACTTTCTCCTGTACGCTTATTTGTCACAGTTCCCCTAATTGTGCCAGTAGTGATTATTTCTCCTGTATCTGGATCTGTTTGAAGCTTCGTTAATTGAAGATCGCCCATGCTGCTTTGATCACCTAGAGATAACAAGGTACTAATCGTAAATGGGCTAAAGCCTGATTTCTCCACTGATAAATTGTAAAATCCTGGGGGCAACTGACCTATAGAAAACAGTCCCTGATCATCAGTTTGTAATTCTTCAGCATAAGCACCAGACAAACTCACAATAGCGTTTGAAATAGGTAAATTTGAATCGCCATCTACAACTCTACCTTCTAAAATAATCTCATCAGGCGCTGGCTTTCCCATTGCATCCAAAACTCTTAAACCGAGTGCGGTCAAATAAGTATCCGATCCGAAACTTCCGTCAACATCTTGTAGTGTTGCAAAGCTTTCAAGCGATGCCTGTATTGGTTGTCTATCATTATCAGTATTTAATAAGGCAATGAGCGCATAAGCTGATGATTCTAGGGATGTCCAAAGACCGTTAGCCTCTCGCTGCGACTTGAGGAAATCAGCACCTTTTGTTAAAGCTTTGGTTAATTGATAATGCTCACGGTAGTGCCAAACGGCATTTAAAACGACAGCCGTCACTTCAACTGAATTTTTATTTGCATTTATCTCCCAACTACCATTAGGTTGCTGACGATCAATCAAAAAGCCAACCATTCGAGCCGATGCATTATTAACAATATTAGATACAGCCAGGACATTTAATGCAAAGGCTGTGCTTAAGACATCACTATCAAAACCTGTTAAAAATCCTAAGCCCCCATCAGTATTTTGTCTTAATAAAACAGTTGAAAGGTCAGCCGCTACTTCAGGTAAAGTGATGCTATGAGCACTCAGGACGCGCAACGAAAGATTTTCTGTTGAATCCACCATTGAAGCACTAAGAAAGTTTTGAGCTTTTTGCTTAAAAAGGACATCGGTTGAATCTAACTGATGTAAAGTCATCAGCGCATGCGCTGTGGATTGAAAATCCGTTGCCTGCCCCTCTGACGCTGCTATAGATCCAGATTCTTCTTGGTTATTCAAAAGAAAACTTGCATCAATCTCTGAAAATACTGATAGCGAAAAAAGTAGATTAACAAAAAAAGCGATATGCAGAAGGCGTGTAAATGCCGCTTGTGCCATTGCGTCGTCCCTGTCTTATGTTTTTAATTCACGAAATCCTTATTTTTTAGACTCCAATCACTTCTACATATTTATAACTTAAAGAAGAATGGAATGAATCAATGAAGCCTAAAAATTATAAGGACACATAAAAACACACTTAAATATAAAAGTAAATTAAAAACTAACGTTTTCACTAAGTCTTCTATTAACGCATCATAAGAGGGATTCAGATAAATATATTTTGCAACACGCACTAAATGTGGGCACTAAAAATACATAATTAGAGTCAGAATTATGTTTAATACTCAACACTTCCCCCAATTATCAATCAAAAACAAAATGCAGATATTGATAAATTAAATCCTCAAACTCAGGATACATTTCTATATTATCTAGCACCAAAGGGTCAAACCCATCGTAATGCTTATGGTTATACATGGACCACTTTTTTAATGGATTTCTGTCGTTAAACCATATCTCATATAACACATTGACATTATTTGATTCATTCAGTTTAAAGTTATGAATCTCACCCTGGGTAGATGGCTTCAAATCTTCGGCGAGATAACCCTTCCCTTCATTCAGATTTTTATTGTAAAGATTAAACCACCAAGAAACTAAGTGTTTCGCATATTGACCATTTTTTTCTAAAGGGAAAAGGTCAACCCAGGTTAATGGCGACGCGATAACCTTCTCAACCCAACCTTCTGATACCGTTGAATCCCAATCATGCATTCTTTCTCTGAGACCCTGCTCTGTAAAAAAAACCTTACATATATCCAAAGCCTCTTCACTTAAGCATCGATCCCAGTAGAGATACAGCCCTCGCTTGGATAACGCGTTAAAAAATTTCTCTTTACGTTGCTTAAGCTCATCAAGATAAAATCCAAAATCAGAATCATCATCCCAAGGCATAAAGTAATGAAATCTATCAATCGACAGCTGTGTACCAAACATAGAAAAATATGAAATACCTGATTCGTCAAATGCTTCCACCGTTAACCGAATTAAATCGGACAAGATAACAAGCGTCAAGGGATCAACAATGAGTTCTTGAAAAGGGACTAATTTAGCCCCTTCCT
>JAPOUS010000262.1 GCA_026708525.1 Cellvibrionales bacterium
GCATCGGAGTGGGTAGCCAACAAGCGAAGCGCGTTAGTTATGCATAAATTAACCGTACAAATTCTCAAATTTTAGTGTCCGGGTTTACTTGACCAGAACAAGTATTGACCCGTGGACATATATGGACGCTCCGAAAAATTCAAGTAAAATCCCCAAGGGAGATTTTCTCACACCCAATAACGTTTACCTTATCAACCTTTTACTCCCACGCACGTGCATCGAAGCGAGACCGGAAACGGCGAGAATTTATAGGAGGATGAATAGCATAGGTTTTCTTAATTCAAAAGAAGCCAAAAGCACTTTTTAGATGTACCCTTACACCGCAATAAAGATGAAGTACTTTAGGGTACAACGGTAATCACCAAACGATAATCCTGATAAATTGAAGAGTCATCGGGGTGTGTTAATCTAAATGTGAAATTGTGTTTGCCTAATGCAACATTGTCGTTCGCTGTAAAAGTGATATAGGTATGTGGGCTGTAGCTGTAGGAGTTTGGCCTGCTGGTAAATTGCCTTTTTATACCAGTATCCGTGGTTGTTAAGCCTTCAGGTAAGCCGATTAAAGTATATTTCCACGCTTTATTAAAATTTGAACCGAACCCTATATCGGTTATTTGTGCTTGAAATATTTTTGTTGTCATTTGGCTGCCTTGTTTAACCGAGCACTGCCCTTCCCATACACAGTCGATCATGCCCACGGTTAGGTTTGGAACGTTTCTTGTTGCCTTAGGAGAGGTACGGATAATTTTTACATTGATGGAACGATTTTTAGGATCAACCTTTTCAATTTGTATCGCAAGCCCTAACACCTCTGAATAAAAATCTTGAGTAATGGCAACATCGGCAGGGCTCTTATAGTCGACAGCTGGGGTATTAGGTGTAGCATCTAATAATAAAGCATTTTTATAGATCAACACGCCTTCTCGAATAGAAGTAAAGGCATCATTATAAAGGCCATAATCAAATGGTGAGGGGAGTCGATATTCTAGCCAAATATCAAAACCTGCAAAATCTTGATAATCAACTTTGATCGCTTTGTTGCCACTGGCAGGATAGCTTAGATCATGAAGGGTTATTTGATAGGTTCCTAGCTGGTCTACAGAATAGACCTGAGTGTCATCCAACCAATGTATTTGATGCTTAAAGCTTGCATTCAGATCCAGACCAAAAAATCGAGCCGAGGATAATGCATCAAACATATTGTACTGGGTGCTTGTGCATTTTCCTAAAATCACGTTTTCGCAAAAGTAGCCAAGGCTATGGGCTGCTAATTCACGAGTATGTAAAAATTCATGAAATACAAGTGAATCAAGCCGAGTTAAATTGTCACCATAAGGATTGTTGTAGCAAATATCCGGCGTATTATAGATTTGTCGATGATAAAAACACTGGCTTGATAGGGAATTATCGTCGAGGAAAATATGTAAAATTGCTTTATCGCCGAAATCTTGCTGATTGATAGTAAGGTTGTGCTTATAGGGGTAGGCAGAACCATTAACTAATATCGTGTTTTCAGTGTCGTCCCAGAAAATTGTGACTAGGTCGTAGTCAGTGAGATCTAGTGATTTAGAGGTAACAGCTTCAATAATAGGGCTTGCTGAAGTCCAATCATATCGTTGAAGCGCTGCTTGAAAATCTGTCGTCTCTAATTCGTACCAACCGAAGGTGTCAATTTGTGTTAATCCTTCTTTGTTAAAACTTTTGGTTCGAATCAAACTATCGACGGCGCCCGATAATCGTTTTTGTATGTCCGCTATAGTAAATCGTGGCGGTTTGTTTTTATCTTTTATAAAGATAGACGCTGTTTTTATCGGTTTTTCAACGTCACTTGTTAGGATATTGCCTGCATAGTTTTCTGTGGTTAATGATTTTGGCGAGTTTAAGGCTTTGCCTTTTAATAAATTAAAGCTGAGGTCAATATTGGTGAGTTGAGTTAAGCCTGATAGATCAACCTCAGTGAGTAGATTGTTTGAGAGATTAAGCGTTTTTAATTGGGTTAAGTTCTCAAGTCCTTGAGTGCTAATGATGGATTGATAAGAGCAGTCTAGTGAGCTCACTTCTTGCTGTTGCGTCCACTGATGTTTGGCAGCTTCTCTTACGACACAAGCTTTTAATGCCGGGTCAGTCAACGCGATGTCAGCCAGTAAGCTCGAGGTGGTTGGTTTAGGTCGAACGGTGATTGTTAATCGCTCAATGCTCTGTAACCCTTTATCATCGGTTGCACGAATTGTGAATTCATGCATTCCCTCGGTAGCGCTAAGAGTAACTTTTTGCGAAGGGTTGGAACCTTGGTTTACTATTTGGCCGTTATGGAAAGTCGTCACGTCCTGAATGGAGCCGTCAAGATCAGTGGCCATGGATTCGATGGTGATGCTACTGCCGGCTACAAATTCTTGGTTAGGCGTTGGTGAGAGTAAGCGCAGGATGGGAGGCTGATTTTCTTTGGCTTTATTGGTGACGTTAAAATTAATATTTTTTACTGCACTGGAATATCCTTTGTCATCTATTGCGTACATTGACAGGCGATGTTCGCCTGGCGTTGCCGTCCACTGTGTTTTATAAGGTGGAGAGAAGAGCTTGTTATAAATTTTTTCGTTTAACATAAATGTCACTGATAAAATCTGTCCATCAGAATCTTGTGGGTTGACCTCAAATACAAGAGTGTCACCTACATGAATACTATCAGTCGCAAGCGGAGAAATAACATTCAATGCGGGTATCATGTTAGCTTCTTGTTTTCTTAATACGTTAATTTTTTTTGTTAATGAAGCTCTTGGCGTGGCTAAATTATCGAAGGCGGTTATCACAATTTCTTGGCGGCCTTTTTTGGCAACCCAGTTGTAATAAAAAGGGGGATCGTTTTTTTCAGAAAGTGGCTTGCCATTTAGCATAAATGTCAATTTTGATAATGTCCCTTCAAAATCTTTGGC
>JAPOUS010000100.1 GCA_026708525.1 Cellvibrionales bacterium
TGGTCCTTTCATTAAGCAGCTTGAAGCATTTGCTAACGAAGGTATTTTTATGCCGCTTAACCCTATTGATCTCATTAAAAATCTAAATGATTACCAAGCATCCATAGGTAATGCACCGAATCTTGCAAGATTTGCCCTTAAATTCTTTGATGATTTTGCAGTGAATTCGCCTGAGCCGGGTGCTTTTAAGCAAATTGCCAGAAAAATGGGGCTTGATTCCACAATGGATTTGCCGAATGCAAAATTGCTTTATCAGACTGTCAAAAAGAGCATTAATAACAATAAAGATGGCCTAGCAGCTGAACTTAGAATCGATAATGAAGGAGAGTACACCCAAATGATTAAGAGATTGGATACTTTCTTTTTAGGTGTATAGAAGAAAATCTGTACTATGCATTCGAGCCCTACGGCATGGTTAAAAAAGCATTTTGCTCTTGCGCTATGGGGCTTTCCCTATATGTCGGTATAATTGTTAACAGCCTCCTTTATCAGTATAAAGCAAGTGATAAAGTCGTTGTGTAAGAGATTGCAGCGTTATAAAGCCGTGTTCAATCTAGAGGTTGCTATCTTTGAGTGCATAAATTGAAATGTCTGGAATGGTTGCAAGGATGCATGGCTCTGTGGCTGATAAAGACTAGACCTGCCCTGATATTCAATAACGTCTTTGTTTGTGCCTCTCGCAATTTTTTGATCGTTTTTGTTAGCTTCTCCCATCAAAAAAGTTATTGCTAACCCTATTCACATAGGGAATACTCCCTGCTATTAAAAAACCCGTTTCGATAACACGAACATTAAGTGGAGGGAGCTTCATTATGTCGACTGAACAAGACGTATTGCGCTCGGAGTTTGATCTCGAATTTACTTATACCCGGACGTATGGCCCGGTCATGAGTCAGTTTTTTACCGCCCTAAAAAACCAGCAGGTAATGGGTATAAAAACCAGTGAAGGTAAAGTGGTTTGCCCACCCGTTGAGTATGATCCAAAAACCGCTGAAGATTTGACAGATTTAGTTGAATTACCTTCAGAAGGTACTATCACCTCTTGGTCTTGGGTTAATGAGCCTATGGCTAAACACCCTCTGCAAAAGCCTTTTGCTTGGGCATTGATTAAAATTGATGGCGCTGATACTGCGATGTTACACGCGGTGGATGCACCTAAAGATCAAGTCAAGACTGGCGCTAAAGTGAAAATCCGTTGGAATGATGAGCGCGTCGGCTGGATTAACGACATTGCTTGTTTCGAGCTAGCTTAGGAGTCAACCATGAGTGAAGAAAAAGATATCGTTGAAGGCTTCAATTCGCCCGTCAACTTAAAGTACACCTTCGCAGCTGGGGCTGCTACCAGCAAATTCTTGCGTGAAATCAAAAAAGGCAAGATTGTTGGTCAACGCTCTAACGTCACAGGTTTTGTTTCTGTTCCACCACGTGGTGCTTGTCCGATTTCTGGTACACCCATGACCGAAGAAGTGGCTTTGCCTGAAACGGCAACCGTTGTGTCCTTTACTATCGTGCATATTCCCATTCCTAACGCGCCTGTTGATCCGCCATTCGTTGTTGCCAATGTTGTTATGGATGAAAGCGACCAAACCTTTATTCACTTGGTTGCTGAGTGTGACCCATCTAAATTGCAAATCGGTGAAAAGATTAAAGCGGTTTGGAAAGATGAGTCTGAGTGGGATTTGACCCTTGAGAACATCAAGTACTTCGTACCGACTGGCGAAGGCGCGGTTGATCTTCAAGAGCTAAAAGCAAAACGATTGAAAGAAACGGAGAAATATAGAAATGCGTGATATAGCCATTATCTCCTACGCCCAAACACCACAATTGCGTGATGCGGGCGCTCAAAACGACATCGAATTAGTTATGGATGTCACTCATAAAGCGATGGATAAAGTGAACTTTACCATTGATGATATTGATTTTATTTGTTCAGGTTCTTGTGACTACCTTGGCGGTGCAGCTTTTGCTTTCGTAAATGCCGTTGACGCTTTAGGCGCTGTGCCACCAAAAGTTGAATCGCATGTTGAGATGGATGCGGCTTGGGCACTTTACGAAGCTTGGTTAAAAATGCAAATGGGTCATACTGAGTCTGCATTGATTTACGGTTTTGGTAAGTCATCGCACTGTGAGATGCGTATGACGCCAACGCTTCAGTTAGATCCTTACTACTACACGCCACTATGGCCTGATACGATTTCTCTAGCAGGTCTTCAAGCATGTACCCTTTTAGATCAAGGTAAGTACACCGAAGAAGATTTCGCTAAAGTAGTTGTTAATAGCCGCAAACAAGCGCTATCTAACCCTCAAGCGCAGCTTAAAGGGGATGTGACCGTTGAGCAAATCTTAGCTGAACAATATATCGTTGATCCTTTGCGTAAGAGTGATTGCTGTCCTGTGACTGACGGTGCCTCAGCATTGGTGATGGTGACGCGTGAAAAAGCCGAGCAATTAATTGCTGATGGCAAGATCGAAAAAGCTGCTTACATTACAGGCCTTGATCACCGTACAGATACCCATGCATTAGGTAGCCGTGATTTATCGATTGCAACTTCTGCCTCTATTGCTGCTGAAAAAGCTGGCGTTGGTAAAGGCGGCATCGACATTGCTGAATTATATGCGCCTTTCTCTTTCCAAGAGTTAATGCTGAAAGAAGCCATGGGTATTGGTGAAAACACCAAAATGAACCCATCGGGCGGTACATTGGCAGGTCATGCATTTATGTCTCACGGCTTAGAAAGAATAGGCGAAGTCGCAGATCGAATCATTAAAGGTGAAGCAGGGCGTGGTGTTGCACATGCAACCTCAGGGCCTTGTTTACAACAAAACCTAGTCGCAGTGTTGGAGGCATAAGAGATGGCACAGTTAGCAGCAGTGACTGGCGTAGGAATGTCAGCTCGCTTTAAT
>JAPOUS010000309.1 GCA_026708525.1 Cellvibrionales bacterium
CAGACCCTGCCGTTGGCCAGCAACGCCCTTGCCAGTCGGATTGTCTTCCCCTCAATCAGGGTGACTCAGGTTTCTTTCAACCTGACGGGTTTGCCAGCTTCGCTGGGCAAACAAAAAAGGCAGCTCACAGGCTGCCTTTTTTAATCATCATTTATTTATGATTGCAAACTTTGTACTACAGCGGATAATTCAGTTACCAATGCTTCGTTGGTTAATTTGCCAGCTTCGGTATCAAACTGCTCCATAAAACTCGGCACAGAAAGACTCCCCTTAACATCCCCACCAAAATACGGCGATGAAGTCACCGCAAGATTTAATACGTTTTTAGCGCCGCCAGGGCCAGGAGAAGTGGCCAGCATAACCATTGGCTTGTTTTGATAAACCTTCATATCAATACGGCTAGTCCAATCAAATAAATTTTTAAAGGCAGCCGTATAGCAGCCATTGTGCTCGGCAAAGCTAATTAATAGCGCATCCGCCTCGCTAATTTTTTGATGGAAAGCTTTGGCCTCAGCAGGTTCGCCGCCCTTTGCTTTATATTCGGCCTCACGCTCAGGGCTAAACAGTGGCATTTCAAAATCATTAATATCTAAAAACTCTACATCGGCAAAATCAATCGTACTTGCTGCATACTGTACTAATGCTTTATTAATCGACTGCTTGGAGTTACTTGCAGCAAAGGCCAATACTTTCATTGAAAACTCTCTCCTTATCTTTATTGAGGGTCTTTTTTGAGGATTTTAATTTTTTTTATAACGATAGAACCAACGGATCTATCGTCGATCATTTAGTCTGCCTGGAAAAATTCCAGTACATTTAAATCCGGGTCACGTACAAAACAAGCGCGCCCCGTTGGGTGACGCATAGGGCCGCCCGATAACACCACACCTAATTGTTCAAAATCTTGCAATAACTGATCCAGATCGTCCACTTCGATGGCGATATGGGTAATACCTGTATACTTTACATCCCCTTCCATCAAAATATTTTGTTGTGACTCCGTATTGGCATTCACAATAAAATTAATATTGATACCCGATGGGTGCTCAACAATGGCTACAGGCTCAGATTCACCTGGCGCTGCGATCTCCTCAAACCCTAATTGGCCATAAAATGCTTTCGATGCCTCATAGGATGAAACACGGATCCCAACGTGGTTAATTCCTTTTATATTCTTCATAGGAAGACTCTCCTGCTGCTTTAATGAATAATTAAGGCACATTGTAAGCAGGAGTCGGCTCAAGAAAAAGGGGTTTTCTGCAAAATCATTGTTTCAAAAATAGGACAACACTGCCAATACATCGCATTTAGCTATGCGTCTTATTTTTTTAAAGCATGTTAAGATGTTGCCACGAGCACACTCAATTATTATCGAAAATTATGAAATCGTCTAATTTTTATTCCAAAAATTTCACTAATCGTTTTGCTTGCCTGCCCGAAGGTTTTCATGAAACCATCAAACCGCAAGCCATTGCTCAAGCAAAAATCGTTAGTATCAATGAAGCCCTCGCCGATACATTGGGGTTAAGCCAAGACGATGTATCAAACCCTGACTTCTTAGCCATACTGGGCTGTGAGGCATTCCCCGAAAACGCTTGCTCATTGGCTACAGTCTACTCTGGACACCAATTTGGCCAATACAACCCACAGTTAGGGGATGGACGAGCATTACTCATCGGGGAAATTGAAACGGACAATGGATTCACAGAATTACAAATCAAAGGCAGTGGTTTGACACCATTTTCACGCATGGGGGATGGGCGTGCCGTATTGCGATCAACTATTCGAGAATATCTTGGCCAAGAGGCGATGTATGGATTAGGCATACCCACTACCCGTTCACTAGCCATGGCAACCAGCACAACCCCTGTGTATCGAGAAACGGTCGAAACTGCCGCAACGTTAATTCGAACGGCTGAAAGCTTTATCCGTTTTGGCCACTTTGAATATTTCTTTTATACCAAACAAACCGAAAATTTACAGACCCTTGCCGACTTTGTGATTGATCATTACTTTCCAGAAGCAAAAACAACAAGCACCCCGTATGCCGACTTTTTTCTTGAGGTGGTTAAACGGACGGCCAAACTCATTGCTAAATGGCAGGCTGTCGGATTTTGCCATGGTGTGATGAATACCGATAACCTTTCCATTCTGGGATTAACGCTGGATTACGGCCCTTTTGCCTTTATGGATGATTTTGATTTACATCATATCTGCAATCATAGCGATACCACAGGCCGCTATGCCTTTAATCAGCAAATTAACATTGGATTATGGAATCTCAATGCCTTAGCCCATAGTCTTTCTCCTTTTATCGATGAGGAGAATTTACGTTTTGCGTTAAGCCAATACGAATCAACGTTTCATGCGCAGTATCAGGCGCTCATGGCCAAAAAACTTGGCTTAACAGAGTGGGCAACCACTGACAGTAAAGCCTTTAGTCAACATCTGGGGCAATTATTAAGCCAACTGCATAATACCAGAGTCGACTACACTTTATTTTTTAGAGAATTAAGCCAGGGCACTCACCAACAGATTGACTTCTCGCCATTTAGTGAATGGATGGCCATTTACAAGCAACATACTGATGCTTCTCCCGAGCGTGAAATGATTAGGGTGAACCCCAAATATATTTTAAGAAATCACTTGGCACAGCAGGCTATTGATGCCGCTAAAAAAGATGACTTTACCCTAGTCAACGATTTGCTCCATGTATTGCAATCACCCTTTGATGAGCACGAAGCTTTTGAGCACTTTGCCAAACCACCAGAGCCAAAAGACAAGCATATTCCCATTAGCTGCTCGTCATAAAATGATCAACAGAACCTAGTAGTTCATTTCACAGCGATTGTCGGGTGGGGTAAGCTATAAAAAGCACTCA
>JAPOUS010000304.1 GCA_026708525.1 Cellvibrionales bacterium
GGCAAAAATAATCGATCAAGATAAGCGATATCTTGCAGAGCAATCAATACGCGAATTACCAACGCCAATAAAAAAAATGGCAAGATTAATCGACAGGTCACTGAAATAGCTGGCATAAATCATTTATTGCAGCGGGTATCCACATGAACGCAAAAACCGCAACACACCCATATTATTATTTTTTTGGTGTAGCCATTACTTGGCTCTAATAACCAGAATTTTATGGTTTTTAAGTACAAGGTAAAGGGGTATATGTGATCCGTATGACGCATGTCTGAAAAGACTAATAAACGAAGCACAAATCGGTATTGACTATGATTTATCGTTTTTTAACAAAAGAGATAAGTCCGCATTAATTTTCTTTTCAGTAAAGCCATACAATTCTGGCTGCTGAATAATCAACTCAATTTCTTTGTCTTCTGTTGATTTTAGCAGACCGTTAGTAATGAAAATGGTATCAATATTATCTTTAATCCAATCTGCCGTCGCATCATTTTCAGCTTTGACGTTTGAATGGCATGTATCTAAATAAATGCACCATCCATCTTCCGCACCGAGTACGCGCCCAAGTGTAAATTCCCTCTCAACATCGCCAATGACTGCTAATTGATTTTCAATCCCCTTATCAAGAAAAACCTTTTTAGGCGGCAACATAACCGTTATCAATAACACGATAGATAATGATATCCCAACCCTTTTAAGGCTCAAGTGTCTTTTAGAAAATAACAAGCTTGGCAACAAAGCAAGCAGCACAAACATCACCAATAAATAATGCTCTCTTGGATAAACTAGAGCTACACCAATAGCGATAGGAAGCATGAAAACAAGAAGAAAAATCGACTCAACGTTCCATTGTTCTGGCAGGAGTTTCTTATTAGCAACTGCCATATACAAATATATAAACCCAAAAACACCTAATACAAACAAAAAACCAATTAACACGTTTTTAGTAACATGCTGAATAAAAGCTTCTGGGTTTACCATCAATGCAGAAACGACGCTATCCGCCCCAGGAAAGTCTCTTTCACGAATGATAAGGTGAGCGTGCCAAGGATTTGTTTTTAGGCCCTCCGCCAAATGGATGGCAAAGCTATAGTGCTGGCTAAACGCCTCAAAAGATCGATCCGAATCACTCACTGAGGGTGTAACAAAAAATAGCATTAACGTCGTAACCACTGCAAGAGATGCGAACAAGTGCGTTGAACCTGCAAACAGTGGTTTATCTTTATAATAAAGATAAGCTGAATGCAGTAGCATCGTTACCCCCATAAAATAAAAAACATAAAAGCTCAGAAAAAACTCAGGGCGAACAAAAACAAGCAAGTAAGAGACAACAATGGCTAAAGCCACTTTTATCGAAAATTGCTTAATGGGATATATTGCAAATAAGAAAAGCAACAACACAATACAGGTGAGAAAATTGACCCTTGGCCAAATTTGGTAACCAGGCAGATAGAGAAACAACCCCGTGATGATAAATACGAGTACAGGCTTTTTTGTATAAACCATCAACACCAAAGCAAGCAAAAATAAGAACGAGAAAAATAAAACGGCATGGTTGAGCAAATAAAGGCTTTGTGCATTATCCACAAACAACCCTAAAAATTGATATAAATGCGAATACATGGGCGAGGATTCAAAATTAGCATAACTAAAATTGCCTGTTAGCCCTTGCTTAAGGCTTGCTGTTTCATCGGTAAGAATAATGTGAGAAACATCCGAAAAAGGGTGTAATGCGATCACATAAGCTAAGGTCAGAACAAAAGCAACCGAAATATTTATCGCCATTGATTTCATGAGACAGGGAGCTGCTGAATAGTTTTTATTATTTTTACATGCCGAAAGACTTCTCCAATCGGCAAGATTCTTTATGGGTCATCATAACCTAATTCTTTAACGAAAAGAGTGATAGGCTCTCCAATCAGGAGGCGAATAGCGAGTTTACGCCTCACTATTTTGCCTTTTTCAAACAATAAAATTGAATAAAACTAACAGAGTCAATTTTTGACGATTATACAGGATCAATTAGCCCACGCCTTCGCCAGCGGTTACCGTTAACCAGAGTTTCAAAATCAATGCCATCGGATAGATTTAAATGATCGGCATGATCAGTCACGATAATTTGCGGTGAAAAACCAGATTCCTGTCTGACGGTTTTGCAGTAAATAGAAAGCTGGCTGAACAACCCTTCAACCGCTTCAATATCTTCATCTATTTTTTCTGATTTACCTTCCCCATATTCGATTTCTTGAATTTTCCCCTTATTAAACTCAGGCGCATCATCACGCCTAAAGTTAGGAAAATATACCTGTGTCGGCTGATCAAAAAACAACACCGAAGGAATAGCACAGCTATCACCTAGAGAAGCAAAATAGCGATGCAAGGCTAAAAACAAGCTGACATGACTGTAAAGCCAATTGGCACCACTGCCCATTGAACGCAGATAGATTTTCTTATCTCCGGGCGTCTCGTGATACAGTGTAAAGTCCTCAAAAGAAAAGTGCAGGTTGGTTGGCTTATAGCCTTTTTCAAACGGGAAGTGTTTAGCCACATCATTCATATAGTCATTAACGATCTGACTAGCACGAGCTAACCCACTTGGCACATCATATTTTGTTAACTTTCGTTTTACTTCAGATAATGACTTTCTAATAGCTGATAGCTCTTCTTCAACACCTTCATCAGGCTCAGTTAAATTATCAATTAAGAGGTTTAATCGCGCTTTGGTTTCATAGATACCGTTCACTAAGTTTTTACTTTTTTGTATCGCTTCTTCTGCCTCTTCAATAGCTGTGATTTGTCGCTCAAGGGCATCTCTAATAATTGATTTTGAGGTTCTGCGCTAAATTTCAAGGTTTTC
>JAPOUS010000047.1 GCA_026708525.1 Cellvibrionales bacterium
AAACCTTGAAATTTAGCGCAGAACCTCAAAATCAATTATTAGAGATGCCCTTAAGTAAAGGTTAACACAGAAGGGCATCAGGCATTTTTTAATTTGTGATACCTCGAAAGCGGCTTTGATAGGCCATTTTGTATTGGTTAGCTGTTGAATATTTAGTGTTATGCGTATTCTGCTGATGACTACTGAATTTATTGACAGAAGTTCCTCCCTTGTAGAGGCTGGCATGAGCATTCATGCTCGCATTACTCGTCACAGCTCCTGTATTCACAGATTGTTGGTAACTCTGCTTATAATGGTTGGTCGCTTGGTTTTTGAAAAGACTTGAGTAAGATGCATTATTATTCGTTTGCGATTGAAAAAAATTCTGTTGCGTGCTTCCTGCTGAGTGATTACTGCTAAAGAATTGATTGCTGGAATGAGCCAGACTGCTTCCCGCCAATTTAAGGCCTGTCGATAACTCGCCAGCAATAGGAACGACTAAGCGTAATAGCATCATCCCTAATAGAAAGACACTGCAAATTAAAATGACATTCGCTAAGGTGATATGCTCATAGATTAACTGTAGGTCACTAATTTTTCCTATGTAATCATAGCTCTTAAATCCGAAATTACGGATCAGGTCTTCGAGCTTGTCATGGATGAAAATAGCAATGATGATGGTGAATACTTCGATGATCATCAATTTGACAACCAGGCCAAACCATTTAACAAAAAAGTTTTGAGTGGCTTTGAAAATTCCACAGGCAATGAATATGGGCCCAAAAAATATTAAGACCTTCATCATTAAGAACACAGCCACTAAGATAAAGCCAATACCCAGAGTAAACAGTGAGGAAAAAACAATCAAAATAAAGGATAAAAACCACATGCCTAGATTATTTTCTAATAAGTTCGCTTTACTCCAAGCAGCCTGAGATAGCTTAAAAAATGCACCGTATTGTAAGTCTAAAATATTATCTTTAGACATAACGGTTGCACGGCTAAATCGATTTTCATTGCTACAAGAAGGGTCTAATATCTGTTTACAATTAACCAAGTTTAAAACTTCTCGAGGGAGTTCTGTCGATAATTTACCGATAGTATTGTTGTAGGTGGATCCCGAGCCAATAATTAATCCGATAAAGCAAAACTTGATAAAAAATCCTCCAAACCTCGCGGCAGCGACTCGAGCATAGCCCCCAAGCACCATATACCCTAATATCAACAACCCTAAAAATAAGAATAGCAATAAAAACTTATTGATGGTCACCATCATTGCATCAGAGTGATGCACCAATAGTAGAGCGATTTTTTGGGTTTCGTGATCAATATAATGAATAAGATTGGTCGCCATAAACCCACCCGTTAATGTGTTATTGGAAGTAGAGGAAGGGTTCCAGAAGATTGATCTGCTGTGTACCCAGTGGATGTTTTCTTGATGTTGTTATAAAGGTTGATAATATCGGCATTAATTTTCGCCTCTAACAAAAAGCGTTGTTGAACAAGGCTTTCGAGCGCTAGAAGATTACCGAAATCGATACTGCTTTTAATCGTTTGCGTATCATCGATTTTATTCATGTAATCTGTGATTCGGTTGTTTTTATCAAACTCATCAACATAATGGGCTTTTATTTTGGCAAGTTTTTGCAATACTTTGATTTCAAAATCCAAATTGTTTAATGGGCTGGTTCCAAAATCACTAATTGCACCATAATCGGTTGCCATGCCCAATTCCTCATGGAATAGCACGTTACTAAAATTGAACGGGATAGGGGACTGCGTTAGTTTGTAGTGATTGAGTAAATCTTTCATTCCATTTGAAAAATTTAACTCTGTAATTTCAAACTTAGAACCATCATCTCGGTAAATCCATGTAGAGCCAGATAATTTATCTTGGCCATACATCATGTTCATCATATTGTCTGCTTGATTAACAATGCGATTATTAATGATGCTGTCATTGACGACTTTAAGGTTTTTATTGATATCAATGGCTTGTTGCAAGATATTGCCTGTATTTTCTGCTGTTGCCATGATGAATGGGTATTGTGTTCCAATAGCACTTAATACAGCGGCTGTCTTAGCAATTTGACCTGCGATCCCTAGCTTATTGACTGCGGAGGCTTTCACAATCGCAGCTGTATTGAGTGACAGTGCTGTTGTGTTAGATGTAGAGGCGGCAGTGATGGCCACTTTATTCGACAACGTTTGTGCCTTAGTCGACAATATATTCGCAGTGCCAGTCGAGGTGATGGCACTCAATACCGCAGCGTCAGTGACCGGAATAACGGAGTAAGCATTATTAATGGTTAATAAAACGAAAGTAGCAGAGCATTTTATTATTTTAGTTATTTTTTCTCGCTTCATGAAATTTATCAATCCATTGGTCTGGATCGTCTCCGTGTTGTTGTATTATTTTTTCCAATAAAAAGACATTCTCAGTTGTTCCTGAAATAATGGATAGTTCGTCATCAAAGCCTTTTAAGTTAAGCTCTGCGATAACACTGTCGTGCCCTTGCTTGATCAAAAACTGACGTGATCCTGGCGTTAGTTCTTGTCGGATAAGTTGAAATTCACGCTCGGTGAGATTAAATCCGTCGATGTAATCTTGAGCGTCCGCTTTCGGATTGGGCATAAAAATGAAGGTGGCGCATTGTTCAATTAGTGTGTGTGCTATGGGTGACTTCAAGACATCTTTCGCTGATTGTGTACCATAGACCATAATACCGTTTTGTTTACGGATAACTTTTTGTTTGTTTTGCGCGAGATCTTCGAAGTAGTCATCTAATAATAATTTCCAGAATTCATCTAGGAACATCATAAAACGGCGGCCATCCAACAATGAATCTATACGATGGAAAAGGTACATAATGATGGGGGTTCGAACTTCTTCATTATCGAGAAATTCGGTGACATCAAAACCAAACATGTCGCTGTTTTCCAGGTCTAAGCTATCGGTTTCATTATCTAAAACCCAAGACAAGGCGCCATCGCCGCACCATTTTGACAGCTTTGTGTACGCTCCTTCGGAATTAACAGGATCTAAGAAGTCCAGGCATCGACCAATGCGTCGTAATTCTTGCGGTAAACCCATAACGCCTCGAACAGCGTTATCAATTTCTGTTTCTTCAGTTATGCTCACGTCACCACATATTTTGATGATGAGGCTGGTTAAAAAGAGAATGTTGGCTTCGTTAGATTCCATCTGAAAAGGATTAAACCCAGTGGGCTCACCAGTCAATATAGGCAGATATACACCTCGGTTGGCCTTAACAAAAATTTCAAGACCACGGTCTTTATCGAAGATGACCTGTGTAGGCATAAACTTTTTGCTTTGTGCCATTAAAAAACCTTGTACCACCGTTTTACCCGAACCAGAAGGGCCGATGATCAAGGTATTTCCTAAGGCTTTTTGTGTTTCACCTTCATCTTCCGGAGCGGCATCGCCGAGCTTTTCTTCTAATAACGCTTTTTCTTTTGCTTTCTTTTCATCAATGGCTTCATGAAAGTTGAAATAGTAAGGAGCACCTGAGCTTGTTTTAAATAAGGTAACGGCAGGCCCCCATTGATTTCCAGCAATATGGCCAACAGGATAATTGTGGAAGCTACTTAAACCGGTAAAGTTCTTGGAAGAAATTGGTGAAGGGCGGGTACGGTATTTCATATTGCCAGGTAGTTGCGCCCAAAAAGCAGAAGCTAGCCCCCAGTCTTCACGATTAGTGATTAATGCACAATCAGCTAGATTCGCCCTGACTTGCGCTACAAGCGATTTTAGCTCCTTAGGAGAATCTGCAAGAATCATCATCGAAAAATGATGTTCACCAAAAACGATACGGCCCGAGGCTAAATCATCCAGTGCCAGGTTGATCATGGCAACTTGTGATACGGCCAGGTCATCAGTAACAGCCAGTCGTCTTTGTTGGCGTTGAAGAATTTCTAATGCCACAGCTTTTGATAAAAAATTAAAGCTTTGGGTTAATATAAAGTCGATAGGGGCCGATAAAATGGCATTTAATAACCCAGATTCTGTTGATTCTGGGTATTCAAAAATGTTTAAGATGGCCGCATATTTTTTTTCAGGCAATGCACGAATTTCCATGGTGTCTGCCCCAAAAAAAACGCGGTTTCTTGCAAGTGAACTTGCAATGTCTTGCTTTAGTAACGGCCGTGGCGAGTGCTCACCATTAATCAGGTAATCTAAAAATTCTACGCTCTCTGAAAATAATGCACCATTTTTCTCATATACGCTAAGAAGCTTTGGGTTATATTGCTCTAAGGCACTCATAACAAGCTGGCCATATTCAGCAATTTTTTCTAAATCTTCTTTTTGGTGAATTTCACTTTTATCCGATTTTAGGGATGAAAGCATGCCGCCTTTTTTAGCGTGTGAAGGGCGATATAATACGGTTAAATACAGTTCATTGACCATTAAGCGGTCTTTAGTGACATGGGCTTTATATTTTTGATTAAGCTGATCGACAAATTCTCCCTGAAATTTACCTTGAGGAAATAAGGGCTTTTCTCGTCGAATGATTGTGCTCCAAATAGCGACTTCATCAGAGCATAAGCTGCGAAGTAATCCATTGAGCTGTTCTTTCCAAAGGAGAATGTCTGAGTAATCAGCCGATTCGTGTGCAACACCTTCTAATTTGGCTATTTGTAGGTATTCGTTGTTTTTGGTTTTGATGGTATGTTCATCAAGTTGAAACTGATAGGGAATAAACTTTGATGCGGCATTTTCCCTTTTCCATGCTTCAATATCTGGCGCCTTTACAGAGGAATTTTTCTTTTGTTGCATGTTATTTCTCTTGGGCTTGCACTTGCGGCCTTCCAGTGCTGCCAGCCAGTTGACTGTAATTTGGTGTCCATCCACAACAACAAAAGTTTGATCATTCGTGGATCTTTCTTACACATTAAAAATAAACCCAAATGCAGTGGGATATAGATTAAGAAGGTTTGAAAACTGCCTGTACCAACAAAAATAATTAGTGTAAATAACCCACCGGCTGTTAGCGCATCCATAGGAATGCCCCACTTAAGAGCGGGGCGTGTGAGACTAACAAAGAGTGGGTCTTTAAAGTCATCCATGGTGATTAAACAGCTACACCAGTGACTAGGTTGATTAATTCAGCGGCGCCCAGGATGATAACAATACCAACAATGATTTTAACGGCTAAAGCACCGGTTAAGCGTCCAGACCAAGCTGCAAATCCAAGACCGACAATTGCAATCAAGGAGACACCTTTAGCAATGGGGCCACGTAAGGAGTCAGTAATTAATTTGATTAAATTTTCTGCGCCAGTTAGGCCGGTAATGCCACTCTGAGCAAAAGTTTGGTCAGCAAAAAATAGCAAAGAGGTTACAGTACAAAAAAGTACAAACCCGAATGCTTTTGTGATGATCTGAGAGAAGTTACTTCCTTGATAAACTTTCATAAGGTCTCCTTGATATATGAAATTTTTTATCAAACGGTTATATATTGAGGATAGAATAAATATTGAATATTTTTAATAATTAGCATTTTTTATAATTAATTAAATGTAATATTTGTTAATTAAACGAATTAAAGTTATAAATTAACAATGATTTTTATATGGTGGTTGTTTTTTTACACGGATAATAATGAATGAAAACATTAATTGATGCAGATGTATCTCCTGGTAGTCAACTAAAAACCCTTTCAAAACAAGAAATCACTCAGCTTTTAGATAGTAGTCAAGGAGGCCTTTATCAATTGTTTAGGCGTTGTAGCTTGGCGGTGCTTAATTGCGATAACCCTATTGATGATATTGAAGAGCTTGAATCCCTCCATAAAAGTTTTGATATTTCGTTAAATAGTACAGAGCGAGGAGTGAAACTGTCATTGCAAAATGCACCTATCTCCGCTTTTGTGGATGGAGAGATAATCAAAGGCATTTGTGAGCATTTATTTGTAGTTTTGCGAGATATTATTTATGCCAAAAACGAGATTCTCGAAAGTACAAAGTTTAATTTAAGTGAAAGTGAAGGCATAACCAATGCGATTTTTCATATTCTACGTAATGCCAATGCTTTTCGCATGGGGCATAAGCCTTCAATGGTAGTTTGTTGGGGGGGGCATGCTATTTCGCATGTCGAATATATTTATACTAAAAAAGTGGGATATGAATTGGGCCTTAGAGGCTTGGATATTTGCACCGGCTGTGGCCCGGGCGCTATGAAAGGGCCTATGAAAGGGGCAACCATCGGTCATGCAAAACAGCGACTGGCCGACGGGCGCTATCTTGGTGTGACTGAACCCGGGATTATTGCAGCTGAGTCGCCAAATGCTATAGTCAATGAGCTTGTCATTCTGCCTGATATTGAAAAGCGCTTAGAAGCCTTTTTGCGTTTGGGACATGCGATTATTGTGTTTCCTGGTGGGGTAGGTACGATGGAAGAAATTCTATTTGTACTTGGCTTATTTTTACACCAAGAGAATGAAGACTTACCTTACCCGCTTATTTTAACCGGGCCTGAATCGTCGCGTGCGTATTTTGAAGCTATTGATGCCTTTATTCTTGAAACCTTAGGTGAAAAAGCGCAATCATTTTATCAAATCATTATTGATGATCCGGCTAAGGTAGCCTATGAAATTAAAAAGGGTATAGCTAAGGTAACGGACTTTAGACGATCAACCGGGGATGCATTTTATTACAATTGGCGGTTGATGATTCCTTTGGATTTTCAAACGCCTTTTATTCCAACGCATTCGACCATTAAGAATGAATTACGGTTAAATAAAAGCTTACCCAGTGATAAATTAGCCTGCGATTTACGTAAGATGTTTTCAGCCATTGTTAGCGGGAATGTTAAGCTCGATACCATTAAAATAATTGAAAGAGAAGGGCCTTTTGAGATTCAGGGTGATCCTGCCATCATGGCAGCGATTGATAAGGTCTTACAGATATTTATTGATCAAGGGCGTATGAAACTGCCTGGTAAGCAGTATGTGCCTTGCTATCGAATAGTCGGGTAAGTCTTGTGTAATACCCCCGCAGATAGCAATTTGCTATGTAGGGGGCGTTTGGTTTTGTGCGAAGATTAAGATTCTGTAGTAAATGCTTGCTTAATCCCTTTAAGTAAGTCCAGTAACTCCAAGCCCATAAAAGTCACGCTGTGTTCAAAGTGGGCGACATCGTCCTCAATTTCTTCTTGATCTAAGCTATCTTGATAGCTATCAGTTAATTTAATTTGTTTGATAAATAATTTTTCATCCACCGTGCATTGGAGTTTTTCTTTATAAATCAAGCTGAGTTCGTTGACTGAAAAGCCCTTTTCTAGGTGAGAAGGAATATCCTGAGCAAACAAGTCACACTGTTTAAATCGGATAGCGGCACCTTGCTCGGATAAACTCTTTAAAACCGTACTTTCACCAATCTGAAAGTGTGCCGGTGCTTTGGTGTTTTTTAGCCAGCTTGTCATGAGCTGTGTCGGTATTTGCTTAGAGGTCACTGGCAGAATAGGTAAAGTGGTGGTGGCTTCTCGAATGCAATCGATCAACTTATCTGATGCACTGGCCGATGAGCAATTAAGCAGGAGGAGATTATCTTTAAGGCTAACCAAGCCCCAAAATATCTTGCTCTTAGAAAAGGCCTTGGGTGTCAATTCGAATATAATCTCATCTTTTAGGTCTAAACGCTCTTTGCGTGTAACCTTTCGGCCTTCTTTTAATTCAATGTCAGCGACTTTTTGACTTAATTGTTCGTTGATAACCGCTGCGGGCAGGATTTTTTCTTCTTGTTTAATCGCAAAAACGGCAAAGTCATGGACAAGATACAGAAGGGTTTCAGGCTGGCTTGCCACAGGGGGAATAAAGCCTATGGTTTGTTGTTGCTGTGATGATAATGGGCTGAATGGATGCTCTGCAAAAGCCGATTCCCAAATAGGAATTTGAGCTTTGGCATCTTGAGTGAAGGTGAAAGCGACGACGTTTTTAAACCACATTGTTTTACTTTTTACTCTATAAACTCATCATGCTATCCATAGCGGATAAGGAATTCAAGCCTTGAAAAGAGGCGGCTTTCTTATTTAAAGGAGAAGTGACCACCTTGTCGCTTTTCAAAGATTTTGCCATCTTGAGATCGCCAAACATCTTGAAAAGTCGATTGGTCATTATATCCGCCAAGTATATAAAGCCAATTTCCTTTGACTAGCATTTGATGGCCGGCTCTGGAAGTGAAAGATGCAGACTCAATGACTTGTTCCCATTCCTTGCCATCTGATGATTTCCAGACGTCATTGAAGTATGACATTTCGTTATTGCCACTAAACCCACCTGAAAGATATAAGCCTTCGTTAAAAACCACCATTTGATGTTTAAAACGTGTACTAAACGGTGCATTAGATGCCAGTTTTTCAAAGTTTTCACCATCGGTGGATGCCCAGGCATCGTTTAGATATTTACGAGAACTGTCTTTACCTTCCATGCCTCCCGTCAAATAGAGGGTGTCATTTAACACGGCGATCGCGGATGCGCATCGCTTGGAAAAATCGGTATTTTCAGTAATTTTTGTCCAGGCCTTACCATCTTGTGTTTGCCAGACATCGTTGAAGGAGTCGCAGCCGTTTTCTTCTGACCACCCAGCCATAAGGTAGAGCGTGCTATTAATAGCGGCTGTTTGATGGCTATCTCTTGCCGGGAAGGGGGCATTATCAGCTAATAAACGAAAGGTTCTGCCATCCTCACTTTCCCATACATCTTGGAGTTCTTTGTCGTTGTCATTCCAGCCGCCGGTGAGTATCAATTTGTCATTTAAAATGCTCAGACTATGATTCTCTCGGCCGCTGAACGCGGCTTCAAGAGCTTCTTGCGTCCATAAATTGCCATCTGGCGAAGACCAAATATCGCTAAGAAATCGGTCTTTTCCATTTTCAGTTGCACGGCCGCCAATGATCCATAGTTTATTTTTAAAGGTGATTGCTCGGTGATACTTTCGTTCTGAAAAGATTTTTTTATCCACAAACGAAGCCAATTGGCTATGTATGCTGTCATTAAGCGTGATTTGGAAACGTGTATCTGTGGTGATGCTGATGCCATCTAAAGCGGTTTCTTCATTGGGCTTGAGCGTTAACTGTGTGTTTTTTTCACAATCAACGGGTAAGCAATCTTTTTCATCGCTGATGGTTAACAGAAGATCATGGCTTTCATTGGAAAAAACCGTCATCGTACTTTTATTATCAGTTATCCAGAGTACGAAATGAAGCGCAGATGCGAAAATGGTCAGTGTGATGCTGTCACTGGCTTCGCCAACGCGTGCCACAATACTGACTTCGCCAGGCTGCTTAAGTGTGAGCCTGCCATCACGAGTTATCTCGGCAAGATCGGTATCGCTGCTTTCAAAAACCAGATCCTCATCAGAGTTAGTGGTTGATGCATCTTCATAGGTGATTTTAACAGACACGTTGGCATCTTGATCCACAAACAGGGTAGTTTCATCCATGACTATCGATAGACCAGTGATACTTAAAGGAGACAAGGTAGAGTCATCAGAGTTGATATCTCCAATGCTTAATACCTCTGCTTGCTCATTGTTTTGTGTTTTTTCAATATTGGCATTTTCATCAGTGGCTGTTTTTTTCGATGCTGTGCAACCTGCGATGAGTAATGGAACAAGAAGACTGAAGAAAAGTGCGAGTTTTTTTAGCTGTGAATGCATGCTGTCGTCCATCGAAGCAAATAAACGATTTATCCCTAGAATCCTATCTAATATAGCCCCTTTTTTTATTTAAGCTTATCCCTTTCAAAATAAATTCACTCTTAAAACTTATCTGAACCCTGGTGGTCAAATAGCCTATGTATCATTCGCTTGTTAAAAGGAGTGGAAGGAAATATGTCAATTGGTGAAATGCCCTTTGGTCAGGAAGATTTTGAATGGTTGCAGTTAATGGTGGGCGAGTTTACCTGTGAGGTGCTCAACCATCACGATGATGTACAGGATTATGTTTCAGCGTTAAATGGTGCGCGGCTAACCAATCAATTTATTTTTAATCATCATTTTCTTGAGCGCTATTTTGAGAGTAAGCATTCAAAACAAACGCCTGAAATCGTCCAGGGTAAGGGGTATTTAGGGTTTAATTCAGCGATGCAATGCTTTGAAAATTTTTGGATTGATACTGTAAAAGGTTCAATGTCGTTCGACAGGGGCGTGAGAAAAGGTAATCAATTAGTGATGGAAAAAGTCATTACGCCGGATTATAAGGCGTTACCTAATACGCATACCTATATCAAAACAGTCACTGATCTGACCAATGCCGATGAATTCTCCATGGGATTTTTCGTTAAGGATAATGTGGATAAAGAAACAAACCTGTTTACGTTAGGGTTTAAGCGTTTTGATTAAATTGGCTCCTAGGCTTTTTTTTCTTGCTTTATTCCTTTATTTGCTCGTTTTGTGTGGCTGTGGAGGAGGAGCAAGTTCGGGAGTGGCAAGTGAAACTATTACCCCAAGTAGTACTATTGTCCCAAATGGCACCATTGTCCCAGCTAGAACGACAACTGATGCAGAAATTAATTACCGTTTCATTGAAACTATTGAGATTCAAGCCCCTGCGTCCTTGTTAAAGCAGGGTGAAACAGTAAGATTCACATGCATTGCTGTTTTTAAGAATGGCCATCGTTTGGATGTTACGGACAAAACCGCTTGGTATTCAGATAATCCAGATATCCTTGCCGTTGATGGATTTGCGAATGGTCATGCAAAATCGGTTGGTAAAGCCCATGTCACTGGTCAATTACTGAATTTTCGAAGCCAGGCAATTACGATAGATGTGGTGGAGCCTGACCTATCTGCTATCTGGGTTGTACCTGATATTCTCCTTAAGGGAGGGCGAGAAGTTGCGTCGTTAGTTTTTCCGCTGCTGTTTCGAATTAATCTAAAGGCACTCGCACTCTATGAAAATGGCCTCTTTAAAGATGTGACTCCAAGTGTTGAATGGCATTCGGTGGGTGAAGGAATAGAGATCAGTGATGGCAATACAATCAAAACAATAAAAGAAGGACATATTAGGCTAACCGCAGTTTATAACCATTTTCTTAGTGAACCACTCGAGGTGAGCGCTACACATTTCCCCCACAGTATCATTACGTTGACCCCGTATGAATTTCAAGTTCCTGTGGGGTTTAGTCAACCGGTAAAAGCATTAAGCCATTTTGAAAATTATGTGATGGATGCGCAAAGCACTACAAATTGGGGGATGTATGGGGGGAGTAGTGTCAGCGGGAAAGCCGACATTTTATTTTCCGCTCCTACTATTTATCGAGTGAAAGGTGAGCGAGTAGGCTTGGGTAATTTATATGCACGACAAATTCTCCCTTTGGAGTCTGATGCGCAAAAAATTCATATAAATGATGCGACATTGAGATCTATTCAGGTGACCCCTAGTACATTAACCTTTCCTAAAGGGTACAAAGGCTATGTGAGTGTCATGGGTTTCTTTGATAACGGGCAGACGCTGGATATAACTGACCAAGTAAGATGGGAAGTTGCTGAACCTAATCAATTAGATCTTTCACTGAAAACCTTTTTCAATCAAAAACCTTTGACAGGGCTAGCTATTGGTGAGACAAAATTAATGGCTAAGGTTCAAGGTATTACCCAGCCAATAACAGTGACTGTGACTAACGCGCAGCTAACGCAAATACATATTGAATCTGAATTAATAGACATCCCTTTAGGGGTTTCTTCAAAGATTGCCGCAATAGGCATTTTTTCTGATGGCAGTTGCCGTGACTTAACGCATGAGGTCACCTGGACATCCAGTAATAGCCAGGCGGCTTATGTTTTTTCAACCGGGCTATTAGAGAGTAAGCATGGCGACAGAGTGCATACTAAAAGTGTAGGAGCTACCAAGCTCTCAGCACGTTTTGGTGGAATAGAAAGTCAGCCAATTGATCTGGTTGTTAATAATTCAGCGATTCAATCATTAATTCTTGAGCCTAATACTCCAGATAATGTCACTCAAGTACCTGTTGGCTTTAGTCTATCAAGAAAGGTAATTGGCGAATTTTCTAATGGATCGCGATTAGACTTAACAGATCAAGCTGGGTGGTATGTGGAAGATATAAAGGGTATGTCAGTCGTTGATGGCCTGTTACGTGTTTATGATAGTAAAGAGGCCATCACGCAACTAGGAGCAAGTTTTGGTGGGCGTTTCGCCATCAATCGCGTACAGGGTGTTGAGCTTGAGTTACAATGCCTTATGGTTCAAGTATCTCGATCGACTATTGGGGTGAATGAAAGGAGTGAGTTGCGTGCTATTGGGGTATTTTCTGATGGTGTTTCCCGCACGCTTTTGCCTAGCGATATTTCTTGGCAGATTATGTCAAAAAATAGAGCAGCCATATTAATAGAAGATCATGTAGAAGGGAAAGCCCAAGGTGAGGTGGCCATTATGGCAACTTACGTTCATCCCGTGTCTGGGCAGTCGATTAGAAGCACCCCGGTAAATATTGTGGTTCGATAGGCGCCTCTAATGGGGGTCAAATTTCATCAGAGGCTTTGAAGCCTTTCTTGAGTGAAGGGTTATTTTTTAGGGCGTTTGAGCATAAACTCCAACGTTTTTTCCGTCTTATCGTTGTAAGGTGGAATGACGCCAGTGTACTTCATCATGTAGATTTTTTTCGATTGACTAAAAATCGCTTTAGCATGGGAGAAGGTCTTAAAGCCTTCAAAGCCATGATAGTTACCCATACCTGATGGGCCAATTCCACCAAAAGGCAGATCTTCAACGCCTGCGTGTGCAATAACGTCATTGACGGCTACGCCACCTGATGTCGTTCGGTCTAACACTTCGGCTTGTTCGCCTGCATCATCACCAAAATAATAAAGTGATAGAGGGCGAGGATTGGCATTGATGTAATTAATGGCGTCATCGATGTTTTTGTAGGTTTTTATCGAAATGACTGGGCCAAAAATTTCTTCTTGCATGGCACGTAAATCATCTGACGGGTTGACGATCATTGTGAGTGGAATTTTGTGGGTGGTGGTTTGGGTATTAAAATCCTCTTTAGCCGGGTTGATAATACGGACATCTGCACCTTGCTCTTGCGCATCCTCAATAATCCCCATAATGCGATCATAATGCTTACGACTCACCACGGAGGTGTAGTCATCGTTATTGAGCATCGTTGGGAACATCTCAGTGATATGCATGGTGGCCAGTTTAGTAAATAGTTCAAGTTGCTCTTCAGGCACAAAAACATAATCCGGTGAGATACAAACCTGACCACAATTAAGAGCTTTACCGGTGAAAATCCGCAATACAGCTTCTTTCATGTCGGCGGAGCGTGAAACAACCACTGGAGATTTGCCGCCCAGTTCAAGCGTGACAGGCGTTAGGTTCTCGGCAGCGCCACGTAAAATGTATTTACCGACACTGGTAGCCCCTGTAAAAATAATATGATCTAGAGGGAGGGTAGAAAAGGCTTCACCGACTTCCGGGCCGCCAGTAATACCAACCACTTCGGTTTCATCGAAGTATTTCGCAAACAGTTGCTTTAATAGCTCAGAGGTTTTTGGTGTGATCTCGGTGAGTTTTAGCATGCACCGGTTGCCGGCGGCTAAAATCCCAATAAGGGGGGTGCAGGCAACAAATACAGGAAAGTTCCAGGTGGTAATGTTACCAACAACGCCTTTCGGCTGATATTGCACCTTAGACTTTGCACCCAGTAAGCCCAGCGGAAAGGGGGATTGACGCTTTTCGTCTTTCATCCACTTTTTTAGGTGTTTTTTGGTGTGCTTTAGGGCTTCAAAGCTGCCATAAAAATCGGCAATTTTGGATTGGTGCAATGAGCGGTGACCGAAATCCTGCCGCAAAGCTTCACATAATATATCAATGTTATCGTACAGGAGGCTTTCTAAGCGGTTTAACCTATCCATGCGACGCTCATAAGTCACGAAGCCTTCTTTTTCGAAGGATGCGCGTTGCTTGGCTAAAATAGTGAGTAGATCGTCTTTGGTCAGTGGCGCGGTATCGCCAGCTTGTTCTGTCGCAAGAATATCCATAGTGTCTTTTATTGTTATCAATGATATTTATCCAACGTTTATACTAATTAAACGGGATATATACAACCTCATCGCCTGAATTCGTGACTTGGTTGCATGGCATTCGGGCAAACCCTGTACTATTGGCAACCGAGCTGATCACCCCTGAGCCTTGATGTGAGTAAGGTTGAAGAAACATCGTACCTGCCTTGCAGGTTTGAAGAGTGACTCTTACAAATTCTTCACGTTTGTTTGAATGAGGTTTGGCTAACACAACAGGGTAGCGTTGGATTGGCTGCTCTGAAGGTGTTTGGCCTTGTAATCGTTGTAAAAACGGCAGACCAAATAACTGCAAGCCAGTAAATGCTGAGACAGGATTGCCGGGCAGGCCAATAATAGGAAGGGTTTTGTTGTTATTATGAATCTTGCCAAAGGTAAAGGGTTTGCCCGGTTTCATGGCGATTTTCCAGAAATTGATTTCGCCCATCGATTCGATGGCGGCTTTGACGTAATCGGCATCTCCAACAGAAACTCCCCCGGTTGTGATCACTATATCGGCTGCATCAACAGCCTTTTTCAATAGACGTTGGGTTGCTTCTAAATTATCAGGCATGACTTCAGTTATGACATCAAAGCCATGAGCGGTCAATTCAGCCACTAACATAGGGGCATTGCTATTATAGATTTGAGCGGGTTTCAATGGTGTGGGAGGAGAGACCAGTTCATCACCACTGACTAACAAGGCAACGGTTAATGGCTTAACGACCTGGCACTCGTCGATCCCGGCTTGAGCAAGTAACCCCATATGTTTTGCAGATAATCGAGTACCTTTTGGCAGAATCATATCGCCTTGATGAAACTCTTCAGCCTGAATACGAATATTGCCGTAGGGTTTAATGGCTTGCTTAAATTGAACGGTATTATCCTCAAATATACAGTTTTCCTGCATTTCTACAGTGTCTGCACCCTCCGGAATCATCGCGCCGGTGTAGATGCGTGCAGCCGTCCCTTTTTGCAGTGGCGCGGGTGCTCTGCCTGCAAAAACAGTCTGAGAAATGGGTAGCGCGAGTTGAGGGTTTGCTAAAACATCTGCTGAATGAAAGGCGACGCCATCCATCGCGGAGTTTGAAAAAGGTGGTGAGTCGATCCTGGCGTTAATGTCTTCAGCGATAATGCTGCCTAGAAGCCCTAGCCCCTGTTGTATTTGTTTGGCAGGTCTTTGAAAATCTACAGTTTGTGCGAATAGCTGGGTTTGGGCATCGTCAAAGGTTAACACGGTTTTTCCAAGTCACAAAAAACCGCTATTATATCAAACTCATCGGATCAAAAAACGGTCTTGCCACACCTAACGATAGGTTAATAACCATAGGCTACAGTTTCTTATGAATGCAGAACAATTGAATCAAGGCTTGTTAGATTTTATTGAATCATCGCCCACGCCATTTCACGCAGTGGAGCAAATCAAATCTCGTCTAGTAGCGCAAGGTTTTACTGAGCTTAAAGAAACGGAAGCTTGGACGATTCAACGTCAACAAGGCTATTTTGTCACTCGCAATGACTCTAGCATTATTGCTTTTCGGTTAGGGCAGGGTGATTTGGCCTCAGAAGGTATGCACTTTTTAGGTGCGCATACCGATAGCCCTTGCCTTAAGGTAAAGCCAAATGCTGATATTGTCCGTTTTGGCTATCATCAAGTCGGTGTTGAGGTGTATGGTGGGGTTTTACTCAACCCTTGGTTTGATCGAGCCCTTAGCCTTGCGGGGAAAGTCTCAGTCTTAACGATGGACGATCAGGTCGAGCATTGTTTGATCGATTTTAAACACCCTATAGGCATGATACCTAGCCTTGCAATTCACCTTGACCGAGAAGCGAATCAAAAAAGAACGGTCAACCCGCAAACGGATATGCCGGTTATTTTGGGGTTGTCTGAAAACCTTTCGTCATTCAATGATGTGGTGATGGCACAAATAAGCAAAGAACATCCTCATTTGAAGGCTAAACGCTTGTTGGATCATGAGCTGAGTTTTTATGACGCTCAAAAAGGTGAAGTGCATGGTATCAACAACGATTTTTTATCAGCGGCAAGGCTCGATAACTTATTGAGTTGTTATATTGGCTTAGAAGCGTTATTAGCATCCTTTGGCAGTCAGCACAGTTTGTTTGTCTTTAATGATCATGAAGAGGTCGGAAGTGAATCGGCAGTAGGGGCGGCTGGGCCTATGTTAACAGATTGCCTTAAACGCCTTGTGCCGGATCACGAATCTTTTGTTCGTTTAATCCAGCATTCTTTTATGATGTCGGCCGATAATGCCCATGCCTTGCATCCCAATTATCCTGCCAAGCATGATGATAAGCATGGGCCGATGCTAGGACAGGGGCCTGTGTTAAAAATTAATGCCAAACAGCGTTATGCATCCAATACAGAAACGCAATCGTATTTTAGGGCCTTATGTGAGCGCTTAGGTGTACCTGTGCAGTCTTTTGTAGTCAGGGCTGATATGGCTTGTGGTTCAACCATAGGCCCTATCACAGCAACAGAGTTAGGTGTGAAAACCTTAGATATTGGCGTACCTACTTGGGCGATGCACTCCATCCGAGAAACCGCTGGTACAAAAGACTGCGAGTGGGCTTTTAAGGCGTTGGTGGGGTTTTTTAATCGGCAATAAACGTGCGTTATTGCCCAATTTGAGATTGCTCGTAATTTTGAATGCCAATGCGTTCAATTAAGCCAAGCTGCGTTTCGAGCCAGTCAATATGCTCCTCTTCAGAGGCGAGTATATCGGAAAAAATATCGCGTGAGACATAATCACCGATGGAGTCTGCATGGGCTAGGCCCTCTTTAAGGTCTTTGTGTGCAAGCTGTTCAATTTTAAGGTCGCACTCGAGCATTTCTTGGGTGTTTTCGCCAATATGCAGCTTGCCGAGTTTTTGAAGATTTGGGAGGCCACCTAAAAATAAAATGCGCTCAATCAGTGTATCTGCATGTTTCATTTCGTCGATAGACTCTTCGTACTCCTTGTCGGCAAGAACCTTCAAGCCCCAATCTTTAAACATACGAGAGTGAAGAAAATACTGATTGATCGCAATTAGCTCATTGCCAAGGACGGCGTTGAGGTGTTCAATGACTTTGGCATCACCTTTCATTGAGTATTCTCCAAAATTCAAAAAAGAAGAGAGGAAGCTGAACACACATTTTGGAAGGAGAATACGGTTATGTCAAATATAACGTATTGAAATATAAGTAAATTGTATTGATAGTGAGAACGGTTTTAATTTGTATTTCTACAATTTTTGGAGAGTTTACGCAGGAGAGAAAAGTGGTGTGTTTTCAAGCGCATGGTGTTCTTCTAGCATATCATTAATGAGCTGTTTGGCTTCACAAGCACATTGCCCGCATTCAGTAGCAACCCCAAGGGATTTCCGTATTTTTCTAAAATTTTTATCGCCAGATTCGAAAGATCGTCGAATGTCATTATCAGTAATGTTTTTACAAATGCAGATATACATACAATGAGAGTATCTAAAGGTTAGTTTTTATTTGCTATTAATGCTAAATGTAATTCAAATAAGAATTATTAGCAATTGCATATGACAGGTTTTTTTGTGCTTTTGATTGAATTGTGAACAGTGTTGGTTGCGATCGTCGTTCTTACTGCACAGCATCTATCAGTCAGTAGCCTGATAAATTAATGGAAATCCATCACCGTTGATGGACAGAGAGAGAAAAAGGTTGTGATTTATGTCAGCGCTAATTATGATATTTGCCGCATTTTCTTTCATGCGTCGAAGAGTCTTTACGGTTCTATTGGCGCAATTTTTAAATCCTTAGGAGATTAGTATGGCAGTATTAGTAGGTAAGCAAGCACCGGATTTTACATGTGCGGCGGTATTAGGCGACGGTTCAATCGTTGAAGACTTTAACCTTAAAAAGTCATTAGATGGTAAGTATGGTTTAGTATTTTTCTATCCACTAGATTTTACCTTTGTTTGTCCATCTGAGTTGATCGCAGCCGATCACCGCATGGCTAAATTCAAAGAATTAGGGGTTGAGGTTATTGGTGTTTCTATCGATTCGCATTTCACTCACAATGCATGGAGAAACACCCCAGTAAACCAAGGCGGTATTGGCCCTGTCACTTACACGCTTGCAGCAGACATTAACCATGATATTTGCCGTGCGTATGACGTTGAATCAGAAGGTGGCGTTGCTTTCCGTGGTGCATTTATTATTGATAAAGAAGGTGTGGTTCGCTCTGAAATCGTTAATGACTTGCCATTAGGTCGTAACTTTGATGAGTTTATTCGTTTGTTTGAAGCGCTTCAATTCCATGAAGAGCATGGTGAAGTTTGCCCTGCGGGTTGGAATAAAGGTGACAAAGGTATGGTCGCATCAACTGAAGGTGTGGCAGCTTATCTTGCTGAAGAGTCTGAGTCACTCTAAGCTTTATTGTTAGAGGGCATTCGCCCTCTTACTCTTTTAATCTTCTGCTTTGGTTGCAGATGATGGATTTTTTTCCAGTCGTTTCTCTTGTAGTTTCATAGCTTTTTCCCAGCCGCCAAGATCTAGCCATAAATTTACCATTTCACAAAACAGTTGTGCCGTTACCTGGCTATCATAGGCAGCGTTGTGCGCTTTCTCATTATCCATTTCTATGCCGGCAATTTTGCATGCAGTGGCTAAAACCGTATGACCATAGACAAATCCGCCTAAAGTAGCTGTATCCATAGTTGAGAAGGGGTGAAAGGGGTTACGTTTAACATTTGTGCGGTTAATGGCAGCCGTTAAAAATTGATAATCAAAGGTGGCATTGTGTGCAACGATGATGGCACGTTTACAGTGGTACTTTTTGATTTCATTCCGGACAATGGCAAACACTTCTTTTAAGGCGTCTTGTTCACTTATGGCGATGCGTTGAGGGTCGCTTGGGTCGATACCAGTAAATTCAAGGGCTGAGGGCTCGAGGTTGGCACCTTCAAAGGGCTCGATGTCAAATGAATAGGCGTCTTTTACCGAGAGTCTCCCGGCATCATTCATGTCGACGGTAGTTAGGCCAATCTCTAATAAAGCATCAGTTTGCGCATTAAACCCTGCGGTTTCCACATCAATAATGACGGGTAAATAGCCGCGGAAGCGCTCTGCTAATAGGCTTTTTTCCATGACGTCACTCGCTTGGTGGAGTTCGTTGTTTATCCATTGGCTCGTTGCCATGTAATTGTTTCACCTGCCAGAAGAGGGGTTAATGAGCTGTCACCAAAATTAAGGGTTTTAGGCATTTGCCAATCCCGTTTTTTTAAGTGGATTTTGTTATCGTTTCTTGGAAGTCCGTAAAAATCTGCACCATAAAAAGCGGCAAATGCTTCAAGTTTATCTAGTGCATTAGCGGCTTCAAAGGCTGTCGCATAAAGCTCGATGGCAGCGTAGGCGGTATAGCAGCCCGCACAGCCACAGCTGGATTCCTTACTTAAGGTTGCATGTGGTGCTGAATCTGTCCCTAGAAAGAATTTTTTATTACCGCTGGTTGCTGCTTCAATGAGTGCTTTTTGGTGCAGATCTCGCTTTAAAATAGGCAGGCAATAATAATGAGGTCTGATGCCGCCTGCTAACATATGATTGCGGTTAAAGAGCAAATGATGTGCGGTAATGGTGGCAGCTAGATTGCTGCTGCTTTCTTTAACAAAATCGACCGAGTCTTTGGTCGTAATATGTTCAAGCACCACTTTTAAATCAGGGTATTTTTTGAGTAAGGGGGCAAGGGTTTGCTCAATAAAGACCGCTTCACGATCAAAGATATCAATTTCATTATCGGTGACTTCGCCGTGAATTAATAAAGGCATACCTTGCTTTTGCATTTGCTCGAATACATCGCCTTTTTTTAAAATGTCGGTTACGCCTGAGTCTGAGTTTGTTGTAGCACCTGCTGGATAGAGCTTAACGGCCCTAACAAAGCCGCTGTTTGACGCTTCAATAATATCGTTCTTTGTGGTGTTGTCTGTAAGATAAAGCGTCATCAGAGGGTTAAATGGGTTGCCCTCAGGGATGTGTTGAATAATGCGCTTGCGGTAGGCGTAGGCATGCTCTGTATTGACAACTGGCGGAACTAGGTTCGGCATAATAATGGCGCGAGAGAATTGACGGCTCGCATCCGGTACGGTTCGGCTTAATAATTCGCCATCGCGAAGGTGAATATGCCAATCATCGGGTTGGGTGATGGTGAGCGTGTCCATAAAGGTTTAAGCACCGAAAATTAAAAAACGGCCTAGTCTAATCAAAAGCATGGCATCAATAAAGGGAAAGTTTGCCAAATGCACGGGGTAATCGTACAATTCCGGCCCTTTCTTTTCCTGTTTTTGCTTCTTTTGCTCGAAGAAAGAAGCTCAATAATTAAGGGCGCAAGTATGTCTACTATCAATAAGGTTGTTTTGGCCTATTCGGGGGGGTTAGATACCTCTGTTATCGTTAAATGGTTACAAGAAGAATATCAGTGTGAGGTCGTCACCTTTACTGCGGATCTAGGGCAGGGTGAAGAGGTCGAACCTGCACGCGCCAAAGCAGAAGCTTTGGGAGTAAAAGAAATTTACATCGAAGATTTGCGTGAAGAGTTTGCACGTGATTATGTATTTCCTATGTTTCGTGCCAATACCATCTATGAGGGTGAATATCTATTAGGTACATCCATCGCTCGTCCATTAATTGCCAAGCGCTTGGTAGAAATTGCTAATGAGACAGGGGCTGATGCAATCAGTCACGGCGCAACAGGTAAAGGTAATGATCAGGTGCGCTTTGAGATGGGTGCCTATGCATTAAAGCCGGGTGTTAAAGTCATCGCTCCATGGCGTGAATGGGATTTGAATTCGCGTGAATCGTTAATGGCCTATTGCGACAAGCATGGTATTCATATCGAAACGAAAAAAGGCAAAAAATCACCGTATTCAATGGATGCAAATTTATTGCATATTTCATACGAAGGTGATCAATTGGAAGATCCTTGGGTTGAGCCTGAAGAAGATATGTGGTTGTGGACTAAATCGCCTGAAAATGCGGCAGATAAAGCGGAGTATATTACCCTAACCTTTGAAAAAGGCGATGTAGTTGCGATTAATGGCGAAGCGAAAACGCCTGCCGAAGTGATGTTAGAGCTTAACCAAAAAGCAGGCGAGCATGGCATAGGCCGTGTAGATATTGTTGAAAACCGTTATGTGGGTATGAAAGCTCGAGGGTGTTATGAAACGCCTGCCGGCACGGTATTGCTTAAAGCGCACCGAGCGATTGAATCCATTACCCTGGATCGAGAAGCTGCCCATCTTAAAGATGAGCTGATGCCTAAATACGCCAAGTTAATTTATAACGGTTATTGGTGGTCAGCCGAGCGCGAAATGCTACAAGCCGCCATCGATCAAACTCAAGAAGTGGTTTCAGGTGACGTGCGGTTAAAGCTATATAAAGGCAATGTCATGGTCGTTGGGCGCAAGTCTGATCAAAGTTTGTTTGATGAGTCCATGGCAACCTTTGAGGATGATGCTGGTGCTTATGATCAAAAAGATGCGGCAGGCTTTATTAAATTGAATGCTCTTCGTATGCGTATTGCTGCAAGTAAAGGTAGAACATTTAAATAGTTGTTCGCTTAAATAAAAAAGGCTGCGAATATGCAGCCTTATTTTATTTGCGAAAGGGTTTAAGATACAACTTCAAGAGCGCTTTCTTTTATCTTGTTTTTTAAGATCTTTTGGGTGGCATTTTTAGGCAGTGGCTGTGATTCAATAAAGACGCGTGAGGGGACTTTAAAGCCAGCGAGTTGGGAAGCAATATGCTGCTGAATAGCTTCTTCAGATAATGCGTTAGCTTCAACATAAACTGCCAGTGCCAGTTCTTCACCTAGGGTGTCATGCGGCAGCCCAAACGCGGCAGCTTCAAGAATTTGTTCGTGAGTGAGTGCTGCTGCTTCGACTTCAACCGAGTAGATGTTTTCACCGCCTCGAATAATCATGTCCTTGATGCGGTCAGTGATAAACAAATACCCATCGTCGTTAAGGTAGCCTATATCGCCTGTTTTTAACCAGCCATCAATAAAGGTTTCTTTAGTTGCTTCAGGTTGATTATTGTAGCCTTTGGCAATGGTGGGGGATTTTAAATAAATCTCACCGGGTTCGCCTTGAGGGCACTCGTTGCCTTGATTATCTAAAATTTTGCAATCAAGAATTGGTGAAGCAATACCTGTGCTGGTGGGATACTGTGCAAAAATTGCACCCGTTGCCGCAAAGCCACAGGCGTTGCTTTCGGTCATGCCATAGCCTGTGCCCGGATAGCTGTCAGGCAGTTTTTGATAAATGGTTTTGGGTAACCGAGCGGGCTGTACACTGCCGCCTGCACCAAAGCCAAACATGCTGGATGTGTCATAGTCATTCCATTCTTTGCATTCAAGAAGTTCCATAAGCATAGTAGGTACAGCGCTCATCATGGTGCAGCGTTCGTTTTGGATATACTCTAACGCTTTGATTTTATCCCATTTGTGCATCATGACAATGGGGCGACCTGCGCGGAGCGATAATAAAAAGACACTATAAGCGCCAGCGACATGAAATAATGGTACGCTTAGTAATACTTTAGGTGGAAAGCCTCGCTCTAACATTTTGCCTACAGGTTCCGAATCTGTCATGGCAGTTGCAATGGCCAATAATTCAAAGTTAAAGATACTTTGGCAAACGTTTTGGTGAGTCGATAAGGTGCCTTTAGGTAAGCCTGTGGTGCCAGAGGTGTACATCATGATTGCAAGATCATCAGTACCTGCCTTGTCGTCAAACGTTGTGCTTTCTGTGAGATCAGCTGAAAATTCAGCGATAAGCTCATCAACCGAATTTGAAGATTGAGCTTCTGGTTTAGCGATGATCGCGGTGGTGCCTAAATCATCAAGCGCGCCAGCGACTAAATCAAACCGTGCTTGATCCATAAAGGCCACTTTTGCCCCAGAATCCTTCAGTGCGTGAACCAATTCAGCCGATTTACCCCAGCTATTGAGGGGGACTACAGTGGCCCCTGTTTGTGCAATTGCGACAAAACTAATCATCCACTCCGGGTAGTTACGCATAGCAATAGCAACAGTGTCACCTGACGTAATAGCAAACTTCTTGGTTAGGGCAATGGAAAGGGTGTCGGCACGCTTAAAAAATTCATCAAAGCTAATGCGCTCACCTTCGTAGATAATAAATTCATTTTCACCATGTTTTCGACCTTCGTTAATCAAGGCCATGAGCGTGGTTGGCGCGTTTTTATAAAAGCGGTAATCAATGTGATTGACGGTTTTTGTATCAATGGCCCAAGGCGCTTCGCTGCCTGTTAGCTGGGCGACAGATTGTTGAAAGGCATTAACGATATTTGCGGGTTTTTCAGTGGTCATGGCTCAGTCTTTTTTATTATCTAGGTTCTTTTTATTTTTTACGTTTTGAAAGCATCCCAATCAGCGGTTCGATAGGTGTGCGATTATCGTACCTGCTCTTTTTCTGAGTTAAAAGCGTACACTTCAATGTTTTTAGATTCATTAGTCGAATCGATCAAGCTTTTGGCTTTTGAAAGCATGTCGGTAGGGGTTACCGATTCTTCTGCGGTTGAGGTGACAATCGATAGGCTGATATCAATCTGTTGGTAGCCCATATTGGTTTTAAACGCTTTTTGGGTTAGTAGTGTATGAATACGTTTAAATGCAAACGCACGTGTTTCATCGGTGTCGGGAAATTGGGTGATGATGCCAAACTCAAAAGGCGAAAGTCTGGCTAATTCGTCAAGTGGTCGAACAGATGACTTAAGGCGTAGCCCAACGCCTTGAATAATTTCTTGAAGAATGGTGGTTGGTAGCTGATTCAAGCCATGTTTTTTAAGCATAATTTTAATTACGATTAAACAGCAAGTGCCGCCACGTGATTGAGTATATTCCAGGTGTGAGGCCAGTTTTTGTTCGGCAGAGGATTTATTATTAAAGCCTGTCAAGCCATCAATGGTTAACTTGGATTTTAATTGATGGTTTTGTTTTTCAAGTAAACTTTTTTCTTTTGTGAGTTTGTGTTTTCGGTTTTGTTCAAGTTTTTGTTTTGCGGTGATGCGTGATGCGGCAAATAACCTAGGTAAAAGCTGCTGCTTCATGGCTGATTTATTAACAAAATCATCAATGCCTTCGTTAAAAGCAAGAGAGAGATGATCTTCGCCGTCTTTGGCAGTAAGCATCAATATATAGGTATATCGATGGAGTTTTTCATCTAATTGGCGAATTTTTCGGGTCAGAGCCAAGCCATCAATTTCTGGCATTTGCCAATCGGCAATCACAATAGGAATAGGGTAGCGCTCAAGTAAATCGAGGGCGTCTTCTGCGTTATCAACATGACGAACATTCTCGTAGTCGCCTTCGCTTAAGCATTTTAAGATAACGGCCGCACTAAATTTGGTGTCGTCAACGATTAAAATCGGCATGTCCGCATTTGCCGGCATCGATTTATCCTTTATTGTTATTCATATTAAAACGCGACTAAAAGTAGCAGTAAAAAACGGATTGCTCAAATACTGAGGTGCTGAGTTAGATGTATATCAAATTTTACTAAGGGGTTTGGGCAGTTTTTAAAAGGCTTCGGGTAGGTGTGAAATAAGGTTTGTTTAGTTTTTGGTGCCAAGGTTAACCCGCTACATAGGCTTTCTGCTCGATTAGCAATTGCTGCGCCAGAGTCTACCC
>JAPOUS010000093.1 GCA_026708525.1 Cellvibrionales bacterium
GTAATCAAAAGCTTTTTGCATTAATCCCTTGCCAGTATCCAGTGAGAAACGATCTTTGGCTATTTTGCGCGAAGCTTGGCTGTACTTTTCCCATAAGGTTTTGTCATTCAATAACTTGAGTGTGTCTTTGGCCATGACTTCATCATCATCGGATATCGCGGCACTCAAACCATCGATTAGACCAGTTGCCTCTGCGGCAATCGGGGTTAATACTGAAGGGGTACCAAAGGCCATGGCTTCTAATACCTTGCCTTTAATGCCAGCCCCAGAGATAAGTGGAGCTACAAAGACCTTGTGCTGTTGATAAACATCGTCAAGTTCTTCGACAAAACCTTTTACCACAATATTATCGTTTTCAAGTGCAAGAATTTCATCGGTAGGATTGCTGCCATAGATGGTAAAAAGTGTATCAGGTGCGTCTTTTAAAATGAGAGGAAAAATAGTCGCCACAAAATGTTTTACCGCTTCGCTATTCGGGTGATGCCTGAAACTGCCTAAAAAGGCAATACCGTTGCGTTTAGCAAATGGCGCTGTTTTAGGCTTTTGGCCTAATAACCAAGGGCAGCGGAAAATATTATCCGAGCGCATGGTATGGGTGGCAATAATGGCATGCTCTAACTCATTGTAGGAGAGGATGGCATCGACTTTTTCCATCACTGCCACTTCACGGCTTTTGGTTTGTTTGGCTTGGTCAATAGTGACTTCGCCTGTGGTCATGGCTGCTCTTAACTCTCGTAGAAAGTGTAAATCTGCGTTATTAAAGAGTATTTTGGCATCGGTGCGTGCACGAATAAAATCAATATAGTTTTCAGCCACACTGAAGCGTGTGATATAAACGGCATCAAATTCATGAATGCGCTGCTCAATCACATCAAAAACCGAGGTATAAAAAGGCGCATAAAGCGCTTCGACACCCATTTTTTGTAATTGGTAACTGAGTTTGCCCATGTGCGCCATATTCTCAGGTACAAAGGTGACTTTATGACCAAGAGCTTGCAAAATTTTCATCTCACTAATTGCTGCAAAACTGCCCGCATCGGCGGTTTGATCGGGTGTCGTGTAATCTATCATTAAAATTCGTTGATTAACGTTACGGTCTTTTTCGATTTTTAAATTTTCAAAAGAAGCTTCACCCTGACCGTAGTAGATATTGATCCATTTTTTTTCGAAGGTGGCTGAATTAACCACTTGGTACTTCTTAACGCCGGATGAAAGGTCTGTGCCGTTGCTTTTGCCTTCAAAATGCACCACAACAGATTGAGGGATGTAACGCACGCGGTAGCCGAAATCGCGCACTTTAAAGCACAAGTCAGTATCCTCATAATAGGCAGGTTTAAACTCTTCGGAAAAATGCCCGACTTTATCCCAGAGTTTGCGAGGGATGCATAAAGCGGCACCGCTTACATAATCCACGTCACGGCTGTAGTTGAATTCTGGTGCTAGAGGGTTTTGGCCGTTACCGACATTCCAAGGTTTACCGTTGCCCCAGACGATGCCGCCCGCTTCTTGCAGAGACCCGTCTAAGTTAAGTAATTTAGAACCTGTTATGCCAATGCTTTCGTCTTCGGTGAAGGGTGAGAGTAATTCATCAATCCAACTTGACGTTACCTCAGTATCATTATTTAAAAATATAATGTATTCGCCCTTGGCAAGTTTTGCTGCGTTATTACAGTTGCCTAAAAAGCGTTGGTTTTCTGTTGTTTTAGCAACCTTGATACCTTTAATAGTTTGCATGATGTTTTGGGTTTCATCGGTGGAGCAATCATCACCGATGATAATTTCGTAGCTTGCATGGTTTGCTGCCAAAATAATGGAAGCCACACAATGGTAGGTTAACGCAAATTGATTATAGACAGGAATAATAATACTAACTTTAGGATGTTTCGTATCAGGTACGGTTAATTGTGGGAAGGTTTTTCGATTGTCAAAACCCGTTACAACGGCTTCGTGAGCTAGTTGAATGTTTTTAACTGCCTGGGTATCTAAAGCATAGGTTAATTGTTTACCGAGTGACTCATAGCGATATTGTGTTAATGGAGAAAGGCTAATTAACCCTTTTTCTTGAAACCCCTTTTTCAAATACTGCCAAGGGGTTTTGATCATGTTGACCTTCTCATACCCTTGCCACAGCATAAATGGAAAACCCTCAATGCCTAAGCGCAATTCATGAATCATGTCGTCATTGAGCGATAAAGGTAAAGGATAGCTAAAATCGGTATTACCTGGTTGGATGTTAAGCGACATATGGTGGATTAATTTGCCATCGCTATAAAGGAGGAGCTTCTTTTCGCCTTCAAAGCTTTCTGAAATTAACGTACCTTTAAGCACGCCATCATTGCAATCACGTACACCTAAATAAAACATGCCATCGGGCAGCCCGATAGTCAGGCCATTCGCCATTAGGTCGGTGTTATTAATTTTTAGTTGCAAGTTTTGACCAATGCATTGCTTGATACTGCTATCGAGTTGAATAGAAAATCCATGATGGGCTGATTCAAAATGTGAGAGTAAATCGGGTCGGTTGTTATTAGCAATGCCAGATCCTACTAATTTATCGTTAGCGTATACACTAAAATTAAGCGATTTTTTCTCATCAAGTTCATCAAGGCACCAACCTTGCAGTTCACCACTTTGAAGGAGATCGATATTGCCTTTATAAGCATGTTTGGGAGATTTAAGCTGAAGGGGTTCAGGAAGCGATTTTTTTGGTTTTTCTGTAGTCTGGGTTTTGTTATCGCTTGCCGGTAACTCAGAGACGGTATCCATACGTGTAACTCACTACCAAATTATTATTTGAAAAAATAACTAAGGCTGAATGTTAGTTATTACAACTTTTTAACAAGCTAAAG
>JAPOUS010000007.1 GCA_026708525.1 Cellvibrionales bacterium
GCTGGTTAACAGAATTTGGTTCAGGCAAGCGAGCAAATATACCCGCCGTACCTGCATTCAGACCTGGGCTTTTATTGGGTGGTATGGGCTTTATTGAATCCATCCGCTTAAGGGATAACATGGCGTTAACATGGACTAAACAGCTATGAAACAGGCAATAAAAAAACTGGTGTTGTCGTTATTCCCTGAATTAGTTGGGGGCTACCATTTACTCGTCAAAGCCAGAATAGAAGCCATTGCAGGCGAGCCAACACAAAACAGCCTGTGTGATCAATTTAGACCTTATTATGCCGTGGATGTCATGCCACTGTTGCCCACTGGTGAACCTGATGAGCGGTTGGGTATTTTGCAGGGGCTTGAGTTGCCTTACATAGGGCATAGCTTTGCATTGCCAAAGCTGGGCCAGTTTGTTGAATTGGCGTTTTTTAATGGCTTACCCTCACAGCCTTTTATACGATCTATCAGGCCAGAGGGGGAACTGTTACCCCAACATGCAAGAGGCGAAACCGTTACACACCACAGCCTTGAATCCTTCAATAAAATTGACAGTGCAGGCAATCACCACAGAAAAACACAAGGCCAAATCCATGATGAAGCACTAAGGCTAGTCAGTGAGGCGTTGGAGTTTATCGGCAAGTATAAAAGCCGTTCTGTGACTAACACAGGTGATGACAGTGAAGACATTAAAGGGTCAAAGCTTATAGAGGCATTGGGTACGCTTGCATTGCTATCAGGTGAAAATATGAGCCTGGGTACACTCAAAAAGCTTGAACTCTTAGCCAAGCAAGCCGCAAGCCTTGAAAGTGAAGTCAGTGCAACAATCAAGGCTCCTAAAATCAGCATTGGTGATGGGAGTAATGAACTGCTTTCTCTGCTTAATGATTTGATTACCCAGGTGAACACCCTTATTACTGATGTCACAGCCCTTCAAGCACTATTCAATTCACATGCACACGCCAATAGTGGCGCTGATGCACCTGCCACCAAATCCGTTGTGACCACTGCAAATGTGGTTACTATTCAAGCCGGCTTAAGTTCTATTCTTAAATCTTAGATTTTTAGTAAATATTAATATTTAGTTAAATTATTTTAGCAAATGGCTTGTCTTGTACATGCCGTTTTATTATTGTGTACCTGGAGGTGTTTATGATGAAACCCAGTGAGCAATGCAAAAAAGCAGGGCTTAAAAATCTTAATGAGCTGGTAGAGCGATCAGGCGAGTCAGTGCAAACCCTAAACAACTGGTATAAAAACAAACCAAAGCTTTTTAGGCTTGTATTGATGGGGGCAGCGTTGGAGAAGTTAAAAGATAATTTGGAGGGATTTGATAGTGGCAAGTGAAAAGGAATATTGCGTTATCACTGACTTGGCTATTGTCAGGAGTGCTAGAGCTGTTTTGAGAGACTTGGCACCAGAATGTGGTCACGAGCATGTAAAAGCTGACGAATATCAGGCAGTCATGGAAACAATCGCAAAGTGGGAGAAACGATTAGTGATTGAGCGAGGGGGGCAGGATGATTGATATAGCTGAACTTGAAGATGCTGATCCAGTAAAAGAAAGCCCGTTTCAAAATTGCTATGGCTGTTTTGAATTAGTTAAAACTGAATCAAATGAATTCTATTTAAGGATGGGTGATTGCCCTAACTCAGATGATTTTTATGGACCACTAGAGCAAAAGCATATTGATGCTTTCAATACGCTTTGTGAATTGAAAGATGTCATGGATTAATAAACCGCTACAACAAAAGGAAGTGAGAAAATGACAGTATATTTATTGATTTATATAGTAATCCTGCATGTGCTAGGTGCTTTAACTTTTAGCAATACCGTTAGTAATCACGACTCAAAAGAGTTATCAAAATCATTAACTGAATTACCACCAGTCATTCGATTTGGTGTTTGCCTTTTGTGGCCTTTTTTCCTGATCTATTGGCTAGGTACTTTGCTGATCTTAGGGAAGGAGTGAGCAATGCTAGTTGATTTAATACCAGCAAACAAATTGCCTTATATAGTCGTTTGGATTGATTGGTGTTTCTATGCCTATTGGCCAAGCTTTGTTTTTATTCTTATTTTTTGTTTGCGGCATTACTGGGTAAATATTAGTTATCACAGCACTGGCGGCATTGCATTAGCAATTTTAGTCGGTGCTTGTTCATGGGTATCATATTGTGCGATGAGATATGGATATTCCGTTGGATAAATAAAAGGCCTTATAACCGTAAGCGCACGGGGAGCGAAGCGATCCCGTGGACACAGTTGTTAAACGGATTTTTATAATTTAGGAGAAATAAGTGGCATCAGTAATTAAAGATTTTACTGTAAAAATAGCAGTTGGAATACGAGGGTATTCACTGTTAGCAATATCTGAAACTTTATCAGAGCATAGCTGCACGCAAGGCACAGACATAAGCCCTTCTTTAATATTGCATGATATTGACCAAACAGGCATTGAAGAATGGATTGAAAACAGCTTTATTTATAACCCAGCATCTGAAGGCATTTATTTTATCACTGGCACAGCAAGATTTGACGAGGATGAAGCCGAATACTCGGTGGAGTCATGGCTTAAAGCTTAATCCGTTTAACCCGAAAGCACACTGGCGACAGTCCAGTGATGCTTGTTGTTAAACAGCATTTCACTAAGGAGTGGAAATGGAAAAAAAAGAGCAGGAGGTGATGGATGCGCTAGTTTTAGCGTGGAACACGTTTCTTGAGATAGAGCATACACACCCAAGCCACGAAAAAGACTTTTCGGATGGAATACATATTAATAGTTGCAAAAGTATTCGCAGTATAAACTTTTCAGATTTTCATTGATGTATTTCGCACTATCCATCCTAA
>JAPOUS010000182.1 GCA_026708525.1 Cellvibrionales bacterium
CAACCAAGCTGCTTAAAAATAGTATAATGAGGAGATACCCCAGTGCTAGAAGCCTATCGCGCCCATGTTGCAGAACGTGCCGAACAGGATATTCCGCCAAAACCCCTTTCTGCCGAGCAAGTGGCTGAATTAGTCGAGCTGCTTAAAAATCCACCTGCAGGCGAAGAAGATTTTCTTCTTTCATTAATTGCTGATCGTGTTCCGCCAGGTGTTGATGAGGCAGCTTACGTTAAAGCAGGCTTTTTATCTGCAATTGCCAAAGGCGAGGCCACTTCCCCCTTAATTAGTAAGTTAGATGCCGTCAAATTACTAGGTAATATGCACGGTGGTTATAACATTTCAACGTTAATTGACCTGTTAGACGATGCCGAATTACAAGCGCAGGCAGGCGAAGAATTAAAGCATACCTTGTTAATGTTTGATGCCTTCCACGACGTTGAAGAAAAAGCCAAAGCTGGCAACGAAATCGCTAAAGGCGTCCTGCAAAGCTGGGCTGATGCGGAATGGTTTACTAATCGTGATGCGGTTGCCGAGAGCATCAAGGTCGCTGTATTTAAAGTGACTGGCGAAACAAACACCGATGATTTATCCCCTGCGCCTGATGCTTGGAGCCGCCCTGATATCCCATTGCACGCACGCGCTATGTACAAAATGCCGCGCGAAGGCTTAACCCCTGAAGAAGCAGGTGTTACCGGCTGCATGACCCAAATTAAAGAAGTTCAAGCTAAAGGCATTCCAGTTGCTTTTGTTGGTGATGTTGTGGGAACGGGTTCTTCACGTAAATCTGCGACCAACTCAGTGCTTTGGTTCTTTGGTGAAGATCTCGACGGCGTGCCAAATAAAAAAGGCGGCGGTATTTGTATTGGCGGTAAAGTTGCCCCTATCTTTTACAACACCATGGAAGATGCTGGCGCGTTAGTTTTTGAAGCACCCGTTGATGATTTAAACATGGGCGATGTCATTGAAATTCGCCCATACGACGGCAAAATCTTGTCGGAATCTGGCGATGTATTAAGCGAATTCGCATTAAAATCTGACGTATTATTGGATGAAGTTCAGGCGGGTGGCCGTATTAACCTTATCATTGGCCGCGGTTTGACTGCAAAAGCACGTGAGTCGCTAGGCTTACCTGAGAGCGAATTATTCAGAAAACCACAAGCACCTGAAAATACCGGCAAAGGGTTCTCATTAGGCCAAAAAATGGTTGGCCGTGCATGCGGTGTTGAAGGTATTCGCCCAGGCACCTACTGTGAACCTAAGATGACAACCGTCGGCTCACAAGATACCACAGGCCCAATGACCCGTGACGAACTGAAAGACCTGGCTTGTTTAGGCTTTTCTGCTGACTTGGTTATGCAGTCTTTTTGTCACACCGCAGCCTATCCTAAGCCTGTTGATATCGATACCCAACACACCCTACCCGATTTCATTAAAAACCGTGGTGGTGTCTCCCTTAAGCCAGGTGACGGTATTATCCACTCGTGGTTAAACCGTATGCTTTTACCTGATACTGTAGGTACAGGTGGCGATTCACATACTCGGTTCCCAATGGGTATTTCGTTCCCGGCGGGTTCTGGCTTAGTTGCTTTCGCAGCGGCCACAGGGGTTATGCCGCTTGATATGCCTGAGTCGGTTTTAGTCCGTTTTAAAGGTGACATGCAGCCGGGTATTACCCTGCGTGATTTGGTACATGCCATTCCATTGCAGGCCATCAAAGATGGTTTATTAACCGTTGAGAAAAAAGGCAAAAAGAACATTTTCTCTGGCCGTATTCTTGAAATCGAAGGCCTTAAAGGCTTGACCATTGAGCAAGCCTTTGAATTATCCGATGCCTCGGCAGAGCGATCGGCTGCGGGTTGTACTATTGCCCTTGATCAAGATAGATTGATCGAATACATGCGCTCTAACGTCACCCTGCTTCGTTCAATGATTGCTGATGGATACGGTGATGTGCGTACCCTTGAGCGTCGTGCACGCAAGATGGAAGAATGGCTAGCCAACCCTGAGCTAATGGAAGCGGACAGCGATGCTGAATACGCAGCGGTTATTGAGATTGATCTTGAGCAAATCAAAGAGCCAATCGTTTGCTGCCCGAACGATCCTGATGATGCAAAAACCCTATCAGACGTTGCTGGCGATAAAGTTGATGAAGTTTTCATCGGCTCTTGTATGACCAATATCGGCCACTTCCGCGCGGCAGGTAAATTATTGGATGCCCATTCCGGTGGTTTAAATACCCGTCTTTGGTTGTCACCACCTACCAAAATGGATGAGCATCAATTAATGGAAGAAGGCTACTACAACATCTTTGGACGATCCGGTGCACGTATGGAAATGCCAGGTTGTTCATTATGTATGGGTAACCAAGCACGTGTTGCACCTAACAGTACCGTCTTATCAACCTCTACTCGTAACTTCCCTAACCGCTTGGGTGATGGAGCCAATGTTTACCTTACCTCGGCTGAACTTGCGTCAGTCGGTGCGATATTAGGTAAATTACCTACCGCCCAAGAGTATGCGGAATATGCTAATAAGTTAGATACTATGTCAGAAGATGTATATCGTTACTTAAATTTCGATCAAATCGCCGAATTCCAAAAGAATGCGGAAGATGGCGCTAAGATCGCTGCGGTACAAATTGATACCGTTCAGTAATTCCCTTTTTGGTTGTTGCTGATTAAAAAGCCCGCAATTGCGGGCTTTTTTGTTTGCCCAGCGAAGCTGGCAAACCCGTCAGGTTGAAAGAAACCTGAGTCACCCTGATTGAGGGGAAGACAATCCGACTGGCAAGGGCGTTGCTGGCCAACGGCAGGGTCTG
>JAPOUS010000234.1 GCA_026708525.1 Cellvibrionales bacterium
ATTATTTTTGGTTACAATATCTGAAAACGGGTCAACAATTTTAATATCGAGTAAGTCATCACCTGACAAATCGACATCATTCAATGCTACACCGCATAAACCACTTGTTGGCAAAGTTTCGAGAATACAACCCTCTGATGAAGCATTTAGCTCAACAAAAACCGGCAAGTTCTCACTAATTACTTCACTAATGATTTCTGCTAAAAATGGCTCAAGAGCATTAAAGGCTGAATTATTAATTTGAATACCGCCTAAGGTATTCAGGTTTCTTCCATTAGCTGAGTAATAAGTCTTTAGCGTCTTCTGTTGTTTGTCATAATCAGCATAAGTTAGATCAAACTGGTAGTCTGCTTGATTATCGCTATCCGCAACGCCTGTTGCTAATAAAGAGCTTGTAAAACCAAAGCTTCTCGCGGCAAGTTTTTCATTAAATGCCATATCGTAAAGAGAAACAGACTGAAAGCTTGGTATTACGACACCATTTTCTGGATTAATAAGTGTATCTTTTCGGGTAATACCTGAAATATCGACATGATCGTCACCTGGCTTCACTATGCCTTTGCTTGAGCCTTTCGCATCAGTAATGATTGGCCGCGCAGGAATAATGTCTGCCTCAAAAGTTTCTGTATCAACGTCACCACCTGCTTCCACAACCAAGGTATTTGTCCCATCTTGCAAAAACGAACGCACTTGATTGTACGTTGCCACTGCTGGCGATCTACTTGTATCAAACAAGTCGGTGATGTTCGTCCCGTTAAGGGTTGCTTTAAAGGAATCTACCACGCCAGCACTGATATTGACATTAAGGTCATTACCCGAAAGCAAGGTATTTGGATTTGTACTAACAATATCTTCGTTGGTACTAGGGGTATTCGAACTCCCCCCAGAACCTCCGCCGCCACAAGCTGTGAGCAACACAGAGCCAGCTAACAAGCTCGATAAAAGTAAAGTTTTAGGGTGTTTCATTGGGTAGGGTATTTGGTTTTTGTTTTTATTCTTATCTAACATGGTTATTCCTGCCTGCCATTTGGCTAATTGTTATTGTTTGCAACCAGGCTTATCCATTAGCCAAAGGCAATTTTGTGTAACTCGACTCTAACAAAGCTCACAAAACCAATGCAATGGCTATTTCAAATGAAAATAGAGAAAAGGAAACCAGATAACACAAAAAATGGACTAAAGTTTGTCAAAATCGGATCTAGCCTTACCAACACATCAAATTAACACGACGATAAAACTTGCATTAGCCATAGACGTTTAAATACAACTTGAGCGATTTTGGTCAATGATAAGTTAAATCGTTCACTTTCCCTCGAAAAACATAATAAGAAAAAGCTGTATACCCAATAATTGCAGGCACAACGACCACTGCCCCAACCAAAAGAAATGAGAGTGACTCGGGTGCGCTCATGGATTCATAAATCGTCATTTTACCAGGCACAATATCAGGAAAAAAACTAAAAGCCACGCCAAAAAAACAACAGACAAAAATTGTGACCACAAACAAAAAAGACACCCAGGCATAAGAGTCGTCTTGTCTTGGCATGCGTGATAATAGGATTTCATTTAACACGAAAGCACAAAAACACACAGAAGGAATGAGCAACACAAACATAACCAACGGGAACTCAAACCATTTAGCAAAAACACTCGGATTGACTAGTAAATTGACAAAACAAACCGCAATAACGCCAATAAAAGCGACCCGTCCGGCCCGCTTTGACCAAGTAATCGCTTGTTTTTGCAAATCGCCTTCGGCCTTCCACACCAACCAAGCTGCGCCAATATAAGCAAAAGCGGCAGCCACACCAAAACTTGCTACCAAAGCAAAGACAATAGATGGCAAGCTTTGATCAAAACCCATCACAAACAGCCCCAACATATAACCTTGCGTTAGTGCAGTGAGAATCGAACCGATTTTAAACGTACGATCCCAGCCCAATTTATGATCAACATGCGCTTTTGCGCGAAAGTCAAAGGCTACTCCTCGCAAAATAAGTCCAATCAACATAAAAGCTGTAGGCAGGTACAAATGATACAAGGCCAAACTATGTGCTTTAGGAAAGGCAATCAACAATAAACCCACTGCCAGCACAAGCCAAGTTTCATTCGCATCCCAAAAGGGGCCAATCGAGGCAATCATTCGATCCCTGTCTACTTCACGATGAGCATCTAAGGGTAATAAAATGCCGACACCTAAATCATAACCATCCAATATGGCATAGACCAGAACGGCCAACCCCATCAAGCCTACAAAAATTTCTGCTAATAACGCATCAGACATGATTCATCTCCTTCACCGAGCCTTCAATAGGCTGTAAGCCTGTGACTATGGGGGCAGACTCATCCACTGAGTCATCATTAATGGCATTATTTGCCATGCGAAATAAGGTATGTACATAGGCGATTAACAGCGCAAGATAAACAATGGCATACAAAGTAAGCGATAAACCAATGTGCGCAGGTGGTAAAGTTGTTACTGCCTCTTTTACGGTTAAAACACCTGTCACCAACCAAGGTTGTCTGCCTATCTCTGTAACATACCAACCTGCAAGCGTGGCAATACAACCAGCAAAAGTCATGCTAACTAAAATGATTAACAGCCATTGTGGGAACTCCTTTTTTTGCGCAAGAAAAAAACTCCCGACACATGCCATCAGCAACATAAGAAAACCTAGCCCCACCATGATTCTAAAACCAAAAAAAACCGGTTTTACAGGCGGCGTCTTATCGAAGTCTGATAAGCCTTTTAACTCACCATTTCTATCATGCATTAAAATCAAGCTTGCGAGCTTGGGAA
>JAPOUS010000096.1 GCA_026708525.1 Cellvibrionales bacterium
TAGGAAAATTTCCTTTGAAAAAGCTGTTAGCGGCATATTAACCTAAAACATGTGAAGGATTCGAGTTAGAGAAGAGAAGCCCAAACGAGAAAGTAAAAAAAACGCTAACAAAAAATATCCTAAAATAAGCAAAAGAGCAGGGTAGGCAGGCAATTTTAAAGGCCTCTCGCTGGTTGTTTTTAAGTGTTGGGTCTGGTTAATTTCTGCACAAAAAAACAACTAAAAATCCATACTAAGGAAATATTACTTACAAAATTCATCCCTTAGCTAAACCAAAACTTGTAGTGCATTTCATAGCTACTTTAAAGTTACGGGGTTAGCCTGTTATCGGTTTTTAGTTTAGCGCTTTTGGTTTTTTATGTGTTTAGGCTGGCTTTTAGTTCAGGTTTTTAGCTGTTTAGGTACATTTCTCAGGTTTTCTTGTAGGTTTTGGGGCACTTATTAGTTTTCTCTTAGGTTATTTTCTGTTATTTTGGTGGTTTATGTCACAGGGTTATTTGGTTTGCTGTCATCCCAAAAACAGGTAGCCGCTAACAAGCGTATCCACGGGATCGTCGCTTCGCTCCTCCCCGTGATACGTGCGTTATAAGCATAAGGCGATATCATGCATCAGATTTTGATATATTCAGATAGCCTTACTTGGGGAATAATTCCAAATACAAGGAAAAGATTAAACTTTGATGAAAGATGGCCGGGAGTCTTTGAAAATAAACTGATAGGCGAGGGCTATTCTGTCAGGGTAATTGAAAATAGCTTAAATGGTAGGCGTACCGTATGGAATGATCCATTTAAAAGCGGAAGAAAAGGGTTGGAAGGATTATCAGAGGCTATTGAGATAAATTCACCAGTTAAATTAGTCATCCTAATGCTTGGAACAAATGATTTTCAAAATAGCCACAATATTGATTCCTTCCAATCTTCACGCGGGGTTCAAAGGCTAATTCAAGAGATTAAAAAGTCACCAATAGAACCAGATATGCCCAAACCAGAGATTATGGTTGTTTGTCCACCAAAAATTGAAAACCCGAAAGGTAATATGGAGTTAAAGTTCCAAGACGCAAAAGATAGATGGCAAGAGTTTAATCAAGATTTAGAGGCAGTTGCCAAAGAAGAGTCAGTTCATTATTATGACTCAAATAATGTTATCCAATGCAGTAACTTAGATGGGATCCATTTAGATGCTAAGGAGCACAAAATCTTAGGTAAGGCATTGGCAAACAAAGTAAAAGAAAAAATATGCTTATAACAAGCGTGTCCACGGGATCGTCGCTGCGCTCCTCCCCGTGACACGTGCGTTAAATTTACTTAATACATATTCAGTGAGATAATAATGAGAAAAATATACATGGGTATGATAGTTGCTTTGATTTTTACTGGATGTGGAAACGATTCACCAGTAAAGATAGAGCAAGAAAAAGAAGCGGTTTGGAATGATTCAAACTGGGATGAAGCGAAATGGCAATAATAATGAAAAATAAAAAGCTAATATCAAGTGTTTTTATCTTAGGTACTGTTTTCGGCGCAGTTGCAAGTGAACAGTTATCTAATGGACTTTATAAGTTCCAAGCAGGTGACTCTATATCCTCACAAGAGGTAAACCATAACTTTGAGCACTTGCAAAATCAAATCTTAGAGCAAAAAGCATATTCAGTCGCCATTGGTTGGGAATTAGGTTGTAGTGGTGATCAAGGTGGCATTGGGAATATCGAATTAGGCCATAACAATGCAGTCATCAGGAATGATCTATACGTTGCAAATGGTACGGCAACAGAATGGTCATACAATTTAGAAACTAACACGTACACATTCAATACTAGCCCCGAAATTGAAGTAAAAATTTTGCCGAATTATGGCGATTCGACCTATAGGGTAAAGATAGAGCCTTTAGATGGTAATTTAGAAACATTTAAGTGTTATAAAGTGTAAATTTAACAAGCGTGTCCACGGGATCGTCGCTGCGCTCCTCCCCGTGACACGTGCGTTATGTTTATATGTGATACATAGACCATGAGTAGAGGATATTTACTAGAGTTAAAATTGCTAGAAGCTGACGGCTCAGAACTTCTTTATGAAGTTATTGCAGGTGGTTGGAAGGCTCAGTTTGAAAAAGAAAAAGTAGGTAAGTTAACAATAAATTCCAAAGCAGAAATAATCTATTTTAATCAAATGAATGGCTGGAATTCAGAAATATTCCAACTCCCATTTTATAGTGATTTCAAGAACAAAGACAAACTAGGAAACGATATAGAAACTAACAAGTCATTACAATGGTGGCATCTAAGATTGATAGTGTCTATACATAAAATTATTAATAAAGACAAAATAGAAAAATATATCGGTAATTATCAATAAATGGCTAAGTACTTTAAATTATTTATAACTTATATCTTAGGCATAGTAACTGGCGGGGCTGGTTTCTATTTTTATTTACATGAATCAAAGGAATATCTTGTTACCAATCAAAACTTGATTGGATATGAGCAGGCTCAATTACCTTCTGGTACGGTGTTGGAAGTGTATAGTCATATGCCAGAAGGCTTCATAGTTGCAAAAATGCATGTGGCAATTGAAGGAGAGGCATTAAAACATCTATCTTCAAAAAATATTGAACGGTATAATGCAATTTCTCCAATCTTTTATCATAATGTGGGTCGCCGTTTAAGTGATTGATATAATTAAAATAAACATAACAAGCGTGTCCACGGGATCGTCGCTTCGCTCCTCCCCGTGACACGAGCGTTAAATTTGCCGAGGCAAGCTCGGCACAAGATACGAGAAGTTAGTTGATCGA
>JAPOUS010000101.1 GCA_026708525.1 Cellvibrionales bacterium
TGAAAACCTTGAAATTTAGCGCAGAACCTCAAAATCAATTATTAGAGATGCCCTATAGGCAATAAAAGAATGTTATCCATGGTTCGGTTTTTCTTTTCACTCCTGATATGTATAGGTTTTTCTGAGTCTACTCATGCTTTGAAAAACGCTATTGCCAATAAAAATGCAACCTTTCTATTGAAAAAGAAAAGTTATGAAATTCCTTCTGAAACCTACCTTATTACTAATGAATTCAAAGTAAAAAACCTTTTTTTTCTTGCAAGACATGGAAGCAGGTTTCCAGTCAGTCACAAAAAATATTTTAAAATTATAGATGCATTAAATAATGAAATGTTATCTGATAATTTAACGCAAGAAGGAAAAGAATTTTTATCGCATATAAAAAAATATGTGAAAAAAATTATTATAATTTCCATCAATTAAACGAGATTGGGCGATTGGAGCATTATTCCCTTGGGCAAAGAATTTACCACGCCTATAAAGAATTTTTAATGCACCAACATAAGTTTACAGCCTATAGCAATTATAAAAAACGCACTCAGCAGTCTATGCAATATTTTATTAGTGGAATGAAATTTTTTGATGAATCAATGAAGTGGAATAAAAAGCTATTGTCTAAGAACTCTGATCCATTATTAAGATTCTTTGACTCATCCTATAGCTACCAGAATTATCGGTTTGAATATCTATGGGAATCTAAATATTTGGAAATGATAGAGTCGCCGGAGATTATTGAAATAACCAATACTTTTATGCAGACACTTTTTATAAAGCCGCCAAAAATGTTGTCAGCAAACGTATTAAATATTAAAGATCTAGAATCTTATGAATTTATGATATTGGTATTTAATCATTATAGATTTTTATCGTTATCCGAATATGAATACAAACCTGTTGTGGGTCGAGTATTTAAGAGTTTGTGTATGGAATGCTTGCAGCGAATTATAAATATTCAAAAACACTACAAGTATGGAACAGGCATTGACAATATTAGCGCATCCTATGAATGTGCATCCCCGTTTCTTTTTTATACTTCAAATTTTTTACGTATGAGTACCATGCATAATCATAACATTGACCCCGTTTTTTTATTTGGCCATGCAGAGATACTGGCGCCGATTATTACTTCGCTTAATGTAAACAGTGCTAATGATGAAAATAATAATTTTTTAGCTAAAAAGTTTTCAGATGAAGAGCTTGTACCTATGGCTAGCAATTTAGCATGGGTTTTATTAGAGAAAGAAAATACCTTTTACATCCAGCTACGGTTGAATGAATCGCCATCGGCTATTCCAGGTTTATATGAATACATGCCTTACATCTATCTTTTGGATGATTACCTTAATCTGGTTGATAATATGATTAAATCGCAGAATTTTGATTTTTTTCAGGTCAACAAAAATGTTGATGGCTCTATAAATATTAATGACTTAGTGAAAATACTTATTCAGTTCAATGGCCGTGTTGATCAAGACATAAATGAAGAAAAACAATAGGCTCGCGTGCATCCCCACGCTTAATCTGATAGTAAGCTTCCCATACGTTCTCGCAGTTGCCGATCTCACTCCCAGGCACCTGCGTGAAAGGTAACCAGATAATTTAATTGACATAGAGGGCATCTCTACTAATTGATTTTGAGGTTCAGCGTTGAATTTCAAGGTTTTCAGCAAGGCGAAAGTTGCCGTTGATGTTAGACACCTTAACAAAGCCTTCAACGCCGCTGAAAGCCTTGTAATTAGTGCCTGAAGGGGCAGTTATGAAAAACCGCCATCCCTTTTAATTGACAGGTTTATTTTAAAAAACAAGGTCAATCGCTTTTTTGACAGAAGCCAAAGGCAATTTTTAGAGGTGCCCTTGAGTACTCGAGTAAGCGGTATGGTATAATTGCCTTTTTGCTTATGCTCTGCATCACTCAATCATGTCCAAAGCACAAAAAACCCGTCAAAAAATTATTGATGCTGCCCAATCCATGCTTTACGAAACGGGCTTGGCCAAATTCCGAATTGATGAATTGGTAACCGAACTGGGTATCACTCGCCAAACCTTTTATCGCTACTTCAAATCCAAGGATGAGTTGATCAAGTTTATCGTTATAGAGCGGGGTAAAAAATTGTCTCATGAAGTCTTTACTGAGCTGGTTAGACAAGAGCTGCCGTTTCGAGACTTTTTAGCCGAAGGTGTAATTTATTCGGTTGAAATTATTACCCATGATACTAACCTTAAAAAAATTATGGGCGATGATTTACAACTGGCTATCTCATTGATGATATCTAACTTTACCTCTATGGAAGAAGAGTTATATCCCATCGTTGAACCTTTTGTGTTAGAGGCTAAAACCCAGAAAATCGTAAAACCCGATGTGACCACCCGGGATATTATGCGCTGGGTATTTCGCACTTTTTTATCTGAGATGTTACTTGCAAGCCTTGATCCTGTTGAACAAAGGCGAGCTTATCTAAAAAAAATGATGGTTCCAGCCATTTGTATAGAGAAATAAATTTATTTTCGATAAGAGTTCATACTCAACAGGATTATCATCACAAGCACCAAGGCCACATTCAAGAAAGGCGCTGACGGCATTGCCAAGAATTACAACGAGTGTTAGAGAGAGCACAAGCTTTATCCATAAAGGCTGTTGCTTAAATAGAATAGGTTGTGACTGAGGCACAAGTTGATTGGGCATTAACAGCGCAATACCGGTAACAATAATTAAGGCAGTATAAGCAATAAATGCCCAAGTATAAAAGTGGTATCCTAAAAAAGACGCGCCGTAGGTGGGAGTATTTGGAAT
>JAPOUS010000001.1 GCA_026708525.1 Cellvibrionales bacterium
CCAATAAAAAGCGAAATCCGCTATAGAGAAATGGATGTCAGGATAAATAGATTGAAGCGCAATGCCTTCGTTTCTAAAGCGTTTTAATAGCGTGTAAAAATCTTCTGACGTTAAATCATAGGTACAGGCTTCTGCAACATAGGCCACAGCACCGCCCGCTTGCCGGATATCTTTTGCCATTTGAATGGATTCAAGTGACGGCAGTGACTCATCAAAACGATAGGTTGCCCAAGTGGCTTTTAGTATAGCAGTATTCGCATTGTGGCAATATTGGCCATATTGAGGAATCTGCGACTGGTCAGGTAATTTAGCTTCAAGATACTGACGATGTGAAAAGGAAGAAGATGAACTGGGTAATAGCCGCCCATAGCTATATTCACACACATCATCCACGATAGGTTCAATCAAGGTGTTCAGCCATGTTTTACTGCTGGGGATGGATAACGGATTCAAAAAGACCAGTAGCTCTCCCGACGCCTCTGCGGCAGCCCAATTAAGCGCCGCTACCGGATTATCCTTCAATTGCCTGACATCTAATAATTTGCAATGAAAGTATTCAGCTAAATAAAGTGTCCCATCGGTTGAGCCAAAGTCCGCAATAATGATCTCATCTCGGGTGGAAAATCCAGCCTGTAGCCGCACAGCTTCAAGTAGATCAGATAATACTTTGGCATGGTTAAATGTTCGAATAATGATTGTTTTTTTCATGCCCTGCTCCCTGCAATCGGACGGTGCAAAGAAGCCTTATCGCCATCGTACTGTGTACTATCGTACTATTCATCATAGTACTACTCATGATCGTACTACTCATGATCGTACTTATCACCGCCGTACTTTTCATGATCGTACGTTAGGCTATTTACCCCAGCAGATTTTGGCTTCTTTTAACTGACAGTTGACGAATCCATGTCAACATTCATATAAAAGATTAGTTGTCAGTGACAACTTGCTTTAAAGACTAGTTCAATATCGACAAGTTGCCATAAGGAATACACTAAAAGCGTTACTTGATTAACAGATTGGAAATTTACGATTAGACAGGGTCGATGAGGTCAAACTCATCTTTTCGAAATTGGCCAGGGGTTGAACCTGTCCACTTTTTAAAGGATCGATGAAAAGCGCTAGGGTCAGTAAAACCCATTAGCGCTGCAACAGCTGTTATTGATAATTCAGGCCGACTTAAGTAAGCAATGGCTGCCTCTTTTCTGGCTTGATCTTTAAGCTTTTGATAGCTCACTCCTTCTTTCCGCAGATGTCTTCTGAGTGTTGGTGCAGACATATTTAATGCAACAGCAACCGCTTCAAATGCAGGAAAACCTTTGGTTAAATCGTACCCCATAACTCGTCGCACATTCGCGATAAGCTCTGACGATTCAGCACGCTGCGGCTCAACCATCATTTGATAAGGGGCGGTACGTAAAAATTCTTTTAGGCTATTTTCGTTTTGCGCAATGGGCAATTCAAGGTAGCTGCGCTCAAACTCTATCCCATTTTCACTGGCATTAAAAACAATAGGACACCCAAAAAGATGCTGATAATTTTGTGGGTTTGGTGATTGAGCGGACAATAAACGAACAACTTTTAAATCAATGGGCTTGGCAATCAACCAAGAAAAAAAACGATGCCAGAGCGCTAAACCATAGGCTTCACCAGCTTTCGCTTTCGAAGAATTATTCAGCTTAATATAGGGATAAGATAACGTAACGGAATTTTCATTGATCTTTAACACTATATGAAGTTCTGCGTCATAAAACACACGAATAAATTCACAAGTCCGCCGTATGGCTTTTTCTAGAGTGGTGCAATGAATAATACTGTAACAAAGCATTTTGAAAGCCCCAGCACTCACCCCTTTACCTGAAGGAATCCCAAAATTATCATCTTGTAACAAGACTAAAATCTGCTGATAAATGCGGCTGTAGTGAATTGCTGAGATGTGTGTTTGCGCCTGACTATGCAGAGGGTTGAAATCAAGCCCTGCATTTAACAGAATGTTAGGGATATCAAAGCGTCGCTTTTCTGCCAAGCGCAAAAGAGATTTAACAAACCTGACAGGTACATAAGAAGAAGATTCAAGCTTTACCTTATCTTTCTTTGATTCACTTCCTGTTACCTTATGAGACTCATCAAGTGCCTGCAAGAAATCACCCTCTTTTTTGCTGCCAATCAAACATTGAGTGCTGCCAAAACCAGAAATGACCCTACAACACACAATGCCGCATTATAAGATTAAGTTACAATAAAATGCACGAAAAGTTTAGCGCAAAACAACTCTTAAAGATTGTACTTAGGGTTGATCTTTTCCTGATAAAAGAGGTATAGATTGGCCACCCTCTTTATTATTGACCCTCCCGTCTATTCCGTCACCACAACTAGCACAGTTATCATTGGCATTTATGTTATTTTGAGAAAAGCCACTTTCCTTAAACTTCTCCAAGACTTTATCAGCTATGGCACCTGCTGCCCGTTTCTTCTCTTTACTTTGTTGTTCATAACGTCGAGCTATCCCCGTCGCCCAAGCAGTCCATTTTACTAATGGGTTGGCTTTATTCTGATTATAGGTACACTTCCCGTCGTCAAACGAATTGATGTAAGTATCTTTGGTAAGCTGATAAAGTTTCGTTCCAATGCATCCGACCCCAGCAAACACAAGCACCATAAAGACATCATTTGAAATATGGAAGACGCCATAATTTATATCACCAGAGACTTTAGTTAACTTACTCATGAGGGCACCTCTAAAAATTGCTTTCGGGCTCTGTAACGAAATTAAATAACGTGTTT
>JAPOUS010000018.1 GCA_026708525.1 Cellvibrionales bacterium
TCAGCTATATCGCTTAATTTAGACGATTCATTGAAAGGTGCTGAAGTAATAGATGCTCAAGTGTTGATCAGTTACCAACTAGATCAAGAGAGTTCAGTTGGTTTTATTGAAGCCGATGGGCGGTGTGAAAAAATAGAGCAAATACCTGCGGTCACATTTAATTCACCAAGTGAAGGCGCTGCTGTATTTGCAGGGTTTGATATATTGGCTTTCGCTGCAACCGATGGCTTAGATAGTGCAATGAGCCAATTATTCACCGAAAGCCTAAATAAACTCTGGCTCAATGATTATGCTTTAGTAGCGGGTGAGTCTTTGCATTTAAGCATCGAACTTAAGAGTCAAAGTAAGAACGAAGGTCGCATTATATTGGGCTTGCCCGAAGGCTTTATTATGCAATCACCAACGGCTTTTTCTTATGATCAAGATTGGTCAATGGCATTTGATATTCAAGAGGGGCAAATACTATCTGAATCAGTCATCATCAATACGCCACCTATGGCAGGCAATTATCCTATTCAGATAAGTGTCGAACGATTGGTTGATGGTGAGTATCAGTTTCAGACGCAAACACTGATCGATGTTAATTTGATTGCTATAACAAATACATTAGCAGATGCCATCACTGCATTAGACGAGCTAAAAACACAGCACCCTCGCAATGCCGATCTACAGTTTGCTAGCTGGTATTTGGGACAGGTAAGTGCAGATGATGTGACCGATGCACTAGCCATTATCGAGTTAGCTTTAGGATCGCTTAAATCATCTGGCGTTGACACACAAGCTATTCAAGTGCTTCTCGCGCGTGAAGTCATCAAATTAAACCAACAATAAGCAAACAATAGGAGACTACGATGAAAAGGAATCAATTAAACAGCTTGTTGTTTGTGTTGAGTTTGTTTATTGGTAGTGCTGTTATAGCAGAACAAGAGCGTATCAGCTTAGGTAAGGCTGCCGATTTTAATGCGGTCATTTTTGGTGATTTTTCTGCGCCGCATTCAGATGTTGAAGGGCGTTTGGCAGTGCAAGGCAATGTCTCTATTAATAACTACAGTTTGGCGGATAAACTATCAGCTAATACCGCAGGCGTTAGCGTAGTTGTTGGCGGTGATTTTAACTTCCCATCGGGCAAAATTTATCATGGCCATATCTTAACAGGCGGTAGTACTGAGGGCGTGGGCGATGCCGTTCGTCATGGGTTATCTACCCAGCAGTTATTATTAGATCAGGTCGATTTACCGATAGATTTTGTGCAATTAAAAAACCAGCTAGAGGCAGAATCTTCACGCTTGGCGGCATTAACGCCGAATGGCTCTGTGGTATCACAATGGGGTGGTTTGTATTTAGAAGGCGATTGCCAAAGCCCTGTGCAAGTGTTTTCACTTGATGGGCAAACAGTTTTAAATGCTCATACCTTTCAAGTCAGTTGTATTCCTGCCAATGCCCATGTGGTGCTGAATATTTCAGGCACACACTCAGGTTTAACCAATATGAGTTTAGAGTCACTTAAACCACACAGGCAACGTGTGTTGTTTAATTTTTATCAAGCAACCAGCTTAAAACTTGCAGGCATTGGTGTTGAGGGCAGTATTCTTGCACCCAATGCTGAGATTAACCAACCGCAAGGTGTTGTTCAGGGTACGGTGATTGCCAAAACCTTTCACGGAATGATGCAGCTAAATCATGTGCCTTTTGATGGGTTAAATATCCATTTGAGTGATTGCGATTTGAGCCAGTCACCTTAAGTTTTTAAAGACCAAACAATAAAAATTTGCCGATATAAGAATAAGATATTCAGGATTTTTTCATGGACTGTACGTATAAATCCAGTTACGCCGAATCCCTTACTGCCGAGCCAACTAAGGCACTGACACAAAGCATGCGCGAGTCATCTGTATTTATGCGGATCACCTCTAGCATGGTCAGCCTGTTTTTTCTCTATACCTTGTTTTTCCCGTCGTTATTAGCGGTAAAAGTAGCGGCGGAAGAAAATGTCCCCGAAAACCGTATTCAGATCGAAGGCACAACCGATCAGCAAATGAGCCAAACGCTGCAAGTGGTACAAGAATCAACGGCTGAAACCCACGAAACCATTCAGCAGCGTTTAGCAGAATCAGGTGTGTTGGATGAAATACTCAATTTCATCGGCCTAAGCCGTTTGGCAATGGAAGATGATCAAGATTTTGCGTTTTTAAAAACCAAATTAAACGAATTGGAAGTGAATGCATTAAATGAATTTGATGCAGTCGATGTTATGCTAAAAGCCAAAGGGCTTTCTGAGGCAATGATTGCGAAAAACCAAGAGGCAAAAGAGCGGTTTAAAACCAAGTTAAATGACTTGCAACAAAAGCTCGATGCTGTCTTAGACTCAAGTGATTTAGTGGAGCAAGGCGAGCATATCGAAGCATTAAACAACTTATTATCAACGGAAAAACAAAAACGCTCACACCAAACCACTGACCCAAATCACCTCCCTTGGGGTACGCCTGATGCCAGTAAAACACCAGCACCTAAAGAATCAGCAGAGGCGTTAGAAGAACATTCATTTATCAAACATCCTATGCGTAATAGCAGCGCATTGTTAGCAGCGCATACCATACCCGATGGCATGTTAGATGCAGGCAATGGTGGGCCATTATCCGAAGACCTTGCAGAAACGCCTGATATTCAATTGACCGATAATATTCGCGCAAAAGCGGCAGAGCTTAATCATGATCCTGTGACTATTTATAACTGGGTGCGCAACACCATCGAATTTATTCCAAGCTATGGTTCTATTCAGGG
>JAPOUS010000062.1 GCA_026708525.1 Cellvibrionales bacterium
CAGACCCTGCCGTTGGCCAGCAACGCCCTTGCCAGTCGGATTGTCTTCCCCTCAACCAGGGTGACTCAGGCTTCTTTCAACCTGACGGGTTTGCCAGCTTCGCTGGGCAAACAAAAAAACCCGCTTTATGCGGGTTTTTTTATGGCTATCATTTACCCCAAGAACAAAAGCCATTGTGTTAGGTCAAATAGTTTACATGTGTGAACAATGATCTCACGATGAAACGAAATAATGTTTTTACTGCGATTTTTGCCTTAACTTCATTACTAAACTTTGCCGACACCCAGAACAGCTATCAAGGCTCCCAAGCCTATAACGCCAATTACAAAGGCAATCTATCAGTTAACCAAGCAACGGGCACGCTGTATTTTTCTTACCCTTTGATACAAGCACCGGGGGTTTACCAAGCCTTTCATTTCAACATTGAATACCGCCGTAATCAAAAGGCCTTATTTGGTTTACCTAAAAGCTGGCGATTTAGCTTAGATTATATTGACGGTAAAACCGCAAACATTAACAATCAGCAGTGGCTTACAGATCCACTCTGGCATGATGAGCAAGGCTTTGGTTCAGGCCTTCGCTACTTTAACCTCCATAGTACAAAATTTTTTGATGCAGGCTTTGTCTTACCTGTTCCTAACCGACCTGACTTAAGATACCGATACCGATTAACCTTAAAAGATGGCACCAAAAAGTATTTTTCTCACGAAGGCTGGCTTATTTATATTAATGACCGTTTTGGCAATACTATTGAATTTCATTACTCCCCTATCGCAGAAGATCTTAAAAGCTCTCGCCTTGATTGGATTAAAGATGAATACGGTAATAAATATGTTTTCCGCTATGCTCCGCAAAGCTTAACCATTATCTCGCCCGATAAGCGTGAAACCACGCTATATTTTAACGAACATGGCGTTACGCAAATCATTAACCCTATTCAACAATCCATTGACATACACTACATTGAACAATATGGGCAATCACTAATCCAGTCTATAGAAACCGCAGAAGGGCTAATCACTGAGCTGCATTTTAGTACGATTGACATCAAGCAACATGGAAAGATTGTTAAATTGCCTGTGATTGATGCAGTGAACAAAACCGATAAAAAAGGGACACAACTGCTCGAACAAACATTTTACTCGCATGCGCTTGACAATAATTTTACAGGCTTTCCAAAATACAGCTTATCTGACACGACCGATAATTTAATTGATAGCAATGATCAATCGTTCCGTTATTCCGTCACGGTGAAAAGAAACCAATTAAGGACTGATAAGGCAGCGTTTCATCAACAAACCTTTTATTACAACTATCTTCATTTACCTGTAGATATTATAACAACGCTAGACAATCAACCTCTCACTAAAACCTGCTTTGAATATGACATCTCCCCTTTCAGGTACAGCCGTTTAACCAACTACGACAAGCCAATAACCACTACCAATTATATCTGGATAAAAGACACAGCTAGCTGGTTAGCCAGTGATAGAAAAACCGCAACCTACGATTGGTTTGGTAATCAAACGGAAGAAAAGCATGAAGTCTATAATCGAACGACGCAATCTTGGGTAGCCATTTATGGTTCAGGCGCGACCTTCGACAACGACTATTACGGATTACCTAAAGAAAAACGCATCACTGACTATATTCAGTCACAGCATATACAAACACGCTATACTTTCACAGATGATCACAAAGCCCATAAAAGTAAAACAGTAACTTTTAAAAAGGACAAAGACACCGACTGGCAGCTTTGGAAAACCTATCAATTAACCTACGACGCCAAGGGCAGAAAAGTGTATGAAAAAATGGCGTGGGCAGAGAACACAGCCATTCAGCCAAACAGTACATGTATACATACACAATACGAACAAGATGATGAAAAACACCAATTAACCAGAACGGAAACCTCTGCTCTTGGTAACAAAAAACAATTTATTTTTGATACGCAATCTGGATTTTTGATTCAATCCATTACCCCTAAAGGGGATAACACTAACTATCAGTATGATGCGATAGGCCGATTAATTAAGGTTAGCGACAGCTTAGGTATTCGCCAAATCACTCAATACAAGGATTTTCAAACGGATAATCTTAATGCCACCACAGTGACTAGCCCCTTGGGCTGTCAAAAGCGAACACGATATGACGCACTTAAACGACCACTTGAAAACCAAGACTTTTACGGCAAAAGTTGGCGTCAATTAGAAGCCTTCAAATACGATGGCTTGGGTAACAAAATTCAAGAAACGAACCGCTTAGGCTTATCGACAAAGCGGCAATTTGACACCCAAAATCGGTTAATAGAAGAAACAGACCCTTGGGGAAATCACAAAACGTTAACTTACAAAGACAACCAGCTAACGACAGACATCCATTTAAACCACAACAAATTGATGACAATCTTGTCTGTTCCATGGGAAAACACGCTGATTCAACGCATGTATCCACTAGCATCCAAAGAGGAACCTTTGCTCACGCCCATAGAAAACACACAAAAGAAAAACGGCTTCGGCCAAGTCTACTTAACAAAATTAGCAAACACCAAGGATACCCTTACAACCACCTTATGCTCATATGATCCTGAGCATAATCCATCTGTTTGTGAGTACAAAACCAAAGAAGCCCTAACGCTAAATGAGTACCACGAATACGACCTATTCAATAATCGAATTCACACGGTAAAGATACAACAAGAGAATGGACAAACTTATAAGATCAGTACCATCAGACAGCTATTTTCTAGAGACAATAACTTAATTTCTCTAACTAG
>JAPOUS010000003.1 GCA_026708525.1 Cellvibrionales bacterium
TTAATGACTTTGTCGATGAGCTGAAGGATCGTAAGGGCAATGCAGAGCAAATCAAACAGGTCAGCTGCGACATCTATGCTGACATATAGGGAGCCCATCCAAACAGCAAGGTCTCTCGCTGTTGCAAACTGACTTGCATCACCAATCGATGCATAGTGCGGTAGCATTAATCATACCTACGCCTGGGATGCTCATTAACCATCCTGTTGCTCTGCATAAGCTTTAAGCTTATTTTCAATCCGCTTTATTCGCTCTTGTAAATCTAGCCATTCTTCATAAAGAGAGGCAACCTCCTCTTTAAACATGGGGGTGATTTGATTCGACTCTAATGCATTATGTATAAGCGATTTAAAGGATTTATCGCCTGTCGGGGCAACCATGCCATATTCTGTCAGTAGGTCTCTAACCTGATTAGTTCAATGCTGTTCGCTGGGTAACTCTATGATCTCGAATGCGATGAATACTTTGAATATCTTGTTGCTCAATGGTTTTGATTTTTACATAGCGTAAATTGGGCCTTTGGGATGCTTCTGCTATGGCTAATGCATCATTAGCATCATTTTTATTGCCCCGTACAAATGCCTTAGCATGTTGTGCAGGAATAAGTTTGACCGTATGCCCATAGCTCTCAAATAAACGACCAAAATAGTTTGCTGAATAACAAGACTCCATTGCTATTGTCGTAGGCTTGTAGCTTGCTATCAGCTCAATAAATTTTTGTCGTTTAAATCGTTTGTTTAAGGTCACGCTTCCTTCGGAATTTAAAATACAGACCTGAAAAACATTCTTTGCCAAATCAATTGAGATAAGTTTACAATCTTGCACCTGGACGCTCCTACTATTTGATGATTCAGGTCTTTTAGACCATGAAATTGGCGCATTGTGACACCGGCTAGGAGTGTCCATCGCATCACGCTTGTTAGCTTAATACTTTCATTAACCTTTGCTCTTCCAGTGGGGAACCCGTATGGCTTGAATCTGCTTTTTCTTTGCATCTGGATAAAACCATAATTATTGTACAATTTTATTGCTTGTTGGTTCTTTAACTGCAACCCATAAATAAAGGTTTGAATAACCTTCCGTAACAACCTTACTACATACATATGAGAGCAATTTTTTACCTATACCTTGCCTCCATAGATTAGAATGAACATTAAATGCTACCAGCTCAACATTCTAATTTGATAAATCATCATCCCGAGCAGGTCCATAAACTGCAAAAGCTACGACCCTACTTTTTAGTTCGCAAACTAGGAAACCTCTGATTAAGTCCAAATGGTATCAGCGCAAGTCCAAAATGTTTTATAGCAAGAAAGGCTTTGCAAATAGGCAATTTTTTGGGTGATAACGCTGATTTTACCGCTGCCAGCTCCTACCAGCACAAGGCTGGGAGAGGAAATTTCTTTTACCGCCAAGCGTTGTTGGGTATTAAGATGCTGCACTACTTACATCAATCCAAACGATCAAAAAACGCAGTTTACCATCATTCCGCTACTTCAACACTATCACTACTATCTGCGAAAACATCCTTTAATGGGCAAACCACCAAGGTTTCATCTTTTCTGCTAAGAACTCTATAGCCTGACCGAATTTTTAGTATATCTGCTTCTATTTTCTTTTTGGCATCCATATCTAATAAACATACCATTGCCAGCATCCCATCCGGCTTAAGCATTTCCATATAGCGACTAATCACTTCCTGACGGCTTTTTTGATAGCTAGTACCTGAATAAGCAAAAATACCAATCATATCAACAATAAAATCAAATCCTTCACCCTCACCTACTATCTCTTGATTTGTTATATCTCTAAAAAATCTATTTTTTAAAATTTTATGATTGGAATCAGAAATAAATTCAGGTACAGTATAAGAAATACTCACCGCCGAGATATTATTTGCATTCTCTACAACCTTACAACTTTGCTGAATCACGTCTTCTGGATATTCTGCAACTGCTGATGTCTTCTCCATTTTGTTTTCAACCCAATAAATTGGTGGTGCTATGACACTCGTATCATAAAGCTTATTTTCGCTAGGGTCGAACTCATCTTGAGATGTTCTCATTGAATAAATATTTCGAGCAACCATACAGTCACCTGCACCCGCATCAAGTATCTTTATAGGCTTCTTTTCTAATAGTTTTCTTATAACTTCTGGGGATTTATAAAAAAAATATAATAACGAATTTAAACCTCTACATGTGACGAAAGAATTTTTTTGAATTTGATAATCGAAATATCCATCAACCCATCCAACCCCTCTAGAAGACACACAATTTTGAAGAAATAAAAAAAAAAGAAAAAAATCTACAAACCAACACAATAACGCACCACACTTAGATTAATAACAGTATTATTTGTCAGAATTATAATAATAAAGTTCCTAGATAAGTTCCTTTTGCTCTCACCTCCGATATAATCTTTTTCCAACTATCTTCTTTTGCTTCTAAAGATCAATCATCCAGAAAATTAGCTGGCATTATTCCTTCATATCCAACTTGCCAAGCTTTGACGTGTATTTCAGCTATTTCTTTATAGTCCCTTTCTTCAGCAAGCCTTACTTCCAAATTTCCACCACTCTTCAATTGTTATTCCGATGAAACCGTCATAAATATCATGATAAAGAGAAAAATTATCGAATCTTTTAGCATTTATCAAGCTCGATTTATAAGCTAACGTACGTGTCACGGGGAGGAGCGCAGCGACGATCCCGTGGACATATATGGACGCTCCGAAAATTTCAAGCAAAAAAATCTCTTAAGCG
>JAPOUS010000078.1 GCA_026708525.1 Cellvibrionales bacterium
CTGCGACCAAGCGCTTTGTTTTTATCGATCATGATGGATTAACGGTGATGGATGAGCATCGAGATGAGTTACTCGATAAAGTACTTTTGGGGGAGGTTGAGTTGGTTGATGCGGATGCGCGATTTAATGATAACCTTTCATCCGTCATTGCCGATATAAAACTGCATCAAAGTGAACCTACGTAGTTTCTTCTTGTGCTGATGTGGGTTTGTTTTGATGAAACTTATTCACATAGGCTGAGAAAGTAGACTTTTGCTGGATAGATTTTCTAGCCTTCTTGGTCGAGTTTCCCGAAAGGTCTCTGAGTAATAATCGGCCATTGCTTTTCTTAGCTTGATGTTGTTGAAATTTTTGAAAAAGGGTTTGTTTAAACTGAGTATTAATTTTAACAGTTGCCTCTTCTGGCTTTATGTCAGGGTGATATTTTCTAAACCATTCTAGCTTAAAGCAAATGAATGCAGTCTTATCGATTGCATATCTTTTTTGTTGGTATTTGATAAATTGGTAATTGGTATTTGATAAATTGGTAATTGGTAATTGGTAATTGGTAATTGGTAATTGGTTTGCTGACTCAGTCTATGACGAAGTGTTTTCGTTGAGGGTGAGGAGAGTTCTATGAGCTTTTTACTGTATGAAATGGGTGGAGATAGACAGCTAATACATAATACGAGGGTAGAGATGAGGCTTGCTGGTTTTTGAATTTGTTGCATAAAAACTGTTTACCCTGATTACATTAATGTTTCTCTTGGTTAAATGCGGTTCAAACTGCTTTTTTATTCCACTCATTGAGGGCTATAATACTCGATTTTTGAGAAAGAGATAGCTCGATGAGTTCTGTAAGAACCCGCATTGCACCATCCCCTACTGGTGATCCTCACGTTGGTACAGCGTATATTGCTTTATTCAATCTTTGTTTTGCAAAAAAAGCGGGTGGGCAATTTATCCTTCGTATTGAAGATACTGACCGAGTCAGAAGCACGCCAGAATCTGAGCAAGCGATTTATGATTCACTCAAGTGGCTGGGGCTTAATTGGGATGAAGGCCCCGATGTGGGGGGTGACTTTGGGCCCTATCGGCAAAGTGAGCGCGGAGATATTTATGCTAAATATTGCCAAGAATTGCTGGATAAAGGCTTTGCATTTAAATGCTACCGTACACCAGAAGAACTCGATGAATTAAGAGAAAAGCGCAAAGCTGAGGGTTTGCATACAGCACTAAAACCTTCCGATCTTCTATTACCTGAAGATGATATCAAGCAGCGTGAATCGGATGGTAAGCCTTATGTTATTCGTATGCAGGTGCCTGAAGAAGAGGGTGCTTGTATTGTAAAAGATATGCTTCGAGGCGATATTGAATTGGATTGGGGGCAGGTAGATGCTCAAATTTTGCTCAAATCCGATGGTATGCCGACTTATCATCTAGCCAATGTCGTCGATGACCACTTAATGCAGATCACTCATGTATTACGTGGTGAAGAATGGATTAATTCAGCGCCAAAGCATAAATTATTGTATGAATATTTTGGTTGGGACATGCCTGAGTTATGTCATCTTCCGCTGCTTCGAAATCCTGATAAAAGTAAGTTGAGTAAGCGTAAAAACCCAACCAGTATTGGCTTTTATCAGCGTATGGGTTTTTTGCCAGAAGCGTTAGTCAACTACCTTGGGCGAATGGGTTGGTCTATGCCTGATGAGCGGGAAAAATTTAGCCTAGATGAAATGCTTGAAAACTTCGATGTTCAACGTGTTTCACTGGGTGGGCCTATTTTTGATATGGAGAAGCTTAAATGGCTTAATGGCAAATGGATTCGTGAAGATCTTACCCCGGCAGATTTACTTCAACGCCTCAATGAGTGGATGATTAACAAAGAATATCTCGCCGAAATTTTGCCGTCATTCCAGCAGCGTATGGAAGTTTTGAGCGATCTAGCACCTGCTGCGTCATTTTTACTCGCAGGCCTTTTAGATATTACCGAGGCAGATTTTACTAACGCTTCAAAACTGGATGTCGAAGAGCAGGCTATATTGGTTCAGCTCGCCCTGTGGACGCTTGAGCAACCTTTTTCATGGGAAAAGGATAACCTCTTTACACGGCTTAAAGCCTTGGCGGATTTTAAGGAGATGAAAATCAAAGAATTTCTGGCGCCATTATTTATTGCAATCAGTGGCAGTACATCGAGTATTTCGGTGATGGAGGCCATGGTTTTCTTAGGGCCAGATTTAACCCGCGCACGATTGCGAGCAGCGGTGGCCGTTCTGGGTGGCATCTCCAAGAAGAAAAACAAAAAGCTCGAAAAAACATTCGCAAGCTTTTTAAAATCAATATCTTAATTGTAAATTAAGGTTGACACATCATGTTGCGTCTATATAATGGCGCAACTTCCTTGCTGTGGGGCTATAGCTCAGCTGGGAGAGCGCAACACTGGCAGTGTTGAGGTCAGCGGTTCGATCCCGCTTAGCTCCACCAATATTTCATTAAAATCCCTGGACTTTCTGAAGTTTTTCTTTTCACGTTTTAAGCTTTTTATCTCTGATATAGCTATAATCTAGCAACTCTTTGGGGTTTCTTTGCACCCAATTAAACAGCGAATTTGCGATGGTGAAAGTAAGCTTAATTTGCAGAAAGTGCAATGGGGATGAGTGTTCTGGTCAAGTAAACCCGGACACTAAAATTTGAGAATTTGTACGGTTAATTTATGCATAACTAACGCGCTTCGCTTGTTGGCTACCCACTCCGATGC
>JAPOUS010000042.1 GCA_026708525.1 Cellvibrionales bacterium
GCTTCTTTTTTGCCTTCATAATGTTTGGCAATGATGCATAACGTGGCTCATTTAAACGCAAGTCAGTCGTCACAACAGCAGGCAGATTAAGTGATACTGTTTGTAGGCCACCATCGATTTCACGCGTCACTTGCGCTTTACCGTCTTCGATAACCACCTCAGAAGCAAAAGTCCCTTGACCCATGCTCGTTAATGCTGCAAGCATTTGGCCTGTTTGGTTATTATCATCATCAATGGCTTGCTTACCAAGGATAACAAGATCAGGCGATTCTTTTTCAATAACACCTTTTAATAATTTAGCAATGGCAAGTGGTTGAAGTTTTTCGCTAGTTTCAACCAAGATACCGCGATCAGCACCTAACGCTAACGCTGTGCGGATCTGCTCCTGACACACCTTTTCACCTAAGGATACGGCAACAACTTCGGTAGCAACCCCTTTTTCCTTTAAACGCACCGCTTCTTCAACAGCGATTTCACAAAAAGGGTTAATTGACATTTTAACATTGGCTAGATCAACGTCTGACCCATCACTTTTTGGTCGTACTTTAACGTTATAATCGACCACACGCTTGACTGCGACAAGAACCTTCATGGACTGCTCTCTATCTGGTTAATGAACTTTTTGTTTTATACCTAAAAGGCAGACTTAGGATATAACGCACTAAGCCTTTTTAGACGCGCATATACTGACCGTTCTGCCGGGATAAATCAAGTAGGATGCAGGATAAAGCGGTGGCGAATTACGTCAATCTATTGTCATTTTAGCCAGATAATGAGAATCATTATCTTTAAAATCATCAACTTAGGCAGCAAACATCAAAGAAAAATTGGCAACAAATAGTAGTAAACGATATAATTCGCCCAATTTTCTAACCCTGTTGCAATATCGCCTAGTCATCTGTTCTCGAAAACAGACAATCTAACAGGGCTGCAGTAATCGAATAATAAGCCATTCAGCGGGTGGTGAGGAGCATATCGTGGAACGTGAATCTATGGAATTTGATGTCGTCATCGTAGGTGCAGGCCCAGCTGGCTTGTCGGCGGCATGTAAAATTCGTCAGTTAAGCGAAGACATCAGTGTTTGTGTGGTAGAAAAAGGCTCTGAAGTTGGCGCTCACACACTTTCTGGCGCGGTATTTGAACCACGCGCACTAAACGAACTTTTCCCTGACTGGAAAGAAAAAGGCGCACCACTGAATACTGAAGTGACCGGCGATGACTTTCTATTTTTTACGAGCAATGAAAAATCGATCAAACTGCCTAACTTTTTGATTCCAAAACCGACTCACAATCATGGAAACTATATCGTTAGTATGGGTAACGTCTGCCGCTGGCTCGCTGAACAGGCTGAAAACTTAGGCGTTGAAATCTACCCTTGCTTTGCCGCCTCTGAAATACTCTATAACGATGACGGCTCAGTTAAAGGTATTGCCACTGGTGACATGGGCGTTGCAGCAGATGGGTCGCACAAAGACAGCTATATGCCAGGCATGGAGCTTCACGCAAAATATACCCTTTTTGCTGAAGGCTGCCGAGGCCACTTAGGCAAACAATTAATCGAAAAATTTAACCTGGATGAAGGCAAAGACCCACAGCATTATGCCATCGGCATTAAAGAAATTTGGGACGTACCGGCAGAACAACACCAAGAAGGATTGGTCATGCACGGTCTTGGCTGGCCACTCTCCGAAACCAATTCATCTGGCGGCGCTTTCCTTTACCACGCTGAAAACAATCAGGTGTTTGTTGGCCTTATCACTGACTTAAGCTACAACAATCCACACTTAAGCCCCTTTGAAGAATTTCAACGCTTTAAACTACACCCTGAAGCGAAAAAAGTCCTTAAAGGCGGGAAACGTGTTGCTTATGGTGCCAGGGCACTAACAAAAGGCGGACTCAACGCTTTACCAAAAATGCACTTCCCTGGCGGCTTAATCATCGGCTGTGACGCAGGCACATTAAATGGCGTTAAGATCAAAGGCAACCACACCGCAATGAAGAGCGGCATGATTGCAGCTGAAACTGTTGTTGATGCACTTAAAAAACAACAAGATAACCAAGACCTTGTTCAATACGCAGATAACTTCAATAACTCGTGGGTTTATGATGAGCTTTATAAGTCACGCAACTTCACAGGCATCATGCATAAGTTTGGCACCTTAATCGGCTCTGGCTTGATCTGGATTGAACAAAATATCTTTGGTGGCAAAATGCCGTTTAACTTTCGTGATACCTCAAAAGATCATGAAACACTAAAACCTGCAAGCGCATGCGAAAAAATCAACTATCCAAAGCCTGATAATGAAATTACCTTTGATCGCTTATCATCAGTATTCTTATCAAATACCAATCACGAAGAAGATCAACCCTGCCATTTAACACTCAAAGATCCAGATGTACCCATAAAGTACAACTTACCAACCTTTGATGAGCCCGCACAACGCTATTGCCCTGCCGGCGTTTATGAAGTTGTCGAATCAGAGGCGGGTGAAAAGAAATTTCAGATCAATGCGCAAAACTGTGTGCACTGTAAAACATGCGACATTAAAGACCCTACGCAAAACATTGTTTGGGTCACCCCAGAAGGTGCTGGCGGACCAAATTACCCAAATATGTAGCCCCTTTTTTCACCGCCAGTAACCATACTGGCGGGTATTTACTATCCATTTTATTACCCTCTTTCACTGCTGTCCGGTTAAACAAAATCTAACTCCAAATCTACCTGGAATTGGCGTGT
>JAPOUS010000077.1 GCA_026708525.1 Cellvibrionales bacterium
AATATTCAATTTTCTATTTAAACCGAAAAATTAGACACTAAAGCGGAGAAGAACCGTCAAAAAGTCCTCTAAAGAGAGATTTTTTTATTTGAGTTTATTGGGGTCTCTATATTCGTCTGCAAAATCGCTCGCTGAATGTGTGCTCCTGCTATGTGCATTATCTCTTTGTTTGATCTGAGTTTTTACAAGTGTCTGAGGTTTGAATGAAAGGTAGTTGTTGTTGCATCCTAATCAGAGTTAGTTGTCTTTCTATACTTTTTTACATGGCCCCTTCTGGTTCAATCAATCTGTTGAGTTATATATGCTACTACTTTGCTTTGTTTCCTAATCTTGCTCAACTTGTACAATGTCGATATGTACAGCCAGATGATGCGTTGTTAAACAGGAGATATTTACAACCAATGAAGCAAGAACCTTTAGTGCCATGGAAAATTATCAATCCTTCTAAAGACCTCTACAAAGAAAGTGAATATAAAGCGCTTTATGAAGAAAGTATGGCGCTTAAAACTCGTGAGTTATTAACGCTTGCTAACGTCATAAATAGCATGGACTCATATCTGATTTTTAAACAAAAGCTTGGGAATGCCAGGCTTCCTCAGAGGAATCGTAGTCAAGTCGATAAGGCATTGAGTGGTCGATGGAAACAATTGAATATAAAAGATTACACAGGTTTACCACTCAAAACAGATGCTGAAGAAAGCACATTTGTTGAACTTGATAACAAAATACAATTGGCAGGTATAAAGCTAAATTCAAACCAATATAGAAATATTATGGGAAAAGCTTTATCTAGATTTCCTCCTAAACTAATTGAAAGCTGGTTCGAGAAAGCATTGAATAATCCCCACATCACCTTAGATCAGGTCAAAAATATAAGCCAAAGGTTGTTGCGCTGGCAAAACGCACAATATAGTTACCAAAGATCTAAAAAACCTTAGACAATACTTGTAAGTTATTATGGGTTTGAAAGCATCTCTACTAGGGAACCTCTGATTAAGTCCAAATGATATCAGCCGGATTCCAAAATGCTTTATTAGCAAGGAAGGCTTTGCAGTTAATGCTCATTGCCTTAACAAAAAGTCTGACGCAGTTAGAAAGTATTTTGGCCACGCCCTTCGGGTTCTAATTTCAAGGTATTGAGAGCTATTGTAGGATTTTTAAGGTGTCAAAACATTCTCGGCAACCTTCGTCTTACTTAAAACCTTCCAATTCAGTGCAGAGCCTCAACGTCTATCCCTGGAGATGCCCTTTATGACGTCATGTCAATTGTAGGGTGGTTTTAATTGGATTGATTTTCTTTTTACTATTTCTTTATTCAATATTCTATTATTAGTGGTTAAGTATTTGAAAATTATTCATTATTTTAATTTTATTAAACATTAATACATATTTAATTTGTTTTACTTTTTATTGTGTATATTATTTTTATGATAGGGAGTTATATTTTTAATTTTTGGTTGTTTTATGGTTAATATGATTAACGTTACATATTTGTTTTTTATGATTTTAGCATTGGTTTCTTGTGGGGGAAAAGAGCTATCAAAAAAAGATGAAACTAGCGCTTTGGGTGTATATATCAACTCAACCGGTGTTTTGTTTAGTCGAGCAAATTTAACTTTACAATCTTTAACAATAATTTCTGAAAATGGCGAAAAATTTTCTCTGATAAAAAATCCAGTCGATATAAATCTAGTGGGTCTGGCGTTACCAGTTTTTTTAAGAAATACAAATTTACCTAAAGGAAAGTATCAATCATTAAAGGTGGTGTTAAGCTTTGGCAATGAGGCTTTTGCTATTCCCCAAGTCGACTCGGGACGTTTTGTTGAGAAGCCTACAATACTCATTGATCAAGCAGGTGATACGGTATTTAATGATCAGTCGACGTTTAGTGTGGATATACAAAGTGCTTTGCTGCTTGATGATGAGACAGCTATTGTGCTGGTCTTTGATGGTGGCGCGTCTTTTTATTTTGTCAACGAAAAGAATAATCAGCCTGTATTCGAATTCAAGCCAGCCTTTTATATCGAATCGCTTGATGATTACCCATCGGTGTTGATTAAAGGGCATGTCGATGCAGAAGGATCTGATTTAACTCAGTCGGATGACAGGCACGGGGTCGAAAATGAAAGGCAGGCACATCCAGCTGGAGGCTCAGATGGACAAGCTATCGATACAGATAACCAGAATAATACAGCATCACAAGCCGTTCAGCATCATGAACAATCTACAGCAGCGACTCAAACATCGAGCGAACGCCTACCGAAAGAACAGGCTCTAGGCCGCTACACAAAGGGTAAAATTGAGCATATCAATGGAAATTTAATAACGGTGAAGTTACAAAAGGAAAGTGTTGTCATTGATAGCCATCAAATCGCGATAACCTCACAGGATGAAAAACTACAACTTGACGCTAATTCGTTTCATTTGGGGCAAAAGGTTTATTTTAGTGAGGAAGACTCTGTTGTGCGTTTATTGCCTTCCAGTTTTATGGTGCAGGTGGCTGATTCAAAAGATAAAAGTGATCGCCATGAAATTTTATTAGTGAATAATCTGCCTGCGGGTAAAGTCTTTTTATCAAGAGATTTTTCCTTTGATAAACAGTACGTCGATGCTTTAGGCTTTAATCCTCCTGCAAATGCTTTGTTGGAAATTGTTGGTTATCACACAAATGGCATCACACCCAGTTTAAAAATTCTGGATTATCGCTACTTGTTAATCAACAAGGTGAAAC
>JAPOUS010000294.1 GCA_026708525.1 Cellvibrionales bacterium
GGGTTAATTCATCAAAAATCATCAAAGCCTCAATCATAAAAAGAGGCTGATGATTCATGTGATCAATAAAAAAATCGCTAGCGCGACTTAAAAAATGTTACTTAGCTGGAAAATAACGCGAGATGGTATCGGCAATACAGGCAGGCTTATCAGAGCCTTCGATCTCAACCGTTACACGCACAACAGATTGAATACCACCTTTCATTTCCTCTACCTGAACAATCTCGCCTTTACCGCGGATTTTGCTGCCAACCGTCACAGGCGATGGGAAGCGCACACGATCCAAGCCGACATTCACCCCCATACTGATACCCTGCACATCAATCAATTGAGGCAAGAAATAATTGACCAAAGAAAGCGTTAAATAACCATGAGCAATACAAGCACCAAAAGGTCCATCTTTGGCTTTAACTGGGTCAACATGAATCCATTGGTGATCACCCGTTGCATCCGCAAATTGATTGATTCGATCTTGTTCTATCGTCATCCAGGGAGTTTCACCCAAAGATTTACCGACATTATCAAGAAGCTCTTGCGGTTGTGTAAATATGGTGGTCATGCTTACCTCTTTCTATTTTTTTACGCCTATTAGGCTAAGGATCAAGACAGAAAGGCGGCTGAATTGGCATAAGGCTCGGAGAAATCGACACAATCGTCCACACTCCAAAAAATACGAATAAGCCACCCACTGCTTGACGTAAGGATTTTTGTTTGAAGTATTGTATCAGAGGTAAGCCACTAAGGTGAATCAACGCAAATGCCGGCAAAGTGCCTAAACCAAACACCATCATTAATAGACTCGCCTCGAAACCCTGTGATGTAGCTGAGACCCATAATAAGGTAGAGTAGATAATACCGCAGGGCAAAAAACCCCAACAAAAGCCAACAACCAGCGCATGTGTATTTTTTTGAATGGGCAACAGCGATTGCATCCAAGGTTGTAACCTTCGCCAAATAAATACAAAACGCTGTTCGACACTCTTAATAATCTTATCAAGGCCGATAAAATACATGCCTATACCTATCAACAAAATGCCTGCAAGGTGTCTTAAAATTTTCGCAACAGCATGGTATTCATTTGCAAACAAGTGGATAAGCCCACCAAATAGCAAACCTAAAGCCCCATAACAAAGCATTCGTCCGGCATGGAATAGTATCGTTTTAACCAAAACCCCATGATGAATTTGGCTAGATAGCGCTGAAGCAATGCCACCACACATAAAAACACAGTGAACTGAGGACAATAACCCCATAGAAAAAGCAGTAATCGCAAGAGTGAGGCTCATTCATCGTCCTCAAGAATGCGAGAGGCTTCACGATCAAGGTCTTCAAACTGCTGACTATCTACCGACCAAATAAAAAAGCTGATACCACAGATAACAAAAATTGCAGCGATGGGAATAAGAATATAAAGGCTTTGCATAGGTGAAAACGACTAAACTAATAAAAGTGATTGTATGCTTTATTTAATGTGCTTCAACGAAACAATCTACATTTCCTAAATGTATTCTTTCATATTATACAACATTGTCATTGTTTTCTTAAAATAGCCTAACTAGGGCAGAACTAATAATAATTACTGCCATCTATAACAATGAATTCATTCATTGTTATAGGCAATTAACTCGATGAAAAAAACACTTTACCTAATCACATTGTTATGTTTTTTCTGCACATCATTCGCAGACCCAGAAGAAATCAAACGCGAGGAAAAAAAAACTTTACCAAAAGATATTTTAAATGACGTGAAATTTCTCGTACCAGGTGTTGATGAGGAAGTTAAAAAAGACATCAAAAGCTTGATAGACCAGAAAGAAAACCAAGATAGAATGAAAAAAATTAGCCAAGCGGATATAGATTTTTTTACAAAACTACCTGGCAAAGTAAAAGCTGCACAAGAAAAAAGTTTAGATGAGATTCGTGAAACTTCAGAATACAATGAATTCAAGGCGATAAACGATCGGGACAATATAAGTTTCGACGAAATAAACCCCTTTGATGAAAGGTTATTTGACATACTATTTTTTTTCAATAAAGTTAATGTTAATGATAGTGATAGATATTATAAAACATTTGAGCCGCCTGAGTTTGTCCTTCCTGACGGTCTGAGCGAAGAAGCGAAAGGGCTATTCCAAGATTGTCATGAATATCTCAAGAGAGTACCTGATATAGTACTAGATATCGAAGACGAGACTGTCACCATAGGTGATAAAGTATCTGACATGTGCCAAGCGCCTACTATCGTATTTGGAATGTTACTAAAAGCACTTGCATCCAACACTAAAGAGACTTTAACTAAAGAAACACTAACACAATAGACATCACTTGAAACACTTGATAAAAATAACTAAAAATCAATAACCTTTTCTTAAAACCAACCAGCACCCTTGGATGGTTATTTTTGACTACTCACAGTCCCACCTTCATGTTTCACTTTAAATAGTTAACCTTTCAAATACCTGATGGTTTCGACTCATAAATTACTCAAGTCAATACAGAACTTACCCAACAATTTACCTTTATAAAAATAAATAAAACCCAGTCATAGGTTATAATTTATGAAGCGTTATCCACTAATTATCCTCTTTCATAGTTTCACTCACCTTTCTTGCTCACATCCAAGCTCTAGCGATTTCTTAACCTCATTGAAAACAAACAAGTCAGTAGCATACAATCGTCAAACAACCATCAAAAAAACCAACTCGACAAGTTAT
>JAPOUS010000225.1 GCA_026708525.1 Cellvibrionales bacterium
ATAATGAAATTGAAAAATCAACTGGCTCTACTTTATTCGAATTATTCGAAAATTTAATAGTGCATAATCAGTCCACTATGGAAACTTGTACCAAAATGACTGAAGCAGACCTTGCAAACAAATTCCAAATAGTGTATAAAATTCTTGACAGAAAGTAAAAATAACGCTTGTGTCACGCGGAGGAGCGAAGCGACGATCGCGTGGACACACTTGTTACATTTTTAGAATGCTGTATCAAGCTCAACTCCTCTACTAGATAAAAAATCTATGATATCATTGAAGAGTTCTGATGTAGATTTACCACCAGATGTTCTATATATAAGGTGATCAATTGAAAACTTATAAAACTGCGCTTTTCTAGGGTTATAAAATCCTGCATATTTCCAACGTCGATTTCCAGTAGAATGCTGCAACGCCAAATATATCAAGAGTTGCTTTATATCTTTTCCTGCTATGTTTCTTGAAACTGTCTTTACCTCATAAAGAGTTTCATCAATCGATAGATCAGCTTTGCATAATCCGAGAAATCCTGCTCCTGCCACTTGTGGGCTGAATTCGACATTATTAGAGTTTTGCACATCGATAAAGTAATCGTATTGCTCTGCTAGGACAAGAGACTCTTCAATCTCTTTTTTATTTAGAACAATAGTACCATCTTCGGTAGCATATTTTTTAAGAAAAGATATTGTACTTGAATATGCAGTTTTAATATTATTTTTATCAAGCTTCAACTCTTCAATCCATAAAGACTTCTCATGTGCCAGCCTTGCTAGTTGAAACGCAAACTCTGCAACCAAGTCATGCTTTTGCACTAGGGTGCCTATTGGTACTCTTTTTATATCCCTCAATGGGTATTCTGTTAAGTCATTAAGATTTGCTTCATTAAATACTCTAACAAAAGAAGGAGTCAGAAGTGGTAATGATTCATTCCAAAACCCTTTGAACTCAGATGCAATGCTTTTTTCAGAAATCATAATGGAAATGTCATGTTTTTTTGGAATCTATTTGCGTACCAATTTCTAATAAGTTTCTCAGGATTGCTCCAAGTATCTTTTGTATGTGTTCGCCAATGTTTCCCTTCATCTCCTAGAGAGTAGGATGCAATTATTAGAGCTCTCTTTTCCCATTCAGTAAATCCACTATATTGCCCTTTTATATCTGTTAGCCAATAATGGCAATCCCAGCTCGCCATAACCATAATCACTTGCCTTTTAATAAGAGGCTTTGTTGTTTTGTCAAAAATACCTATAAGTATTTCTTCTTTCTCAAGTGAACGCCGTTTTGATAAAGCTAACACATAGTAGCTTATGTTCAAATCAACACTCAGAAGTTGTGACTCTGATTCATAGAGAGCAACCAGTTGCCTATCTATGAAATCTTGGCCGTAGCTTGGTATGTCGTTATAAACACCTTTAATTGCTCTCATTACAAGAACGAAAACTGGTGAAAGAACTGTTAGGTTATCTTCCTCAAGAAGGGTAGATATTGCTCCATATTTTTCATGTGGTTCTAGAGCATAAATTGCATTGATTGCTTGCTTTGTTACTGTTGCATCAATTGTCGTTTTGGAAACTTCCCTTCCGAGAATACCAATAATATCTACGTCTTTAACTGCTGATTTTAATGCTTCATAATCTTCATCGGCAGTATCTGAATAGGGGTCATAGCGTAAAGATATATTTAACAGTTTCTGTTCTTCTTCAGCTAATGGATCTTGTTGGTCTGCAGGATCTAACATCCTTGCAGTTTCTCTGAACTCATCAGTTGTTATTATCTTTGTTTTTTTCTTCTGTAGTGACAAACCTTCATTATGTAACTTCTCAGATAGAAGTACTAAAACCTTATATGCGTCAGATTTACTCTCACAAAAAATACAATAGTCATCTGCATATCGACAAAATTTGATATTTCTTCTAGAAAGCTGAAGATCAGTGGTTACTAAAGCAAGTTCGGCCAAAATTCTCGATGCAGGACCACCAACTGGCAGTCCATATGAAACATTCTTAGAGAATGAAAATAATAAGTCCATTATTCGCTTAGGCGTATCACCTACATCTGGCAACCGTCGAAGAGCATTATCAATTCTATGGTGATATATTCTAGGGTAAAAATCGGCAATATCAGTTAACACAACATACTGATAATCATTACTTAACTCTAGCCCCTTTTGCTTATAGTCATTCCACGTACTTGGCTGGAATAATTTGGCTGTATCTTGCTCCCATGAGTATCTATAAGAATAAACTGATCCTTTATCAATGGGCTCTCTAGTATCCTCTATTTTCTCAGCAATTGAAATAACAAGAGCTAGGTAGTAAGCATTCCAAAATGGCTCTATTTGTGTGGCCCACCTGAATCCTGTATATCCAACTTGAGTTAGTGTTTCTAATGTTGATGGTGGCGACTGTGCCATGTAGTCTTCAAAGTTAGCATGTATTTCTAACAATATTTTTTTACACTCTTCTGGATTGTCAAAAAATACATGGGTCTCAAAAGGAAATGGGAATACATCAGTATCACCATGGCGAGCAATATTTTGGATTGCTAAATCTATTGCTGCTTCAATATTCATTCAATTTCCTTGTGATATACTCTCTTGCTGCAAAATGTAACGCACGTGTCACGTGGCGCCGAGCGCAGCGAGGTGTCCCGTGGACATATATGGACGCTCCGAAAATTTCAAGCAAAAAAATCTCTTAAG
>JAPOUS010000071.1 GCA_026708525.1 Cellvibrionales bacterium
GAAGATGACCTCTTTGTTAGCCTAGATGCAATCAACACAGTCGGCATGCAAGCGAAAATCTCTCTTGCAGAAGAACAATTAATAGATGATAGCCTTCCAACTGAAACTAAAGAAAGCGCCTCCCTTTTCTTAGCAATCAATGCCATAAAGGGATTAATTAACCCAGTTATTGGTATAGAATTCATGAAATTCTATCCCATCTGTAATTTTACGCAGTTTGATATTAATGCCTGTTTTGACCCTATAGCAGGCGACCTTAACCCCACGAATGTTGAAATGACCGACGGTATTCTTATGTTTACGATAGAGTACCATGATAACGAAAATTCTCTTATCACTTATGATGTAACCCTCAAAGATGATCTAGCCCATTCTGGAGAATATGCATTATATAAAGACGATGAACGCTCCGAAATTAGCTGGTCAAGAAACAATGATGGTGATGAATCGTACTCAAGTGCCAATCTAGATACATCAAATGCCTTTGCGTTTACTGAAGAAAGTGACTGCTCAGGAACATTCACTCAAACAGACATTAACACCGATGGTGATATCACAGTAACGGAATCAAACTGGGGTAGTCCGCTAGGCGCTTTCGAATATACGTTTGAACAATGCACAACCAAAGCAGATTCACAAGAAAAAAACTGTGTATCAGGAAAGATATAAGGCGGCGCAAACTAAATTCATAGGGTATTAGCAGATGCCTTGAATAGTTTCAGCAAAGAGCGGGTTGCCATTCATACTGACTCTAATACAAGCGCACCCTCCTCTTAGAAAGTTATTTAGGCATGCCCATCGAAACAATGCTACTACACTGATTTGGTTTTACTTTGGTGTGCTCGAAATCTTAGCCCTTATTGACTCAATAGGGAATGCTATCTAGGGTATCAATCACGGCTGTGGGCGCATTCATTACCCTTTCATTAAAGGCTGCTATTATCCTAGATACCACCACAGCATTACCCAAATCATACACTCTATAACCAATATCAACACTCCACCGCCCAATATGCGTGAACAATTGTCTTGCACGCATATGCGCGACACTGCCCACTCGAAAATCAATTCGCCAATTTCTTGATTGGCCAATTGCACCGAAACTCGTCGTATATTGTGTTAAAGGTGTTTCCCAAACGCTTAAGATATCGAGGCCTAACCTCTCAAGAGCATGATATTCCGCAAGGGGAAGAAAGTTGCTAAAATCAAAACCACCTTGCCGAATAGCTTGAATAATTGATTGAAGATAAATTGGCGTTTGATCTGCCGCTTCCATAACAACGTCAGTAGAACCCGAGACTGCATCTTCGGCATCAAATAATGGTGACAAATCACCTGGATCAGGTGCCAAATTATCTATAGGCAAAAATGTCTTTTCAATCGATGCTGCTTGGAAAATTTCTTCAGACAATGAAGCGCTCGATACCGTTTTAAGCGCCTTTTCAGTAATCCCACTCGATAAACCGAGTGCATCTGATATTTCTGGAGCAAAATAACTCCCTCCCATACCAACAACTGCTGCACCAACACCCAGCCCGATACTGGAGGCCATCAACGTTTTTGATAGAGCCGTATTTCCTTGATCTGCAAGTGCTTGTGAGGCGATCAATGTACTGCCCGATGCTATTCCCAACACGCCCGATAACACTGAGGCCATAGATGCTACCAACGAGCTGCCACCGGTAATAGGGGCAGCAAATATTGACCATAAAACACTGGCTGCTGATAAACCTATAACCGCTCCACCCAAGGCATAATTGACAGGGGAAAAACCTGATAAATCAGGGAAACTCAAAGGGTTTCCCGCGCCAAAGTTATAGGCATTCATGCCTGGGCTTTTATCAGGAGTTAAAAACTGCCTAATTGATTGGAGATAAAAACGGCTATTTAAATAAGTTAAATGGGTATCAAAATCCGTGTAACTCTGAAGCCAAGCGTAATTAGATAGCGCGTTATCATTATTTTGTTTTTCTAACTGACCATACCCATCAACAAGCCAGGGGATAGTTGCAGGCTTATCGCTAAAAGATGCTTTTATACTGGTATTGGATGACAAAATAGGTGAGATTTCATTGAATGATTGGATTGCATGGATTGACCGTTCAACGCGACAAAGACTGCTTTCAACCCCATTTCGCTTCTCAGCTATAATATTTGCATGCGGATCATAGTAAAACATTACACCTAACGTAGAAGACTGCCGCTCTTTTAAAAGCCCAGTTGGATAATAATCAAAATCAACCCTTTGCTTATCAGGCTGCTGGATAGACATTAAAAAGTTTTGAGCATCATAACTATACTGATTACCCTCTTTATCCGTTATGAGTCGGCCTGCTAAATCATACGATTGATAAAATACCTGACCATTTTCTTCAATAGTGGTTAATTGATTACTCGCATTGTAGGTATTGTGGGTTACCTTGGATTGGGCATTGGATAGCTCTTGAATCTTGAGTAAATTATTATTGCCATCATACTGATAGCGTTTTTCGGTAAATGGATTGAATTCAGTATCTGCTTGATGTGTTTCGGCTATAAGGCGCTTTAACGAGTCATAGCGATAAGTGACAGCATCCGTTCTCGGGCGACCTACCCCATTGATCCACCAGGTGGTTGACTTGGCTAATTGTAATTGCGAATCATAAGTTGCATGAAAATCTAAAATTTTCTTATGATCTCGAA
>JAPOUS010000185.1 GCA_026708525.1 Cellvibrionales bacterium
TGGAGTAAATGGCGATAAAGCTTAAACCAGCCACCAGTTTGTTTTTTCATTGTCAATCCCTTAACTGGTTAAGCATACAGGTTTTTTATAAGAGAACTTTACTAGAGGTAATTAGCTAGCATTATTAGTAACTTCACTGACAGGCAGATACTTCATGCTTAAAGGACGCTTATTTAACCCTTTAATAATGGCGACCTCCTCAACAGTCTCACCATCCAAAGAAACTAAAACTTGCTTTGTGCCAAGTGCTATTTCTTTTAGGTGCCTACAAATATTGGTCTGGTTACAACCAATTCTACTTGCTGCCTCGGATTGACCACCGTCACAGCGACTAACGAAACTTTCAAGAGATAAAGTAACCAAAATCATATAACCAATATATCAATTACCATTTGTTATATATTTACATCATAAATTTGGTTATTTCAAGAAATTTAATTTAGGTGAGATAATTAAACCTATGAAAAAGATCACACCAGTAAACGTAAAAGAGTCCGAAAAACTCAAGGCATTGTTTGTAAAGAAACAAAAAATTGAGAAGTTCAACCAGAAGGAAGCTGCAACTATGATTGGCATGACCCAGCCAGGACTCTCTCATTATCTTAATGCAGTCAACCCCATAGGGCTTCATGCAGCCATTAAGCTTTCAGCATTTCTAGAGTGCAAAATTTCAGATTTCAGCCCAAGACTTGCAGCAATAGCAGGCGAAAAAGGTGCACCAGAACAAAATATTAAAAACGCATTAATGCCCAAAATGACACCGCTTTTTAACATAGAGGATTCAATTGACCAGCTTGAAGAAAAGAAAATAAACAAAGTTTTAAGCCCCGCCGGATTTAAAGGTATCGCTGTAATTGTTCCTGATACAGCAATGCAAACCAATCAAGGCGTATCTATCCCAAAAGGCGCTTGCGCCAGAATTGATACAAAAGATACCAATCTTCAAGATGGAAAATATTACTTAATCAAACCAACTTGTGAAAAAGAGCCAATGATTAGACTGATCGTCAAGTTAGGCAGTAAGTGGGTTTGGCAAACCACCAATGATAAACACAAAATAATATCTGACGAAATTAGCATTGATGATAAAATCATTGGCAGAGTACTCGGCAAGAGATAAGAAATTGAACTACCAGTCACTCTTAACCTCACCCTTCAAAATGTATCCCTTTAACTCATCCTTAAAGGCCAATAAAACAGGCTTTGATCCTGTGGCATCTCTTGAATCGAACCGCATCCAAGTATAAAAACAAAACCAACCCAAAGAAGATATTTCATTCAAAACTCCCTGTTTATTATTAAATCCAGAAAAAAACTTAACGCAGAGAGCAAAAATATTCTAACCACCAAAAAAATGGTTATTTTTAATGTAAATTACCTTTGGTAGTAGACAAATATAAATTAACAGTTATCATAATTAAATATAATCATTGGTAATCACTCGGATCGGCATGTTTAACCGCCCACTAACAAAGCTCGAAACATGGACGCTCAAACTGCGCAGTGAGGGCAATAGCGCCAAGATGATCGCCAAAATTCAAGGCGTATCACCCAACACCATTGCAGGGCGCGAGAACAGTATTCGATATAAGCTGGGCGTTAAAAACATGTACGAAGCTATTCGCAAGGGCTTTGAACAAGGCATTCTTGCTATCGCTTTCGGCTTGATGTTTCAAATGTCACTTGGCGTAGACGCCCAAGTTCGCACACCAAAGGCACGACCTAGCCGAGTGCGCACAAGCCGTGCCAAAAACGGCAAAAACAAACAGAAAAACAACATCCTAGAGTTGCCAGTTAATCTGGAGGATTTAGTTTATGTCATCGCTTGATCAAACCATCTTTTACACCAAGGGCTCTGTGGCCAAGTTTTTAAACATGTCCACCATGAAGATGAACGCCCAATTACGTGAGCTTGGCATATTCAACAAAAACAACATGCCGACCAAGCACTATTCACAATATTTCAAGCTTGAAACCAGATTCCACAGAGTACCGGGATACACGGGCGAACGCCCCTACCCTTTTTTAAAGATCAGCATCGAGGGCAGGCATTTAATTCAAGATGCCATCGAGGGCAGGCTTCACCAGAAAATACCAAACTAAAAATTGAAAAATCCTAAAAAAATTTTTGAACATAGAGAAAAGCGACAATGAATAAAGAGATACTGGCAATTAAAGAGCAGTTAGATGCACTCGTAGAAGTTGATGAGGGTACGGGTGAAATCGTAAATAAAGCGATTCAATATGTTAATGCAAAAATTGCGGAGATTGAGCTAGCGACAGATATCAGATTGCAGGCCTTGGAGGCTAAATTACACCATGAGGTAAGTGTCAGTATGGAATTGCTTGATGCGGTTAGGTCTGATGTTAAGCAATCTCGGCCCGTTGATGCTGAGTCGGTGATTGCTTTGTTGGAGTCAGATGAGCTTTTGCGGGAGAGTGTATTTAAGGCTTGTGAGTTAGCTGCTGGTAAGCGTGGGTATCGATTCAGATAGCAAATTTATTGCTTTTTTGACTGCCATTCCTTCAATTTGCTTGAAAAAGAACAGAGCATGAGCAATCAAGGCAATGAAGAAGTCCTACTCACTGGCAAAGCGCTGTTTTTATGCTTTTTTTCTTTGCCTTTGTTTTATGCGTTATGCATTTTGTAAGCGAATAACGTCCAAGTCGTTATTTTC
>JAPOUS010000222.1 GCA_026708525.1 Cellvibrionales bacterium
CGAAAAGTGAGTGATACCAACACTACCCATATTGACTATGATGCCTCGTTAAATCCTATTCATATTGATATCCATGGATTTGATGGTATTCATCTCGATAAAAAGGTGACATATGATATATTTGCAAATAAATATCACCAAACTAAAAAACTCACTGACAAACAATATCAATCCGTTCACTCTGGATATCAACTTATCTATGATGAAGATAACCGATTAGTTGAAGAACAATCGCCATTAATTGACGGACATGTGCAGCTTAAGGTGCGTTATAAGTATGATCATAATAACCGTTTAATTCAGACTACGCTAAATGATGGGCACACACTGAATTATGCTTATGATGCACGTGGCCAATTGATTGAAAACCAATGGTATCGAGAAAATAAGCTTTATCGAATTACTCATCAATACAATGCAGATGGGCATAAGTTTGAATCCAAAGACTCTGATGGGTTAGAACTACGCTATGACTATTCTCCTTCTGGGTTGTTGACGGCGCAGTATTACCCAGAGCATCGGTTTGTCACCTATGCCTATGATGAATACGACCGACTGGTTAACCAAAAAGATGTTAATGGTATTGAACAACAGTTTCAGTATCTTGAAAAAGATAAAGATAAGCTCTCAAGTATTCAGGCAGAAAATCACCAAATACATTTTTTTTATGGTAGGGATGATAACGGTAAACAAGGGCAGTTAATTAAGTATGCTATTGGTTCTACTAATGAGCCGGTGGAGTCAGCGTTGTTTTATGGTGCTTTCGGTCAGTTGGTGAAACAGAAAATACAGCAAGGTGACCATCTAAGCTATGAAGTTGACTATCAAACCAATGCTCGTGGGCAGCTATTGACTCAGCAAACCTTCTTTAATGATCACAATCAACTGCCTCATCACTTACTTAAACAATATCGTTATGATTCACTTAATCGGTTAACGCTAGAAAGCTATGAAGAAAATAAGCAACGCACTAAAAAGGTGGCTTATGCTTATGATGGTAACAACAATTTGATTGAAGAGATGAGAACCGTGAATAATGTGTTAACACATATCCGTTATCGCTACAACGAATTAGATCAAATGGTCGCATTTAAAAAAAATGGTCATGACAATCGTTTTTCCATTACGCATGATGTTAATGGCCGCTTGTTGGAAGATGGGCGAGGATTCCACTATCAATTTGATGATAATGACTTTTTACTTCAAGTTACTTTGCCTGGTGGAAGGACGGTGCGTTACCACTATTACCCGGATGGTACGTTAGCTCATCGATTTGCAGGTAGTGATCACAGCGATTTTTATTTTAATCCTCATAAAGAAGTAATGACAGCTTTTCATCAACATACGTGGAAAACCTTTTTACGTCACGATGCTAAGATACTGGCAAGCTTATCGATCAATGGATTAGACACCTTGATTCGGACTAACCAGAGTACTGGATTATCCATTAACGACAAAGAGGCATTGCTTCATGATTATGAAGCCTATGGTTCATCAGAATCATTATTCTGTGGACAGCCGAGTATTGATTTCGGTTGGGATCAAGAAGTTACAGATCAACTTGTTGATCTTACCTGGCTTAGAAACCGATTTTTCAGTTCGTATGCCAGGTGTTTTATTTCTAAAGATCAATGGCCGATAGATAATCGCTATGCGTATGCAAATGCAAACCCAATTGAATTTATCGACCCCACAGGGCATTCTGCCCAGCAGGCGAAGAGCTATAGTTTAGGAGCAGGCTTTACGGCGTTGGGCATATTAAGCACGATATTAGCTGTTCCTACTGGGGGAGCCAGTCTCACGTTTTCGGCAGCAGCAGGTGTAGCTTCTGGTGTTACTGGTACGCTTTCTGGCCTCTCTATGATGAGCACACAAATAGCTCTCGATTCTGGCAATAAAGCAGCAGCCAGAGCATGGCATTATATAAATATTGTTAGCGGTTCGACCTCAGCCGTAACCGGTGGTATTTCTATGGCACCCAAAATTGCGGAGTGGTCAAGTAAACTTGGTCGGTTTTTTTCAGGCAGTTCTCAAGTCGAGATGATAGAAAGCCAAGCGTCCAGTGCTACAGATACAGCTCCAGGCGCACAATTAGACGCGTCTAGCTCATCACAAAATGGTGCAGATGTAGGGGAGCCACCTGATATAACAATGATTCGAGAGAGTGTGTCGGCAGCACAAAGCAATGAAGATTTCGCGCAGAGCGTCAGGGATTGGAAGATCGTTTGGGATATGACTGTTAAGCGGCCTTTAAATTTTGTGGAAGGAAAGGGGTATACATATAGTAAATATACGACAACCTTGCGCAGTGGAAAAAGTATCAAACAATCACTCATCTTGCCAAAGGGGCTTCGCGAGCTTGCATCAGCGCCTTTGGTCTCTCGTCAGAAACCTGCGAGAAACTTATTAAGTCAAGTGGAGGATGCATTGGCTAATAAGCTTGGAGGAAAACCTAACCTAGCAAGGCAGTGGATGAAGTCTAAGCGGATGGTTTTTGGCGACATGTCACCTATTTTAGAAAATCCTCCCCCTTAGTAGTGATGAGACGGTGAATCCGTTGAGGTTTTGGCTGCTATTTGCGTACTTTTTGCCTGCTAGTAGTTCATTTCACAGCGATTGTCTTGTTGCAAAACTCGTTCCCACGCTCCT
>JAPOUS010000168.1 GCA_026708525.1 Cellvibrionales bacterium
CTCACGCTTAAGAGATTTTTTTGCTTGAAATTTTCGGAGCGTCCATATATGTCCACGGGATCGTCGCTACGCTCCTCCCCGTGACACGTGCATTATCCTCACAAAACTACATCAAAGAAAAATACTATAGGAATCAGCAATCTATCTGTAGATAGTATGGCTTAAATAAAAAACACAAAGGATTCTTATCAATGCCCCCCATCAAATCATATTTAATTGCCGCTTCAGCAAGCTTATTCATTTTATCAGGCTGCGACGACTCGGATAATGGCCCCTCACGCAGCGAGCAAATCTACACTAAGGCGCAACAGAGCTTCCCACCACTTAGCGCAACAGACTCTCTTGATGGCACGTGGATATTTATTGAATCGGGTCGAATCCAGTCGACTGAGTATTTTGACCACTTGGATACCACACAAACAGCCAGTGGCCCTAGCTACTCGAAAACGATGGTCATCGTTAAAGAACATGCAGATGACACGATTTCTCTAACCAGTTGTAAGCTGGATGAAGAGGCGCCCTTCCAGCTCGATACCGATATATTAACCAAAACTGAATCCCGCTATACCTTCACCGAAGATAAAAGAGATAAAGACGACGCATTAATTGAGGCAAGTTTTATTATTGCTGACGATCATCTATCACTCACAGCAGACATCAGCTACACCTATGATGAAAAGGGCGATACCAGAGCCTCATCAACTATTCGCGGATATAAATTCTCTGAGTCTACTGATTTTTTTGAGAATAACCTGGGAACATTTACAACAAGCGCTTTTTACCATAATAATGAAGCCATCATTAACCAACAAACGGACTTCACCATCGGCTGCATTGAGTACAATGAAGCAGACATTATGTATTCTTATGAGCCAGAGTCAGAGAACACACCACGCTCTGCAACGGGTAAACTAACAGGGTTTAGCATGCTTGCACGTTCATCTGATCAAGATATGTTGCATCTAGACCTTACGCAAAATAATCTTAAAAGCTCTAGCACACGCCAAGGTGAGCCAGAAAATAATACGTCAACATATAACGAAGTCACAGCCACTTACGCCTTATCACCCTCTGACAGTTACGACTTTACCTACGACCAAGGTAATGAAGAGCCTGAAATTTTTGATTACTCCATCGATAGTCTAACAATATCAGGGGAGTTTTCAGCAGGCTTACCCAACGATCATAACCTTTCTGGTTCATTTACCAATGTTCGTTACTAGATCTAAATACAACATATTAAGTAAGGTGAGGCGCTAGCCTCATCCCTATCTCAGAACTTTACATACAGGCATCGTATGTGGCTCTTGTAAACATTCATCGTTAAATAACAGCGACTATTGATTTTAAAGTTTAAAAAAACAATGGACACTTGAATAGATAATGAACTGTAAACTAATCAAACCTATAAGGTTTATTTCAGCCATATCAGCTTGATAAACATGGAATTTTGGATGAATGAATTTGAAGCAAAACTCTTAATACAAGAATTAGTCTATAAATACTGTAGAGCAGTAGATCGCCGGGATTATGCTAGTTTAGCTAAGTTGTATCACACGGATTCAATTGATGAACATGGCGAAATGTTTACAGGTAGCGGGGCTGATTTTGTAAAATGGTTACCAAAAATATTAACAGAGATGAAACTGACGTCACATACAGTGACCAATCACCTAATAACCATTCAAGGCAATATCGCAGAAGGTGAAGTTTATTGTCATGCATATCATATAACGAATGATAATCAAGAGATTATCATTGGAGGACGCTACCTTGATAAATACATATACAATGGCAATTTTTGGCAGTTTACACATCGAAAAATTGTCATGGATTGGAATCAAATACGTCCTGCCATTTGTGACTTTAATTCACCCACAGTAGCAGGTACTCCCATAAGATCCAGCATTGAAAAAAACCCCTCGACAGGTTTTTTTGATTTTTTCCAACGCCAATAGATTTAACCGTAACCTAAAAAAGGCCCCTTCGGGCCTTAGCTAAACTACTCAAATGACTATTCAATAAAGATAGCCTCAGTAGCCACCTTGCTTTAAAACTGTTAGTGCATTAAAACAAGGAGATTAATTTGCGTTAAGTTCTTTCAACCAACTCTGAAAATGGTCTTCTTGCGATGAAGCCAATGTATTCAACGTTTGTTTAAACGCATCGTGCTCATCTGAACGTAACGCAGACACAATATCCATCAAGCTGGTTGGGTGATGCTCGACAATATAACGAATACCTAAATAACTCCATAAATACACTTCTTCGCTGGTGTCTTTATAAGTCACATCAAAAATATCCGCCAATGTACGCATGTTAGACTGCTTCAATAACGACAGTGCCTGCGGATTCCAATTGCCTTTAGCTATGTATTCTGCCAATCCCTCTTCCCAAAAGAGGTAAAGCGCCGAATCATTGACATGACCATATTTAACAAAGCGTGCATTCAAGTAATGGCTAAATTCATGTTTTAAATTCCAAACACTGAAGCTTGCGGCAGAACTGACAAACAAATAAATAGAGGGTTGTTGTTTTGCATCAAATGGGTTGCCTTCATAAAAGAACCCGCCTCTTGGGTTTGATGATAAGCCTGACACTTTTTGCACATTATCAATATAGTGTTTATAGCCGTCAAAG
>JAPOUS010000196.1:0-283 GCA_026708525.1 Cellvibrionales bacterium
AAAACCTTGAAATTTAGCGCAGAACCTCAAAATCAATTATTAGAGATGCCCTTAAAACAATAATCAGCCACTAAGAAAGTTGTATAAATAAGTGCCGTACCAAATAGGGCTTGCAAAACTCTATTGACCAAAAGAATTTGGCCATGAGAAAGCGTCCAATGGTATCCCGTATCGTGATAAGTACGAATCGTTGCTATTTTTTCTGAAAAAGGTACACCCCAATCACTAAAGAAAAAATAAACGTAATCTGCAATCATGTGCAGATAAATACTGAAGGTTCCGT